>JAFMRC010000362.1 GCA_017354375.1 Nocardiopsaceae bacterium | reverse complement strand
CCCCGGCGAGGCCTCGCCGCCCGCCGCCGTGCAGTACTGCGCGGATCCGGAACTGGTCGCCCTGAACGTGTGACGGGAGCTTCGGGTGCTTCGGGTGTGACGAGATAGTTTCGCTGGACGCTGAAAGAGCCAGGAACATCCGTTCGGGATACCGGATTTTGTGGTTAACCAGCGAGCAGCGGGTAGGCATGCATGCAGATGAAGCAGATCAGCAAGGCCGTCGGCGCCGTGGACCGCCTTCAGAAGCGGTACCCATGGCTGGCCTTCCCCGTTGCGGTCTGGAAGAAGTTCAGCGACGACCAGGCCGGGAACCTGGCCGCGCTGATCGCCTATTTCGCGGTCGCGGCGATCTTCCCGCTGCTGCTCGTCCTGGGCACCGTGCTGGACATCGTGCTGAAGGGCCACCCGGACCTGCAGCACAAGCTGATCGATTCCGCGCTGGCCCAGTATCCGGTGATAGGCCCGCAAATCGACGGCCATCTCGGAGAGATCTCCGGCAGCGGGCTGGCACTGGCCTTCGGCATCGTGCTGCTGGTGTTCGGCGCGCGGGGCGCCGCCGCGGCGATGCAGAACGCGATGTGCGAGGTATGGGACGTGCCGCGCGACGAGCGGCCCGGCTTCGTGTGGGCACTGGTGTACAACGTGCTGCTGACGCTTACGGTCGGGTTCGGGTTCGTGCTGACGACGTTCCTGTCCAGCGTCGCGGGCGGCGCGGGGCACCTGCTGACCGGGTTCGGCGCGAGCGCGGGCGCGATACTCGTCTCGTTCGCGCTGAACGTGGGGATGTTCTGGATCTCCTTCCGGATCGCGTCCGTTTTCAAGGTGCCGTGGCGGGACCTGAGTTACGGAGCGGTGATCGCGGCCGTCGTGTGGCAGGTGCTCCAGCTGGCGGGCGGCTATATCGTCAGCCACCAGCTGCAGCGGGCGTCGTCGCTGTACGGCACGTTCGGCCTGGTGCTCGGCCTGATGGCGTGGACGTACCTGCAGGCCAAGGTGACGCTGTACGTGGCGGAGATAGACGCGGTCCGGGTCCGGGGGCTGTGGCCACGGTCACTCACGCCCGATGGCGAGGAGCAGCCACGGGTGCCGGGGCAAAGGGGCGATTCGGAGAGCGTCGGCAACGCCGACGGCACGAAAAGCTCAGGAACGAAAGTGGCATGACGGAGAGTAACCAAACCGAGAGCAATAGGACTGAGAGCGACCGAGGCCCTCCGCACGTGATCATCGTCGGCGCGGGCTTCGCCGGGCTGGCGGCCGTGGCGGCCCTGCGCAAGGCGGGCACGCGCGTCACGATCATCGACAAGAACCTGTACAGCTCCTTCCAGCCGCTGCTGTACCAGGTGGCGACCGGCGGCCTGAATCCCGGTGACGTCTCCTACCCGGTCGGCGGCTTCGCCGCCCGCCGCCGGGCACGTTACATCCGCGGCGAGCTGGTCGCCGTTGAACCGGCGGAGCAGGGAGGCGAGCAGAGCATCCGGCTGGCCGACGGGCGGGTACTGGACTTCGACTACCTGATACTGGCGACGGGGGTATCGGCGAACTACTTCGGGGTGCCGGGCGCGGCCAGCCGCACCCTCGGGCTCTACACCCGCGCGGACGCCCTCGTGCTGCGCGACCACCTCATGAACGGCTTCGAGCAGCTCAGCACGGATCGCGCCCGCCGCGAGTTCGCCGTCACCGTGGTCGGCGGTGGCGCCACCGGGGTCGAGCTGGCGGGCACGCTGGGCGAACTGCGCAACGACGTGCTCAAGGCCACGTTCCCCGACGTCGATCCCGCTCGCGTGCACGTCCGGCTGGTCGAGATGGCGCCGGCCCTGCTGATGCCGTTCGGGCCCAAGCTGCGCGAGTACGCGAGGAGGCAGCTGGAAGGGCGCGGCGTCGACGTGCTGCTCGGCACGAAGATCCAGTCGGTCGAGCCGGACCGCGTGGTACTCGACAGCGGCGAGGAATTGCACAGCGACCTGACCGTCTGGGCGGCTGGCGTGGCCGCCCCCGACGCGGTTGGCCAGTGGGGCCTGCCGCAGGGCCGCGGCGGCCGGATCCTCGTCGGCTCCGACCTGCGGGTCCAGGGATCTGGGCGGATCTTCGCGGCCGGGGACATCGCCCTCAACCCCGGTGACCCGTCGCCTCAGCTCGCGCAGCCCGCGCTGCAAGAAGGCCGGCACGCGGCGGAGCAGATCCTGGCCCTGGCCCGGGGCGAGGAGACGAGGCCGTTCTCCTACCACGACAAGGGCATAATGGCGACGATCGGCCGCCGCTCCGCCGTCGTCGAGCTGCCCCGCGGCCCGCGGTTCAGCGGCACGCTCGCCTGGCTGGCCTGGCTCGGGCTGCACCTGGCCTACCTGCTCGGAATGCGGAACAGGGTATCGACGCTCATCAACCTGTCCTGGCGGTACATCGCGTGGGGCCACGGCGGCGGCGTGATCGTGGGGGACGAGCCGTCCGAGCCGCTGCCGTCCGAGTCACCGCCGTCCGAGCCGCTGCCGTCGCGGTCCGGCGCCGGCGAGGATCCCGTCTCCGACACGGCGTAGTAGTTGCGCGCGGGCGCGGTAGTAGCATGAGGGCATGTTCCCGAGGACGACGAGGGCAGGGCTGCGGGCGAGGGCGGCGCTGGCCGCGGGCACGGCGGCGCTGCTGGCTACGGTCGCCCTGCTGAGCGGCTGCTCATCGGGGAAGTCGTCCGCGGCGGGCGGGGCGGGCGGGGCGAGCGGCCCGGGCACCGCCGCCGAGCGGAACCCGAACGTCGATCCCGGCAGTTCCCTCGGCAACGCGCCGGCAGCGGACTTCCGGCTGACGAACCAGTTCGGCCAGCCGATGTCGCTGAGCCAGTTCCGCGGCAAGGTGGTGCTGCTCGCCTTCACCGATTCCCGGTGCACCACGGTATGCCCGCTCACCACGGAGAGCATGCTGCTGGCGAAGGAACTGCTCGGCAAGGCGGGCCGCCAGGTGCAGCTGCTCGGCATCGACGCGAACCCGGACGCCAGGTCGGTGTCCGACGTGATGGCCTACTCCCGCGCGCACGGCATGGTCAACCAGTGGGACTTCCTGACCGGGTCGCTGCCCAGGCTGCGGTCCGCCTGGAAGGGCTACCACATCGCGGTGCAGATCCAGAAGGGCCAGATCGACCACACGCCCGCGCTGTACGCGATCGACGCCCAGGGGAAGCTGCGGAAGGTGTACCTGACGCAGATGTCGTATGACAGCATCGGCCAGTCCGCCCAGGTCCTCGCGCGGGAGCTGTCGTCGCTGCTGCCGTCTCACCCGAAGCTGCTCAGCCAGCGTTCGATGGCCACGATCACGCCGCGGGGGCCGTCGTCGCCCGTCACGCTGGCCAGCGCCGCCGGGGGCCCGGCGGTCTCGCTGGGACCGGGCAAGCCGCGGCTGGTGGTGTTCTTCGCCACCTGGGTCCGCGAGACCTCTGACCTGGCGGGCGAGCTGAAGTCGCTGAACTCCTACACGTCGTATGCGGCGGCGCGCCGCCTCCCCGCGGTGACGGCGGTGGACGAGACGGTGACGGAGCCGTCCGCGCGGGCGGTCCGGTCCTACCTGTCGTCCGTCGGCAGGCTGAACTACCCGGTCGGCCTCGACTCCTCGGGCCGGGTCGCCGACGGCTACCACGTGCAGGACCAGCCGTGGCTGGCGCTGGTGAACGCCGCCGGGAAGATCACCTGGTCCCACGACGGCTGGGTGCCGCTGCCCGCGCTGGAGAAGGCCGCCGCGGTTCATCCGTGAGGTACCCAGCGCCTCTTTCCTGGGCGTTTTTTAAGTTTTCTTGGTTATTGGTTAAGTTTGCCTGATTATGAGCGAGCGGAGCCTAGCCTGGCCAGCGTGTCTTCTCCCGGAACTAAGCGCAAGCGTGACTGGTACGACTGGCATGCCCCCTATGACGACCCGTCCAGCGGCCTGTCCCGGCGGCTGGCCTGGGTCACCGACCGGCTCCGCGTCGCGCTGGACGAGGCGCCCGCTGGCCCGGTCCGCCTGCTCAGCCTGTGCGCCGGCCAGGGGCACGATGTGCTCGGCGTCCTCCCTGACCATCCTCGCCGCGGTGACGTGGCCGCCCGCCTGGTCGAGTTCGATCCGCGCAACACCGAGGTCGCCCGCCAGGTTGCCGCGCGCGTCGGACTGACCGTCGGGACCGGTCCGGGCACCGTCGAGATCGTCACCGGCGACGCGTCGCTGACCAGCCAGTACGCGGACTTCGTGCCCGCCGATGTGGTACTCGCCTGCGGGATGTTCGGCAACATGGCCGACGCGGACATCGAGCGGGTGACCGGCTACTGCACCCAGCTGTGCGCGACCGGCGGCACCGTGATCTGGACCCGCGGCCGGTCGCTGAAGCACGCGGAGGATCCGGTTCCGCGGCTCTGCGCCTGGTTCGAGGAGCGCGGCTTCGAGCGCACGTGGCTGTCCAGCCGGGAGTACCAGCAGTGCTGCGGCACCCACCGCTTCACCGGAACCCCGGAACCCCTGGAGCGGGACGCCACCATGTTCACCTTCACCCGCTGACGTCAATGCCGCAGCGCGCTCGATTACGCAATCGAGCGCGCTATAACCCCATCGATCGCGCAATCGAGGTGGCCGGTGACGACGTGAGCTGACGCGAAGGCCCCGCGGCGCCGAAGTCGCCGCGGGGCCTCCCGCGCTGACGCTGGGACCGTTACTTGGAACGGTCCCAGGTGGCGCTGAAGCTCTCGCCGCCGCTCAGCGACGAGACCGTGTCCTTCTTGGCACCGCTGCTGTTGACCATGTCGATCTGCGTCGGGCTGGTGTTCCCGATCGCGGCCCCGTTGACTTTCGAATTGCTGAAGTGGACCGTGCCGAAGTCCGCGAGCGGCAGGACGCTACCGGTGAGGCCACTGGCCGGCGCCTCGATGATCACCTCGGCGGACGACCGCTTCGCGGAGGACAGCGACTTGGTCGTGCTGGAGCTCCAGCCCGCGGTCTTGTCCGACAGCACCAGCTTGAAGGAGCCGCTGCCCTCGAAGGTGACCGACGCGCTGATCGTGTCGCCGGGCTTGACGGTCTTCCCGAAGGTGTGCGACGCGCTCGGGTACATCTCGTACCAGCCGTAGTACTTCGGCGAGCCGCCGGAGCAGTCGGAGTCGGTGCCGTCCTGCTCGACCGAATTGCTGCCGTCACCGTCGAGGCCGACCCAGAAGGCGGCGTACTGCGAGCCCGACTTGCAGGTCGCCTTCGGCTGCACCCAGCTCGCCGAGACGGACTTGTAGGTGCTCCCGGTCGCCGCGTAGCCCGACCAGTTGGTGCTGGTCGCGGCGTTCGAGGTGCCGTGGTCAGCCTGCGGCTGACCGCCCGGCTGGACCAGGTGGAGCCCCACGCCGCCGTTCTGGACCGCTGGCCCGTGCGTGACCGTGACGTGCGCGGTCGGGTTAGCGGCCGCGGCCTCCGGGGC
>JAFMRC010000133.1 GCA_017354375.1 Nocardiopsaceae bacterium | reverse complement strand
GCGACGGACTCCGCGGCGGGACGGGCACGCAGGCGGGGCACCCTGGCCGGCAAGGCGGCGGGGACCTCGGCGGCGGCCTCGGTGTCCTCCACGTCCTCGCCGGAGTGGCCGGCCAGCTCCAGGTGCACGGGGCCCGGCTTGCCGACGGTCGCGGCGGCGAAGGCGCGGGCCAGCAGGTCGGGCAGCCGGCTGGCGTCGGTGACCTGGGCGCTGAACTTCGTCACCGGCTTGAACAGCGGGAAGTCCTCGATCTCCTGGTAGTAGTTCCGGCCGCGGCTCCAGTGGTACGGGCCCCCGGTGAGCGCGAGCACCGGGGAGCAGCCGAGGAACGGGTCACGCAGCCCGGCGGCGAGGTTGGCGGCCCCCACGGTCTGCGCCATGCACACTCCGGGCCGGCCGCTGGCCCGGGCGTAGCCGTCGGCCATGTACACGGAGGCCTTCTCCCCGTGCGTCAGGATGCGCCGGATTCCGGTCCGCTCCTCCATCTCCCGCAGCGTCCGGCTCAGGATCGTCGGAACGAAGAACGCGGCGGTGACGCCGTAGGCGTCCAGGGCCCGGGCCAGGTACTCGGCACCGGTGATCGTCGGCGTCCCCATTACTTCTCCTAACCCCGGATCTCGTCGATTCCTAACCCCGGATCTCGTCGATCAGGGCCATGGCCGTGGCGGCCAGCATTCCGGTGTCGTTGCTGACCAGGATGAAGTCGTAGCCCTCCCCGATCAGCCGGCGCGCGCCGCCCGCGTCGGCCGCGACGGTCCCGACCGGGACCCGAGCCGCCTTCGCCTTCTTCAGCACGTCCTCGACGGCCCCGGCGACCTCGGGGTCGGTCCGCTTCAGGCCCATGGTCATCGAGAGGTCCCCCGGGCCGATGAAGACGCCGTCCACGCCGTCGACCGCGAGGATCTCGTCGGCGTTGCCGACGGCGACCCGTTCCTCGATCATCGGAATGCGCATGACCTTGCCGGCCCCGTCCGCGAGGTAGCTCGCCTTCCCCCGGCCGGCCATCCCCCAGTCGCCCGCCCGCATGCCGCCGCCGGCGCCCCGGGTGCCCCGCGGCGGGTGCGACGCCTGGCGGACGACCCGCTCGCATTCGGCCCGGTCAGACACGTGCGGGAAGAACAGCCCGGCCGCGCCGGCGTCCAGGATCCGCTGGGCGTCCCCGTACCCGTGGTCGGCCACCCGCACGACCGGGGCCAGGCCGATCGCCCGCGCCACCAGGATCATCCGGTTCAGGTCGGCCAGGCTCAGCAGGGCGTGCTCGGCGTCGAGGACGATGAAGTCGAACCCCGCGAGCTTCACGATCTCGACCGTCTCGACGGCCGGGATCTTCATGAAGGTCCCGATGGGCGGGACACCGCGGTCCGGGTCGTCGATCAGGTCCCTGAGCCATATCATGTCGCGCGGCTCATCCGGTTCAGCGCCGCACGCGGGTCGTCGGCGGCGTACACGGTCGTCACGCCCGCATACGAGCGGGGCTTGCTCTCCGGCATCGGATACTCGTCCCGGTTGACGACCATCCCGTCGATGTTCGAGAAATCCCACCGGACCGGGGAGAAGAAATCGATGAGCCCGACGCGCTCGCCGGCCGTGACCGCCTGCGTGGTGTGGACGTCCGGCGGCTTCGAGATCGCGACGGCCGGGGCCGTGAGGACCACGTGCTCATCGGGGAGCCACTCGTTGAGGTTGCGCGACCAGGCCCGGCGCATGTGGTGCACCATCGTCCCGGAGTGGATGATCGACACCTGTTCGAAATCCTCGTGCGTGTGCGGGCTCATCGCGTCCGTCGGGCGGGGCTTCGTCGCCACCGGCCAGGCGAGGTTGGTCATCGCGGTGCGGTGCGCGTAGCAGTGCGGCTTGCCGGCCGGGGTGTCGTCGAGCCGGTACTCCCGGATCTTGTACCCGCCGGGCGGCATCGGCCACGGCTCGACCGGCGCGACGTTCGGCGCGCGCTCGGCGTACTCGCCGCTGTTCGGCGCCTTGCCGAGCAGGTCGTCGTTGAGCGAGGTGAACCCCCGCCAGACCGAGCCCCGCTCGGAGAACCGGACGCTGGAGGCGCCCGGCGGAACGATCACCACCGATCCGGCCGGCACGTCCACGGTTTCACCGCCGGCGGCCACCTGGCACGGCGTGAACAGCGCCCAGACGAAGTACTCGTCGGCGTTGTCCGCCCGCTCGAGCACGGAACCGGGCACGACCTCCGAGTAGGCGGTGACCATGTTGGCGGCCCGGACCCACCACGTCGATGCGGATCCCTCGGCCTCGTGCGGAGGCGTCCCCTGAAGGCGGGCGTAGCTACCGATCGACATCGCTCCTCCTCTGGATCATCCCGCATCATGAATTAATCATCCTGCTATCCAGGATAGACGCCGAACTCGGCCATGCCTACCCCGGGGGAGGAGACTCGGGGGGATGAAGCGCCACGATCCGTTCGGTCAAATGAATTTGATGTCCTAACGGATCACGGCGACTGCCCAGCGCCCGGGCACCTGGGGCCGGGACGTGTAAAGTTCGGGTGATGAACAGGCCCAGGACAGCGCTATCCGATGACGTCTCGCCGCTGGGCTCGACATCGATCCAGTCGGTCGAGCGGGCCGGCGCGCTGCTGCGGCTGTTCCTGCCGAGCGTGGGCTCGCTCGGGCCCACGGACATCGCGCAGCGCAGCGGAATGTCGGTTTCCACCGCCCACCGGTACTGCGCGGCGCTCCGCAGGGCCGGGCTGCTCCGCTACGACCCGGCGACGGGCCGCTACGGGCTGGGCGGCGGGTGCATCGAGCTGGGCCTGGCGGCGGCGGAGAGCATGCCGCTGGTGGAACTGGCCCGGCCGCTGATGAGCGAGCTGGTCAACCAGTTCGACATGACCGTGGTGCTCAGCGTCTGGGACGAGGAGTCGGTGCGCGTGGTCGCGGTGAACGACCACACCTCCACCACCGCCCGGATAACCGTCAGGAGCGGAGCGCAGCTCGGCGTCTTCGAGACGGCGCAGGGACTGGTGTTCCTGGCCTTCTCGCCCCGCGTGCAGCAGCGGTTCGCGCAGCGCCCGGAGATGGCCAGGGTCGCGGCCAGCCTCGAGGCCGCGGAACGGGAGCAGTGCGCCATCGTGACCTCGCTCGCGGGCCCCACGTCGATCCCCGGCGTGATCGGCGCGGCGGTCCCGGTCTTCATCGGCGGCCACATCGCGGCGACGCTGGGGCTCATCGGCCCGGCCGAGAGCATGCCCCGGTCCACGGATTCTCCCGTCATCGCCACCATGAAGGAGACGGCGGCGCGGTTGTCCCGCCAGTTGCTGGCGTAGCGGCTACCTGGCGAATAGGGCCTTGACGGCCTTCCGGTCTCGATCTAGCGTGTCCGTCAATCCGTCAATCCTGGATAGCAGGATGATCGATTCATGATGCGGGATGATCCATCGAAGGAGCTCCCCATGACCGCGACGACCGCCTCCGCCGTCAGCTGGAAGCAATCACGGAAATACATCCTGCCCGCCGGGTTCATCGGGACGTCCCTCGAGTGGTTCGACATGTTCGTCTACGCGCAGGCGGCTGCGCTGATCTTCCCGCACCTGTTCTTCCCGAAGTTCTCCCCGACGGCCGGGACCCTCGCGTCGTTCGCCACGTTCGGCGTGGGATACCTCGCCCGCCCGGTCGGCGGGATCATCTTCGGCCACATTGGCGACAAGCACGGCCGCAAGCTGTCGCTGATCATGACGCTGACCCTGATGGGCTCCGCCACCGTCCTCGTCGGCTGCCTGCCCGCCTATTCCGCCGCCGGCCTGTGGGCGCCCGTCCTGCTCGTCATCCTGCGGCTGGCCCAGGGCCTCGGCTCGGGCGCGGAGTACGCGGGGTCGCTGACCCTGGTCGGGGAACTGGCGCCACCCCGGCAGCGCGGCTTCTGGACGTCGGTCTGCGGCAGCGGCATCTACGTCGGACAGATGGCCGCCGCGATCATTGGCGTCACGCTGTTCAGCCTGCTGCCAGCGGGCGAGTTGTACTCGTGGGGCTGGCGGATCCCGTTCGTGTGCAGCGTCATCCTGATCGCCGTCGGCGTCGCGATGCGGCTGCGGATCTCCGAGTCGCCGGTCTTCCGGGAGCTTGAGGAGCGCAAGAACGTGCGCACGGTGCCGGCCCTCACCGTGTTCCGCAAGGCGCCGCTGCGGCTAGTCCTGTCGATCGCCCTGACCGCCCCGATCGCGTTCAACTCCTACATGACCACCACCTACGGCCTGACGTTCAGCGTCTCCAAGGGAGTGCCGAGCGCGGACACCCTGACCGGCGTGATCCTGGCCTGCGCCCTGTCGATCTTCCTGGTGCCGCTGACCGGCCACCTGTCGGACCGGTACGGCCGCAAGCCGGTCTTCCTGATCCAGTGCGCGGGGTGCGGGGTCATCGCGTTCCCGTACTTCGCGGCGCTGGACACCGGCTCGCCGGCCCTGCTCTTCCTGGCCTCGATCGTGCTCATCGCCCCGACCAACATGGCGCTGACCGGCTCGCAGGCCGGCTACCTGCCCGAGCTGTTCGCCTCCGCCTACCGCTACTCGGGCGTCTCCATGTCCCGCGAGCTGTCCACCGCGGGCCTCACCTCCGTCACGCCCATCATCGGGCTGGCCCTGGTGACGGCGCTGAACGGCCAGCCGTGGCTGGTCGCGGCGGCATGCGTGCTGGTGAGCGCGCTGAGCTTCACGGCGGTGTGCTTCCTGCCCGAGACCAGCGGCGTCGTCATGACCCCCGATGCCGAGGTCGCCAGGGGCGCCGGTTCGGGCGGGTCGGGTTCGGGCGGGTCGGGCGGGTCGGGCGAGCCCGAGCCCGAGTTGACAAGCGAAGGAGCGTGAATGGGCGCGGTTGATAACATCCTGCTCGGCGCGGTGGACCTGCACTGCCACTCGGGCCCGTCGCCGATGCCGCGGCGGATCACGCACGCGGAGGCGGCCAGGCAGGCCAGCGAGGCCGGGTTCCGCGCGATCGTGGCCAAGTGCCACTATCACGACACCGTGACCGACATCCTGGCCATGGCCCCGCTGCTGGACGGCCTGGAGGTTGAGGTCTTCGGCGGGATCGCGCTGAACAGCCATAACGGCGGGCTGAACCCGTTCGCGGTGGACCGGTCGCTGAGGCTGGGCGGCAAGGTCATCTGGTTCCCGACCATCTCGGCCCAGGCCCACCTGTGCCACGCCGCCCACGACGAGGAGGTGCGGCAGCACTTCCAGCCCCGCGGCATGATGCAGAGCGAGGAGATCTCGATCTTCGGCACCGACGGCGACCTGAAGCCCGAGGTGCACCAGATCATCGGCCAGGCCAAGGAGGCCGGCGCGCTGATCTCCACCGGGCACCTCGGCCCCGAGCCCGCGCGGGCGCTGGTCGAGGCCGCCGCCGCGTCCGGTCACCGCCAGCTCATCCTCAGCCACCCCAACTTCGTGGTCGCGGTGGAGCGCCAGCAGGCCGCCGAGCTGGCCGGGCTCGGCGCGGTCATCGAGCACGAGCTGGGCATGTACTACGACGAGAAGCGCTTCACGATTCGCGAATTGCTCGACTGGATCAGCCTCATCGGACCCGAGAGCACCTCGCTCGGTTCGGATCTCGGGCAGGTGGGCCAGCCGCTGCCGGTGGAGGCCTACCGGCAGATCGTCGGGAAGCTGCTCGACAGCGGGGTCAAGGAGAAGGAGATCCGGCTGATGATCAGGGACAACCCGGCCCGCCTCATCGGCCTCCGATGAACGGGCGCCGGGCACCTTCGATGGACGAGCGCCGGGCACAGGTGCCGATCTACCGCGAGCTGCTGGCGCGCACCGACGGGCCGCCCGGATCGTCCTGGGGGGTGTTCGGCCCAGACGACCAGCTCGGCACGCTGAACTTCCTCACGGAGCAGGCCACGATCCGGGCCGCGGGGCTGGTCTCGGCGGGCCGCGTCTACAACCTGGACTACCCGCTCAACACGTTCGTCCCGAGCATCGCCGGCACCCGCCCGGCCTCCGAGCACCACATGTTCTCCAACAACCCCAACCACAGGGACGACTGGCTGGACTCGTTCTACCTGCAGTCCACCACCCAGATCGACGGCCTGCGGCACATCCGGCACCCGGAGTACGGCTTCTACGGCGGCGTCAAGGACGAGGCCATCGAGGTCGGCCGCCCCGAGCTCGGCATCCAGCTCGTGGCGGAGAAGGGCATCGCCGGCCGCGGCGTGCTGATCGACCTGCCCCGCTACTTCGAGGCGGCCGGCCGGGACTACGACCTCACCACCAACCAGATGATCTGGCCATCGGACTTGGACGCCGCGCTGGAAGCCCAGGGCGTGGCGCTTGAGTCCGGCGACATCCTGCTGGTGCGGACCGGCTGGTCGGGCTACTACCTGGGGCTCGCGCCCGAGGAGCGGGAACGGCGCCGGCGCGACCGGCGCGCGCCGGGCCTTGGCCAGTCACCGGAGATGGTCGGGTACCTGTGGGACCACCAGGTCGCGGTGGTGGCCAGCGACAACGCCGGGGTCGAGGCGCATCCGGTGAATCCCGACTCCGGGTTCGTGATCCCGGGCGAGCCGGTCCCGGAACGCGGGCCGTCGCACAACGGGATGATGCACCGCCCGCTGATCGCCCTGCTCGGGCTGTTCCTCGGCGAGTGCTGGAAGCTGGACGAGCTGGCCGAGGCCTGTGCCGCGGACGGAACCTACGAGTTCCTGCTCACCGCCAAGCCTCTCAACCTGATCGGCGGGGTCGGCTCTCCCGCCAACGCGCTGGCGGTGAAGTAGGTGAACTAGCGGCTGGCCGGCTGGCGGTGGAGACGGTCCACCACGCCGAGCTCGCGCCCGGCCTCGATCTCGCCGGGTTCAACAAGCTGCCATCGCCGCTGGCAACAACGCCACAATGGTCACCAACGACACCGGCTTCGCCCGATTCGAGGGCATTCGCTGGCACAACCCCCTCACCGCGTAGCTGCCAACGATAGCTCGACGGTCATTCGACAGACGCTAGGGCGTTCCGCGCGGCGTCGATGAACGCCTGTCTCGCGCCCTCCTGGTCGTCGGGCGAGTGGCCGGTGCCGCCTCGCAGGCACTCGAGCAGGTACTCGGCTGCTTGGGTCGTCTCGGCGGGTCCCTCCAGTTGCACAGCACCGAGGGCCCGCCGCAGGGTGGTGCGGCTGTCTCGCGGGCCATCTCCCGGCCCTTCGCTGGCCCTTCCCGTCCTTCCCGCCACGATGACGGCGTCCACGGCGGCGATGAAGTCGAGGTATACCCGCCGGCGCGAGTCCCGCACCCGCTCGGCCCGCTGTTCCCCGAGCTGCATCCGGACGGTCGCGAGGAGAGCGTCGGCTTGCCGGCTTCCCGCGTACCGTGCCGCTTCTGCTTGCCGGGCTCCCGCGCTACGGGTGAACCATCCGGTGATCACGCTGCCGGCCAGCGCCGAGCAGGCTGAGATCAGTGCGATACTCCACACGTCCATGGCACATTTTCTTCATAGAGAACGCCAGAAGTCCCTCAATAGCGCGAAAGATCAACCCGATCACTCGCAACCATGGTGCCGTCAGGTGCCGTCATCTGCCGTCATGGTGTCCGAGCCTCAGTGAACGCTCCTAAGGTAACATCCGCCCATGTATCAGACATACGTCACTAAAATGCTATCGATTCTCGAAATCCCCATACATCCCACCGTAGACTCACTTTGATGGCTGATTGGCATTATGATGGTTGCTTTGGGCGACGGGCGACGGGCGACGGGCGACGGGCGACGGGCGACGGGCGACGGGCGACGGGCGACGGGCGACGGGCGACGGGCGACGGGCGACGGGCTGTGCTGTTCGCCGCACGGTCAGCGAACGCCCTGTACCGGCTGCTCGATGTCATGCCCATGTTCGCCGGCGATGATCGCGTCAGCCGGCTCTTCACCCTTATTCCTGGCTCGGACTTCGGCGTCGAGGCCCTGGCGGCCATCGAGCGTGTCCGCGCTCGCAGCCTTCCGTGGTCGCAGGCCTGCCAGCAGTCATTCGACTTGATCCTCGCCGCCAGCCCCAAGGGCGATCTCCAGCAACTGCAAGGTCCTTGCGTCCTCCTCCCGCACGGGGCTGGCTTCAACAAGACGGTCCCCGGGGAGGGGGACCCAGTGCCGTCCGGCCTTGACCCGGCGAACTTGCTGCATGACGGCCGTGTCCTGGCGTCTGTGTACGCGCTGGCCCATCCCAGCCAGCTCGGTCGCCTGGCGGCTCTCAGCCCGGAGGCAGCCGAGCGCGCCACGGTCACCGGCGATCCCGTGCTTGACCGGATCCTCGCGTCCCGCGCACAACGCGACCATTACCGGGCGGTGCTGGGAACCGGCGGGCGGAGACTGATCGTCCTCACCTCCACATGGGGCCCAGAATCGCTGCTCGAACGGCGTCCCGGCCTCTTCATGGACCTGGCCACCCGGCTGCCTCATGACGCCTACCAGCTGGCCGCGATCGTGCACCCCAACGTGCGCAGCGAGATCGGCGACTTCGACCTTTCCGAACGCCTGGCTCCCGCCCTCGATGCCGGGATGATCCTGGCCGAGCCCTATGAGGAATGGGCCGCGGTGCTGATCGCCGCCGACGCCGTGATCACCGATCACGGCTCCACCGCCCTGTATGCCGCCGCCCTGGACTGCCCGCTTATCGGCGCCTGCGATGGGGGAGCCGAGCTGCTGCCCGGCAGCCCGATGGCCGGACTCCTGGACGCGAGCCCGCACCTGGAGCAACCGGGGGATCTAGAGGCCGCGATCGCCGCGTACCGCCCCGGGTCCGGCCCGGCTCTCGCGGAATCCGCGTTCGCCGAGCAGGGACACGCGGTCGAAAGGCTGCAAGCGGAGGTATACCGGCTGCTCGGCCTCACCCCGCCACCTGTTCCCGTCTCTGCCCGGATCCTGCCACCGCCGGCCACCACCGGGCGGCCGGTCAGCGCCTTCGCGGTGAACGCGCTGGTCAGCGGCACCGAGGTACGCGTGGAGCGTTTCCCTGCCCACACGGACTCGCCCGCCCATCACCTCGCCGCGGAATACGGAGCGGCCAGCGAGCGCCACATCCGCGGTGCCGGGCTCGTCTACCGCCGGGCCGGCCAGGCCCCATCCTCCCCGCACAGCGAAACCCGGACCGAGGCCGAGTGGACCTCCCGCATCCTGAGCGGCTACCCCGGATGCCGTACCGCCGCGGTCATCCTCGACCCGGAGCTGTGCGTGGCACGCACCCGCGCCGGATCGTTCCTCAGCATCCGGATCGAGCCCCGCGAAACCAGCGGCCGCATCGTGCACGTAGATCCCGCCGCCGTTCTCAGTGCCGTCCACGCGCGGCTGGCCGTCGATCCCGGCCTGCCCGTCGTCCTCACCTGCGTGATAGGGCAACGGCGCTTCCAGGCCCGGCTCCTGCCCACCACGGATACGGCGCGGGCGCTTTAGAGGCTGGCTCCGTTCCGTTCACGGATGGTATTCGCCGCCGCACGATGCTCCCGAGCCGCGGCCGCATCGCCTGTCTCGTCGGCCAGCGCGGCAAGGGCGTCCAGAACCCGCGCCTCATCGAACTCCGAGCCCCGTGCCCGCGCACTCGCCAGCGCCTGGTGGTACAGCTCGCGTGCCCGTTCCGCCTCACCGAGCCCGCGCAGGACACCGGCCAGCGCGAATCCCGTCCGCGCGGTCATTCGCTGGCGGCCGAGCTGGCCCGCCATCAGGTGCGCCCGCTCCAGCAGTTCCGCGGCCCGCCCCGACTCGCCGAGCCTGGCTGCCGCCTCCCCGAGGCGGTAGGAGAGCAGCATCACGCCGTATTTGTTGTCGATCGCCTCGTGCGCTCCCAGCGCGTCCTCAAAATCCGCTGCCGCCTCATCCCACCGCCCCTCGGCACCGCGGAACCTGCCCCGGAACTCGATCGCCGAGGCCTTGAGCTTGCGGTCGTCAGCGGAGTCGCTAAGCGCCCGCGACGCGGCGAGAGCCTGGTCAAGCTCCCGGTCAGCTTCCTCGAACTTCCCGTTATCCCAGTAGGGACGGGCCAGCTGGCAGCGCATCCGTACCACAGCGCGTACATGTCCCGCCCGCTGGGCCGCGGCCAGGCCGGTGCCGAATGCCTCGACGATGTCGGTGTAGTGCGGGTGGTCGAGGTAATGCGTCCACAGCGGCTCGCACAGTGCCCACGCCTCGGCATCGAGGCCACGCGCGTACGCGAGGGCGACGCACCCGTACAGCGCGTGCCGCTCCGCCTCCAGCCATTGGAACGGGTTGTCGAAAGGCATGTCTTCGGCGTCCGGCAGCTTAGGGATGGACGGCGCCAGGGTCAGCCGGCCGCCAGCCGCGCGCGCGTCGGCGAGCTGCGCTTGCCGCAGGTACCAGGACACGATCCGCCGCTGCGCGTCGGCGAGTTCCTCCCCGTCACCGTCGCGTAGCATGCAGCGCTTCGCGTGAGCGCGCAGCAGCGCATGCAGGCTCATCCGCTCGCTTTCGCTCCCGAAGTCATCGCTGACGTCGGTGATCAGCCCCGCCGCGTCCAGTTCATCCAGGGCCGCGGCAGCGTCGTCAGGCTCGCAACCGAGAATTGCCGCGGCAGAGTACTTCGTGAACGTGGATCCGGGGGCATCGGCCAGCAGCCGGTAGAGGCGAGCCGCGTCGGAGCCGAGCGCCTCGTAGGCCGTATTCCAGATCTTCTCCACCTCGGGAAGGCCTTCCCCGAGCAACTTGTTCCTGAACTCGCCCAGCAGAGAGGAGAGAGACCGCCGCCGGTGCGCACGGATATGGCGGGCTGCCACGCGGATCGCCAGCGGCAGTCCGTCGCACAACCGGACAAGTTCCCGGGCCGTCTCCTCGTCGTCATCCAGCCGCCGGTCACCGGAGGCGCGCTTCAGGAGGTCCATCGCATCCCGCTCGCCCAGCGGGGCCAGCGGGATCTCGACCGCCGCTCCTGCCTCCAGGTCGGCCAGCGGTCCATGGCTCGTGACGACCACCACGCTGGAGCCGGACGCCGGCAGCAGGGGTTGTACCTCGGACTCATACCGCGCGTTATCGATGAAGACGGCGAGTTCCAGGCCCGCCGTCTTCGTCTGGTATAGCCTGCGGCGATCCGCGAGCGAGTGCCCGGACCACTCAGGTCCCGTATCCATCGCACGCAACAAGGCGTCCATCGTCTCCATGGGATCCACCGCCCCGCGCACGCGGTAGTCATCCAGATCGACGTGCAGTATCCCGTCCGGAAAGCGCACCCGCCACTCACGGAGAATCTTGCATGCCAGTTCCGTCTTCCCGATCCCCGCTATCCCGCTCACCGCAACGCACAATGGCCGGAATGGCTCGTTCCAATCATCAACGGCATGAAACGCGCGTTCCTGCTCGTCCTCACGGTTAACGAAGTGCGGTATCGCTGGCGGAACCTCATACGCCACTGTATCGACCCCGGTACGTCACGCCCCCAACCCTACTTCTGCCCGACTGCAACGTCCCGCTTCTCCCCATTAATTATTTGATAACGGCTCACTAGGGCGAAGCCGGCCCGTGCCTGGCGCCTGGCTGAATCCCGGCAATACCACTTGCAGAATCATGCGCATAATCGATGTCCGGGAGCAGACAGGTGGTGGAGACGACCACCCTCGCGAGCGGGAGGTCTTCATCGTCGGCAATCCGCGTGCTATGGTTAGCTGGTAGCAGTTATTTCAGTTAAGATGCCGGGAGGGATGATGCCTCGCACGGGCGTCCTAAGTGAGGCCACGCGGATCGACCCGGTTCCCGCTGACCACGAGGCCTTGGAAGGGCTGAGCACCCGGGAAGACGCGGGTGATGGGGAACTCGTCCTGCGCACCGCGGACGGCGCGGAGATCAGCCTGCCCCAGTCGCTGGTCCGGCTGGTCATGAGCGCCGCGGCGAACCTGGCGGCGGGCCGGGCGGTTATGGCCATTCCCGCCGAGGTCACCCTCACGCCCGCCGAGGCCGCGGGACTGCTCGGGCTGTCCCGCCCGTTCGTGGTCCGGCTGCTGGAGCGTGGCGACATCCCATCGGAGTTCCTGCCCGGCAGCCGCCACCGCAGGATCAGGCTGGAGGACGTGCTCGCGTTCCAGGCTCGCCGGGAACGCCGGGCGGAGGGTCGGCGCCGGATCGCCGACATCGCCGACACGGCGGGCCTGCCGTACTTATGCTTACTTTCCGTGGCCAGAGTGTTCGTAGACGCGAATGTCCTGTACCCGTTCTCGGTCATGGACCTGATACTCGCGCTCACCGAGGACGGGATCCACGACGTGCTGTGGACCGAGGAGCTTCTCGATGAGTGGGAGCGCGTCATCGTCCGGGGCGGTAAGCGGTCACCCGACGCGGCGGCCGGGATTACCGCCACGATCAGGGGGTTCTTCGCTGATACCCGCATCCCGCCGGACAGCTACCGGAACCTGGTCACGGAAGTCGGCGGCCGGGACCCGGATGACGATGTGCACATGGCGGCTGCAGTGGCGGCTGGAGCCGATGCGCTGGTCACGTGGAACGAGAAGGACTTCACCTGCGACTTCATGAAGGACCATGCTGTCCCGGTAATGGATCCCGATGCATACCTCTGCTCCCTGTACGACGAGTTCCCGGATGAGGTTGCCAGCACGATCACGCGCCTTGCTGCCGAAAAGCGCAGGCCTCCCCTGATGCCGTCCGACCTCGTTGATTCACTCGAAAGAGCGGGTGTCCGCGAGTTCGCATCAAAGGCCCGGGAACATCTCGGCTGAGCAGCCTTAGATCCCGTCACCTTGACCGGATCGCCCGCAGGCTCGACAGCCTGCTCGGATCGCTCACGTTCACGACCCCGCTCGGCGAATTCACCACTCCGGATGCCACGGTCCTGCTCACTCTCGCTGATGCCGCGCGCTATCACCGGCCGGTATCGATCAGGCACGCCGCCGACGGCGGCCAACGAAGCGGACGCACCCTGCATCCCTATGGGCTAGTACTACAACAGCGGCTTGTGACTTTGTCCGGTGTGGCTGCGTGACCTGAAGCCTCGCGCTGGCCAGGATTGCGGCATGCTGGCTGTCATGGAGGACACGCGGGTGCGGGCGGCGGACGCCCATGCCGCGTGGTCGGAGCAGTTCAACGAG
>JAFMRC010000560.1 GCA_017354375.1 Nocardiopsaceae bacterium | reverse complement strand
TCAGCCGGGCCAGCGCCGCGCGCCTTTCCTGGACGGCGGCCAGCCGGGCCGGGTCGGCATCGACCGACTGGGCGTAGGAGGCCAGTTCCCCCGCCACGTCGGAGACCAGGTACGCGGCCTCCGACAGCCGGTCCGCGACGCCCGACAGCTCGGGATCGTGCTGCCGGACGCCATCCAGTGCCTGCCGCGCCTGGCCGAGCAGCATCAGCGCGTCGGCGCCCTCGTCGGCGGACGTCGGGTCGCCCTGCAACGCCGCGTGCGCCAGCTCGGCCGCGCCGTGCAGCGCGTCGGCGTTGGCCAGCCGCTCTTCCTCGGCGCGCAATTCCGCGGACTCCCCGGCGACGGGTGACAGCTTCTCGATCTCTTCCAGCCCGAGCTTCAGCGCCTCCGCTTCCGCCTGCCGCGCTCGCGCCTCGGACGTCAGCGTCGCCAGTTCCTCGCGGGTCGCGCGATGCCGTCCGTAGGCCCGCTGGTAATCGGCCAGCACCGCAGCGAGCTCGTCCCCCGCATACTTGTCGAGCGCCTCCCGCTGCCGCCCCGGCTTGAGCAGCTGCTGCTGGTCGGTCTGGCCGTGCACCGCTATCAGGTCGTCGGCCAGGTAGGTAAGCAGCGACACCGGCACCGAACGGCCCCCGGCGAACGCCCGCGACCGCCCCTCGGCGGACACGGTGCGGGTCAGCACCAGCGATCCGTCCTCGTCCACGTCGCCGCCGGCGTCGGCGACCTGCCCGGCCACCTTGCCGTTCACCGGTACCCGCAGCCGTCCCTCCACGGTGGCCCGGTCGGTGGTCGTCCGGACCCGCGCCGGGTCGGCCCGCCCGCCGAACAGCAGGCCAAGGCCGGTGACGACTATCGTCTTGCCCGCGCCGGTCTCTCCGGTCAGCGCGGTGAACCCGGGGGACAGATCGAGCATCGCGTCATCGATGACCCCGAGCCCGGTGATGCGCACTTCCTCAAGCATGACCGTCCTCAAGCATGGTCGCCCTCAAGCATGGCCGTCCTTAAGCATGACCGCGTGCGGTCTCCTTCCCACCTCGACCCCGCCAGCCGGCGACCGGCAGCCCGAACTTCGCGACGAGCCGGTCGGTGAACGGCCCGCCGCCGTCCGTGCCCGGCGCGGGACCACGCACCCGCGCCAGCCGCACCGGCAGCTCTCCGCGGCGCACTTCGACCCGCGCCCGCGGCGGCAAGTCAAACCTACGCTGTCCATCGCACCACATAACGGCCTCGGCTGTCTCGGCGGCCAGCCGGCCGCGCTCCTCGTTCCCGTGCACTTGCTCGTACACTAGTTCTACCGCGAGGGCCGAGTCCGGCGAAACCACCAACGGCGGGGCGAACAGCGCGTGGGCGCTGATCGGCACCATCAGCATCGCCTCTACCTCGGGCCACACCACCGGGCCGCCGGCCGAGAACGCGTACGCGGTCGATCCGGTCGGCGTGGCGCACACCACCCCGTCGCAGCCCCAGCGCGACAGCGGTCGCCCGTCCACCCCGATGACGACCTCGATCATCCTCTCCCGGGCGGCCTTCTCCACGGTGACCTCGTTCAGCGCCCAGGTTCGGGCCAGCTCGGTGCCGTTGGAGCGGGCGACGACGTCGATGGTCATGCGCTCCTCGACCCGGTAGTCCCCCGCCACGATCCGGTCCACGGTCTCGGCGAGCCCGTCCGGCTCGGCCTCGGCGAGAAACCCGATGTGGCCGAGGTTGACGCCGAGCAGCGGGGTGCCCGCCGGCCGGGCGAACTCGGCGGCACGCAGCAGCGACCCGTCACCGCCGAGCACGAACACCAGCTCGGCGCCGACGGCGGCACCCGGCCCGTGCTGGGCACCCGGCTGGTC
>JAFMRC010000132.1 GCA_017354375.1 Nocardiopsaceae bacterium | reverse complement strand
GATCCGGTGCCGCGCCCGTGCTGGCGGCGGATACTGCCGCCACGCTACTCGCGTTCCTCGGCCGTGCGCCGGCGGCGCAGCGCGTAGATGGCGATCCCGCCGATGATCACGACGGCCGCGATCGGGACGCCTACCGCCACCCCGGTGCCGATTCCGCCGGACCCGCCCGCGACGGGCTTGGCGTCCAGCCAGTTGATGTAGTCGGCCTGCAGCGGGTACAGGCCCTGGGAGTTCGGGCTGCCGTAGGCGTAGTCCTTGACGCCGGCCGTCCTGACCGCGTCGAGGATGTCCTTGTAGTACAGCATGATGTCGACGTTGGCGTTGTACAGCAGGCTCTGCATCTGGCGGACATCACGGACCCGCTTGTCCTGGTTGAACTCGGTGAGCTGAGCGTTGTACAGCTTGTCGAACTTGTGGTTGCAGAAGAACGCGTCCGTGTTGCCCGGCGTGCTGGTGTTCTTGGGCAGCGTGCCACAGGTCTGGATGGAGAACAGGTAGCTCGGGTCGGGCGTCTGCGCCCAGTCGTCCATCAGCAGGTCCCAGTCGCCCTTGGGCAGCACGGTGTTGAGCTGGTTGAAGCTCATCGGCTGCACGTTGAGCTTGATGCCGACCTTGCCCAGCCATTCCACGATGTAGGGGGCGATCTGCGGATCGAAGGGGTCGTCGGAGTGGATGCCGAATCGGAAGGACAGCGGCTTGTGGGTCTTGGGATCGACGCGGACGCCGCCAGGACCCCTCTTGTAGCCGGCCGCGTCCAGGATCTTGTTGGCCTCGGCCGGGTTGTAGTTTTCGGCCTGGCTGGGCGAGGGCTTCCACGACCACTGCGGGTAGGCGGGCGTCAGGTAGCCGGCGCCGGGGATGCCGAGGCCGTCCAGGACCTTGCTCACCAGCTCCTTGCGGTTGATGGCGAGCGCGATCGCCTTGCGGATCACCGGGTCCTTCAGCAGCGGGTTGCCATCGCCGAACGCCTTGCCCGACTGAGTGCGAGCCCCGGTGTTGATCTCGATCCCGGTCCAGTCGTTGGAGACGGTCGGGTACACGCTGACGCCGTTCGCGTGCTTGAGTGCCTCGAACTGAGTCGCGTTCAGCGTGCCGTCGCCCATCTCGTCCAGGGCGCCGGTGCGCAGCGCGGCGACGGCCGCGTCGGAACTGCTGTAGTACTGGACGATCAGCCGGTGGTAGGCAGGCGGCCCGGCGTAGAAGTTCTTGTTCGCGGCCAGGGTCGCGTACTGGTCGGGCACGTAGCCGGTCAGGGTCCACGGCCCGTAGCCGACGACCGGGTACGGGCCCTGGTTCCGGTAACTGCTCAGGTTCTTTACCTTTGACGCCCAGACGTGCTTGGGGACGACCGGGATGCCCGTCGGGCCCGCGACCACGTACGGCACGTTGGCCTGGGGCTTCTTCGTCTTGATCACGACGGTGGTGGGGTTGGGCGCGGTCACGCTCTTGAAGTTCTGCACCAGCGAGCCGTTGGCCGTGCCGGCCGCGGGGTTGTGCATGATCAGGTTGTAGGTCCAGGCGACGTCGCTGGCCGTCAGCGGCTTGCCGTCGGACCACTTCAGGCCGGGGCGAAGATTGAAGGTCCAGGTGAGGTGGTTGGAGCTGAGAGACCACTTGGTGGCGAGGTAGGGAACGGGCTTCCCGCTCTTGTTGGTCTGCAGCAGCATCGGGTAGATGGCCTCGATGACCTCCAGGTCACCGTCGAAGTAGGCGGTGAAGGGGTTGAAGGTGCTGAAGGCGGTCTGCGCCTCCACCCGCAGCGTCGGGCCACTCGCCGAGGTTCCCGCGGCGGCCGGGCTCGCGGTCGAGACGACGGCCGGAACGGCGGCGACCGTCGCCGCCAGGACAGTCGCGGCTACGGTGAGCGACACGCGCCGGACGGCGCCGCCGCCTGAGGCGACCCGGCGAGCACCGCCAGCGAAAAAGCCCCGGTGATAGCCACGGCGCGGGCTACGACTTCTGGATTCCACGGCGGCACGTTACGCCCCGTGGGCAGCACCGATCAAGGTCTGCGGGTAAATTCCGGATTCAGAACAGTAACGTCCTGAAACTTTTTCACATACCGTGATGCCCCGTGCCACCAGCGGATTTCCCACTTGTCGGACCCGCCTCCTGATCAACTCAAAGTCCCCGCTTATTGACCTATCGTGATCAAATCATGTAATAATTGGCGCGAGTCCGACGATGGGGATAAGTCCGACGACAGGGATGGGGATGACGGAGCGCATCTCGGGAACGGTGCGGTTCTCCGTGGAGAGCCTGCTCTACTACGCGCCCAAGATCACCGCCACCGGCATGGCACAGCGTCGGCTGCTCGGCCTGGGCGACTTCTTCGGAAACTCCTGGCCCGACCAGCCGTTCCGCGACAGCTACCCGCGTTCTCAGTACGCGATGCTGATCATGGCCAGGCAGCTCGCCGACGAGATCCAGGGCATCGGCGGCGGAATCAGGCAGATGGCCCAGACCTACGGCATCACCGAGAACCAGAACACCGCCGACATCAACAAGATCCAGACGGAAGAGGGACAGATCTCGGCGTTGATGGCCCACACCGGCGGGCCGGCGTCCCCGCCCGACACCCCGCTGAAGGACCCGTACGCGCGGCCGGGTGGCGACCAGGTGCCCGACCCGCGGGCGAATTCCGCGCCAGCGGTCCCGGCCCCCCGCCCTCCGGGCAGCCCGGCGCCGGAACCGGGGACAAAGCCCACGGCGACGCCCTCCCCGCGTCCTCAGGCCCCGCTCGGTCCCCATACCGTCAGGTGGGGTCCATTCGATATCCGCGAATTGGCGGGGCCGTTCCCAAGCGGTGACCCCACGCGGATGGAGGAGGCGGCCGACTGCTGGAGAGACCTGAACGCGGCGCTGGATGAGGCGTGGTCCGACCTGCAGCGGTACACCGCCTACATCCTGTCCGACGCGGAAGGACCCGCCGCCGACGCGTTCCGCGACTACGCCGACGGGCTCATCGCCCCCGGGCACGGCTCGCTGACCCACGCCATCAAGACCTGCATCTACCTGCGCGACTCCTGCCTGGACCAGGCGGCCGAAATCCGGAACCTCAGGCGCACGCTGGAGCAGACCGCCGACGAGCTGGCCGCCGGATTCGTCATCGGCCAGTTCGTCTCCGTGCTGACGTTCCAGACGACACAGGCCCTCAGCGACGCCATCGACGCGGGAATCATGGCCAAGTTCACCAGCCTGGCCGAGTGGTTCGAAGAGCACGGGATGACCTTCATGAGGGAACTGGAAACCACCGTCAAAGCCGCGAGCAAGGTCTTCTCAAAAGCATTCGTCGCAGGCGCGCAGGGCTCCGTGATCGGGGGCTTGGATTTCGCGGCTAACGACTTGATCGGCCGGGCGTTCGATGAACCATGGGCCTCAGGTACCACGGCGCTGAAGGATATCGCCGAGGGTGGCGTGCTCGGAAGCATCGGCAGTCTAGTCGGCCAGTCGGCCGGTGCTGCCTCGAAGAAGCTGATCAAGATGGGCCAGGCGCTCCAGAACAGCGAGGATGGCGACAGCCAGGCCGGGGCGAGGCTGATGGCGCTCGGGCGCCAGCTCAAGGAGGGAAGCATCACGGTCGCGGCAGCCAGCGCGGCCATGGGGCAACTGATCGTGCAGCATCAAATCACTCCGGCGACGTTCTTCGCCAGCACGATCGGGAGCCGGTTTACCACCATGATCAGCCCGCACACCGGCGCGCACGTCGCCGATTAGCGACGTCCGGAGGCGTCGACCGTCTTCCGGCGGTCCTCGGTCTCGACCTCCAGCCGGGGTCCGGCGATCTCCTCCAGGAACCGCACGGCGACGTCCTCCGGGACGGAGACGGCCGCCAGAGGCCCGATGCTCAGGCTGTGATCGGCGGGAACCCGGAACGTGCCGTCGCGCAGCAGCGCCGCACCAGGCGCAAAACGAATGAACACCGAGGAGATGACGCGCTTGGGAAAGATATTGCGTCGAAGGATAACCTGCTCGACATCCGACCACGGGACGAACACCGGTCTGCGAGGGGACAGGTAGTGGATACCAGAGGCATCGACGATCTTGACGGGCGGACGGAGACGCCGCCACCGTCGCCATGACGTGACCATTCCGAAGGCAATGATGAACCAGGTGAGCAGGGTAAACGCCGCGCCCATGGCGCCCACGCCGATGCCCGACAGGAAGAGAATGGCGCCCCTCCAACTCCACGGGTTCCACGCCACGACGGCCGCGCCCCAGGCGATGACCGCGAGGCCGATCGCCGACAGCTCGATGCCGTTGAGGTAGGCCTTCCAGCCGGGAGGCCGGAAACGCAGCTCGCTGACCTCCATGCTGGCGACACCTCCGCGCGAATGAGTTCCTCCCATAATGCCCGCTACGACGGCATCCGCGCGGTGATTCATCCCCGCTCGCGGGGGATGGCGGAAGCAGGCGTGGTCGGCCTTGAGGGTGGTAGCCCCCGTTGCGGGCGGGTTTGCGGGCGAGGTCGCCGCCGCCCGGCTCGTCCGCGGATGCCTGACTGATACTGGTGATACCAGGGTAGAAACTGTGACGGAGCTGCGGTGCCAGCCGTCCGCGGGGGTGGTCGGCTGGCGGTCGCCGCGGCTGTGCCAGTTCTTGCCGACGCGCCGGGCCGACGTGTTCGCCGGGCCGATGGGATCAGCGGTCATATCCGTGAGATCCGCGGGGGAGGTGAGCGGCATGCCACTCGACGAGGCGTTTGGTATGGCCGCCGGGCTCGCGACAGCGGCCGCCCTGGCCATTGCCGGGAGCATGCTGTATCGCATGCCGTTGCGAATGCCGCGACGGGCGACCTCGGTCGTGGCCCTGCTCGTCCTGGCCGCGGCCTGCTATGCGCTGTCTCGTACCGGGCTGCACTACCACGACCTGGGAGGACGGCTCGGAGCGCCGGACCGGCTGCTCACCGATCTCGTCACGATGACCGCGTTGTTCGCGGTGCTCGCGCTGCTGCTCCTGCTCGGCCAGCCGTGGGCCGAGGCCTGGCCGCGGATCGGGCACCGGCTGGCCGCGCTCACCACGTGCGCCGCCGGGATGGCGCTGTGCGCGGCGGGTGCGGGCAACGCGGGCGCGGTCTACCCGGATGCGGGCAACGCGGGCGCGAGTACCGCGGGCACCGCCGGTAACGGCAATCCGGAAATGCTCGTATATTTCACGCTTTACGTGGCGTTTATGGGCACCGCGCTCATCGAGATCTTCGTGCTCTCCTGGCATCACGCCAGGTTCACCTGGCACGGCCCGCTGCGCCACGTGGGCCTGCTGATCACGTGCGCCGGCGCGGTCGCGGGCGGGGCCGCGCTCGCCGGGCAGATCACGTGGGCGGTGGTCAACGCGCCGCACCTGCTGCCCCCGGCGCTGCCGGCCACTCGTTCCTGCGCCGACCTGATCGCCCCTCCGCAGTGCGCGTTCACGGTGGCGCTGCCGGGCGCGTCGGTGCTGCTGCCGACGGCCGGCGTGACGCTGCCGGTGCTCGGCGGGGCGGTCACGGCAGCCTGGCGGTTCTGGCAGCAGGTGCGGATGCTGATCGCGCTCGGGCCGCTGTGGGAGCGGATGCGGAACACGTTCCCGCAGATCAGCCTGCCCGAGCACGGCACGCGGGTGCGGCTTGATCCGGCGTTCCGGCTGTACCGGCGGGTCATCGAGATCGGCGACGGCCGGACGTTGCTGCGACCGTACATGCGCCCCGAGGTTTCCGCGGTCGCCGCGGCCGCCGCGACCCGGATCGGCCTGCGCGGGGACGAACTGCGGGCCACCGTCGAGGCCGCGAGGATCGTCGCCGCGCTGCGCGCCCGCCACATCGCCGACCGCTGCGACCCGGAGGGCTGCGACCCGCCGCCGCCGGACCACGCGGAAGCCGAGGTTCCCGACCTCCCGGCCGAGGCGGCATGGCTGGCGAAGGTCGCCCGCGCCTACGCGACCTCACCGATCGTCTACCGCCTCATGACGCACCGCCAGTAAATCCCAACCCACTACGCCAAACGGATGGAGGTGACTCGGGATGCCCGCCGAACTCGACGCCGCTACCGCCGGGGATCCGCTACGGCCAACCAACCGCCGCCCACGGCCCGCAACCCGCCGCCCGTCAACCGCCACTTGCAACAACGTGGGGCTTTCCCCATGGCCGGCCATGGGAAAAGCCCCACGATCCCGTCGACTACCCCGCCCCGCCCGGCATATCCCGCCGCTCCTCGCGATCAGCCGCATATATTTAGATAGAAATATGGTGATATTCGCGGTATTTTCCACAAGATACGTACATGCAGCTGATCGCCGGAAGTTCCTGGTAAGAAGCGGGTGAGGCAATGCACGGGGTGTTCGCGGGCACGGCCAAGAGGATGGGCACTGCAGTCATGCGCCGCCGACGCGGGGCCGGCCGGAGGGTGCTCTTGGCCCCTCTTCTGGTTGGCGCCTGCGGGGCCCTCGGCCTCGCCGCTTCCCCGGCGCTCGCCGCTTCGCAGGCGCCCGCCGGGTCCGCCCAGGGTCAGCCCGCCCACAGCAGTTCCGGTGAGCCCGGTCCCGGCGTCAGCGTGGGGCCGGTGACCGAGGTGAGCAAGGGCTGCGGCGGCCAGAACGCCGAGGTCGAGCAGGCCACCGCTCCCCCGGACTACGTCTACGAGGCGTGGATCGGTTGCGGCGGCGAGGGCTTCGCCCGCTCTGTCGACGGCGGCGCGCACTTCAGCAAGCCGATTCACCTGCCGGACTCCGGCGGCTCCGACGACCCCGCCGTGGCCGTCTCCCCCAGCGGCGTGGTGTACGTGTCCTACCTGCGCTACCACGACCATTACGGCTATCCCGTCGTGGCGACCTCCTTCGATCACGGCGCGACCTTCAAGGCCTCGTCCCTCATACCACCAGTCAAGAACAACTGGGGGGACCGGGACTTCATCGCCGCCGGACGGAACGGTACGGTCTACGTCACCTGGGACTACGGGCCGAGCGCGGCGGACCTGAAGTACACCTGCGCCCCGGACGGCAGCTGTGCCTACAGCGCGGTGGACGCCACCGCGGTCATCCAGAAATCGACCAATTACGGGAAAACCTGGGGTCCCATCACCCCGATGGAACCGGGCTTCCCCGCGGGCGGCGGCTACTTCGCCTCTACGCTCGTCCAGCCCAACGGCGTGATTGATGCCCTGATCCTGAACCACCCCCTCACGCCGGGCACATTCAAGGTGCATCCGGGGCAGGAGTACTTCACCTCCTCCTCCGACGGCGGCAAGACATGGTCACCCATGGTCGAGGTCGGAGGCAGCGTCGGCACCCTCTCGGACACCGAATGGTGGATCGACGGCGACCTGAGCATCGACCGGGCCGGGATCCTCTACGCCACCTGGGACAGCCAGCCGTCCTCGGGCAGCGACATCGGCTGGCTGTCCTACTCAACCGACCATGGCAGAACGTGGTCCGCCCCGGTGCGCGTCACCCCGGACAACGACGGAGCCATGCACGACGTGGAGGTGGTGGGCACCGGGCCCGGCACCGCGGACGTCGGCTGGCAGTCCGACAACTCCCCGAAGGGCTACGCGACCTACCTCCGGCCCTTCTCCATCCGGCATGGTTGGCTCGCCCCGGTCACCCGGGTCTCCCGCCAGTACGGCCAGCCCAAGATCTGGCCCGGCGACACCTTCGGCCTGTCCGTCCTTCCGGGCTCGCTTTCCCCCTTCGGCCCGCAGCGAATCCCCCTGAGCTGGGGAAGCGCCGTCTCCGGCAGCAAGAACTCCGGAATCTACTCCGCGGTAGCACGCCTGCGCCGTCCTTGACATCCTCCATCCGCCTGAAGGCGGAGGATTCCGGGCCGCTAGGCGGCCCGAGGTTCGCGGTTCACAGGCCGCCCAGCGGCGTCGCCTCCCCGCGCGTTCACCGCATGCCCTGCGGCGATGTTCCTGGCCGCGTTCACGTCAGCGTTGCAGGCGTGTCCGCAGGCCACGCACAGGAAGAGGGCTTGGCTCTCGCGGCTCTCCCTGGCGACGTGCCCGCACGCCGAGCAGCGCTGGCTCGTGTAGGCGGCTGGTACCCGCTCGACCCTCCCGGGGGCCTTGTCCTCCAGGCGGCGGACCAGCAGGCCCCAGCCCGAACGGGAGATGCCCCGGTTCAGGCCTGCTTTCTGCCGGACGTTCCGGCCGGGCACGGCGATCGTGCCGCGCGCCGAGCGGGTCATGCTGGCGATCTTGAGGTCCTCGACGCGGATCACGTCGAACCGGCGGGCGAGGCAGGTGGAGGCCTTCTCGCACCAGTCCTTCCGCCGGTCCGCCTCCCGGGCCCTCAGGCGCGCGATCGCGGTCTTGACCCTGCCGCGCCTGCCCGACCCCCGCTGAGCCCTGGCGAGCTTCCGCTCAAGGCAGCGGAGGCGCCGCGCCTCCCTGGCCGTCAGCCCGGGGACTACCAGCATCTCGCCCGTGGAGAGGGCCGCGCTGACGGCCACGCCCCGGTCGATGCCGACGACCTCGCCGGTCCCCGGTCCGGCAACCGGATCGGGAACGTGCGCGAACGCAACGTGCCACCGGCCGGACCGGTCACGCGTCACCCGGAACGACTTCACGTCACCCGGGACCGCGCGGGACCAGCGGAACCGGACCCGGCCCGCCTTCGGAATCCGGACCTCGCCTGTCTTCCGGCTGAGCCTGCGCACGTCGCCGGGCTTGAGGTGGACGACCCGGAACCCCTCGTCACGGGCGGCCTTCCGCCACGTCGGGCGCCGGTGCGTGCCGGCGAAGAAGCTCCGCATCGCCTGGTCGTGGTCTCGCAGGGCCTGCTGCTGGACGATCACGGAGCCGCCGGCCAGCCACTGGCTGCCCGCGCGGGCCTCGGTCAGCTGCCGGCAGCGTTCCGCCAGGCCCGGCATCCGCCCCCGGCCCGGCCGCCAGTGCGACTCCTGCTCGACGCACAGGTTCCACACGAACCGGGCGTCCGAGCAGTGCCGCAGCAACACCGATTCCTGTTCGCGAGTCGGCTGAAGACGATAACGTGACATGCGAACACTCTATTGAAACCTGAGGGAAGGGAGCAGCATTTCCTCCCCGGTCTGAGGGCCGGGGCTCCACGCCGCGAACCCGGTAACCGGTCGCGCTCCCGAGGGTCGGCGAGCACAGTTCGCTGACCCGGGCTTTCCCCTG
The DNA here is from genome assembly GCA_017354375.1 of Nocardiopsaceae bacterium. GTDB lineage: Bacteria > Actinomycetota > Actinomycetes > Streptosporangiales > Streptosporangiaceae > Trebonia. The sequence goes on along the minus strand of JAFMRC010000132.1, from coordinate 3,920 downwards.
ATCTCGGCGCGGACTACCTTTCCCCCGCCGGGGGCGGGCTTACTGTCCCAGCGGGCGCTGAACGCGTCCACGAGCAGTAGGCCGCGCCCGTTCTCGGCGTCGTCGCCGGGGTCGCGGGAGACGGGCGGGTCGCTGCTGGCGTCTCGCACGACGATCAGCACTGTGCGCAACCCGGCGAGCAGGGTGATCCGGAGGGGCGCGTCCAAGTGCTCGCGCCGGTGAGCCGCGACGCCGTTGCCGACCAGCTCGGCGGCCACGCTTTCGGCGTCATCGGCGAGCTCGGCCAGCCCCCACTCGGCGAGGATGGTCCGCACGTGCAACCGGGCCGAGGGAACAGCCGAGGGGTACGCGCCCAGTTCCAGGGAGTCGCTTCGCGGCCAGTGCGGATGCCGGGGCGCCCCGGCGGACGGCCGGGCTCTGGCGGATGCGTCGGTCATGACAGTGGTCATGGATGGTCCGTCCCCTTCGAGATCGTCATGGACGATTATGGTCGTGAACTAATGACAACTGTGCCTGACTGATGTAGCGTTGGCTACGAACACACCGGATAAGTGCGCGAATACGTAATGCAGTGGAATGCGGTGAACAGCGGTGGAATATGGCGGACAACAGTGGAGGACTCCGGGAAACGGCGGGCAGGAAGGGGGACCAGGAAACAGCGGGCTGGAGCGGACCCCAGGGGAACGGCGGGCAGGAACGGGAACCCGGAAAGGAGGGAAGGATGCCGGCGGCAAGGGATGGCGCGATGGCGACGTTCGCGGGGCAGCTCAGGGCGTGGCGGGCAGCGCGCAGCTGGTCTCAGGCCGGGCTGGCGGGCACGATCGGGTACTCGGACTCGCTGGTGTCCGGCATCGAGAACGCGCAGAAGATACCGACCGCCGACTTCGCGGCCCGCTGCGACGGGGCGTTCGAGACCCCCGGCACGTTCGCGGCACTGCAGGAGCTGGTCAGCCGCGAGGCGTGGCCGACGTACTTCGGCCCGGTACTGGACTTCGAGAAGGACGCCGTCCGCATCCACGAGTGGGAGATGCGGGTGGTGCCGGGCATGCTGCAGGCCAAGGAGTACGCGCGGGCGGTCATCAGCGCGGGCCAGCCGGGCCTGGGCGACGCCGAACTGGACCGCAAGGTGGCCGGGCGGCTGGCCCGCCAGGAGATCCTGGCCCAGGACAAGCCGCCGCTGTACTGGGCCGTGATCGGTGAGGCCGCGCTGCGCCAGAGGGTCGGCGGCCCCGGCGTCATGCGCGGCCAGCTCGACAAGCTCATAGAGGTGGCCCAGCGGCAACGGGTCGTGATCCAGGTACTCCCGTTCGCCGCTACCGACAACCCCGGCTCGGACGGCCCGCTGGTGATCTACGACCTCGCCGAGGGAACCTCGGCGGCCTACTGCGAGTGCAAGGGCGGCGGCATGGTCGTCGAGTCACCGGATGCGGTGGGAGACCTCGTGACCACGATGGGCATGATCCGGGCGCTATCGCTGCCGCCCCGGGAATCCGCGGACATGCTCCGGCGCATCAGGAATGACCACGACTAGCCACATCCCCATGACCAACCACATATCAGGAGTAATCACCACATATTAGGAGGTACCTATCATGACCAGGACTAACCCCTTCCGCAAGAGCTCCTACTCCGGCAGCGAGGCAAACTGCGTGGAGACCGCCGCCTCCGGAGACGGCGTGCTGGTGCGCGACACCAAGGACGAGGGCCGCCGGAACCGCGCCGTGCTGGCGTTCGCGCCCGAGGCGTGGTCGCGCTTCACGGCATCCCTGAAGAGCTAACTCGCTCCTACACGCCCCCGCCGCCGACCCCAAGTGGGGGGTCAGCGGCGGGGGCCCGCGGTTGGGACCCGGTGAAGACTCGTGGTGGGGGCTCGCGGTGGGGATCGGTGAGGACCGCGTGGGAACTCGCGGCGAGGAGGCCGGGGAAGGCTCGCGGTGGGAGCAGATGCCACACGCGTGTCCATGAAACTTCACGTCGAGATTATTCACGTCGAGGTTACGGATCGATCACATATGCACGAGATGAGCGCTTACATCCGCCGGTAACCATCGCAGGCCGTATTTTCTGGTAATTAGTGAGAGATGCCCTGCCACATGGGGAACGGTAGGATACACGAAAAACGAGGCGTTCCCATGACGGGAAAGCCTGTCGCTAGCGGGCACGACGGCCACGGTGGACGGCGGATGCCCGGGAGGCTGAAGCATTAGCACGGGCACGAAGCCTGAGCACGGGCAGCAGGAGGCGCGATGGGTATCATCGATGACATCGGAGGCGCTCTCGACGACGGCTGGCACCACGTCGAAGATACCTTTGGCGAGCTGACGAACGACGGCGCGGTGACCGCGCCGCCCCCGCAGATAACCAGCAAGCCGACACCCGCGAAGCCACCTCAGCCGATGAAGCCGCAGGACGTGAGCGCCCACGGCCAGGTCACGGTCCAACCCGATGCGCTGGTCAGTGCGGCCGACATGATCAAGTCGCAGCTACCGGCACTGAACGGCGCGATCAGCGAGATCAAGAAGCACTCTGGCGCGTTCGACTCGCTGATGGGCTGGTCCACCGGCCAGGCGTTCGGCGGGAACATGACCGCCGCCGTCGACGCGTTCTCCAACGCGGGCACGCAGACCGGCGAGGCGCACTCCATCGCGGGGGATCAGCTGCAAGGCAGCTCCGATACCTACCGCGAGGCGGATGCGAACAGCGCCCAGACTGCCAGCAGCGTCCAATCGCAGCTGCCGTCCGGCGGGGGCGCGCCGGCGAGCGGCGGAACCACGAACGGCGGGAACTGGAGCACGGCGCAATGAGCATGTTCAGCGGAGTGGAGCAGGCGGTCGGGACCTTCCTCGCCAATGCCAAGTCGGCGATGCAGCCGTACCAGATCAAGGTGAACTCGGTCTCGCCCGGCGGCGAAGAGCAGTCCATGAACTACCAGGAGATCATGCCGCTCCTGAACGGCATCAAGTCCGAGGACGTGCAACAAGCCGCAGCGGCCTTCGATGGCCTGGGAAGCACACTAGACAATCTCGCGGATGTCCTCGCGTCCACCGCCACCAAGCTTGCCCCGTACTGGAAGGGCCAGGCCGCCCAGGCCGCGATGGACAAGTTCAAGCAGATGCACGACCAGGCCGCCCAGCTCGCCTACGACGCCCACACCACCTCGAACGTGGCGTCCTGGCTCGGCAACGACGTGCTACCGCATTACCAGTCGATCGAGGGTCCGAAGGTGATGGGCTCGACCACCGGCAACGTACTCGGCACGATAGCGGCCGGCCCCCTGGGCGGCTCGGCGGGCTCGTCGCTGGCCCACGCCGGCCAGGCCAAGGCCGACCAAGCCGCCCGCCAGTACATGGCCGACCTCAACCAGCACCTCACCACCGCCAACAACGCCCTCCCCAGCTCGGTCGCGGGCCCGAATTCGGGGCACTCCGGCTCCATCGGTTCGACGAACTACCAGCCGAATTCCGGCGGCTCCGGGTCTGGCTCCAGTGGCGGCGGTTCCGGCAGCCCCTACGGCGGCGGAAGCGGCGCGGCCGGTTCCGTTCCCTCGGCTGGTTCCGTTCCCTCGTCTGGCGCCAGTCCGGCTTCCCTCGGAAAGCTGCCCAGTGGCGGCGCGGGTTCCACGGCACCCTCCGGATCGCTGCAGGGCTACACGCCCCCGTCGGGTGGCAGCGGGAATTCTTCCCCCTTCGCCGGGTCGCCGGGCGGCGTGAACAGCGGCGGTGCCGCGAACCCGTTCTCCAGTGGCGTGCCGGCGTCGGCGGTGCCCGGCGGGACGTCCGATGCCAAAGTGCCCGGCGAGGACATCCCCGGTGAGGGTGGGCTCGGCAAAAGCGGCGTGCCCGGTGAGGGCGCTCTGCCCGGTGAGGGCGCGCTTGGCAAGAGCGCGCTGGGTGACAGCGCGGCCGGTTCCGCCGGAGGAC
>JAFMRC010000559.1 GCA_017354375.1 Nocardiopsaceae bacterium | reverse complement strand
AGGGTGGCCAGCCCGGCGAGCCACCACAGCCGGCCGGGCGCGTCCGGCCGGCCCCCGGACGGTGACGCGGCGCGCAGGAAGACGCTGAGCCCGGCGGACATGGCCACGGCCGCGAGCCATTCCCGGCGCCGCACGCTCCGGAACCGGGTGAGGAAGGCCAGGTAGCCGAAGACGAACAGCAACTCCACGGCCAGCAGCGGCTGGACGAGCGCGAGCGGGCCGAAGCGCAGGGCGCTGGCCTGGAACGCGAAGCCGCCGATCATGCAGGTGAAACCCGCCATCCACACCGGCCTGCGAGCCAGCCGGAACACCAGCATGGGGTCGAAGCCGGTCACGCCAGGCTCCCGGGCGTCCAGGCTACGCGCGCCCAGCCGCTGGCACACCGACGACGTGGCGGTGCAGAAGCTCGCGGCCAGGGACAACAAGATCGCTATATCCACGCGCGCACTCCCATCGGGGATCCGGCGGAACCGGGGATCAGCCGTCGAGCCGTGACTGGATCTCGTCCAGCCGGGCATGCAGCAGCGCGATCTCCGCGCTGAGCACGGCAACGGGGGACTCTCCGGCCGCTGCCCCCGCCGGCGCCGGCACCGCCGCCGGGGGCACCCGGACCGGGACCGGTGCGTCCAGCAGCGCGGCGAAGTCCTTCAGGGACAGGATCGCCGGCCGCCCGCCGGCGCACATGCCGCAGACCGGGGTCAGGTGCCGCCAGCCGACTATGCCGGTGCCGGCGTCGGCCAGCCCGGCACCGGGCCGGCCACACTCGCACTGGCTCTCCCTGATCGCCCGGATCCGCTGGTTGCTGAAGCGCAAGCCGCGTTCGTACCGGATGTACCGCCCCGCGGCGACCACCTCGATCAGCAGCGCGGACCGGTTCTCGGTAGCGCAGCCGAGATCCCGCGCGTCGTTCACGTCGTGCAGGCAGTAGAAGCCGCAGCCGCACCACTTGCGCGGCGGGGCGTGCCGGGGGCTCCATACGCACGCCGCTTCCCCGACGGCTCCGTAGACCTGGTCGGCGCCGAGCGTCAGCCCCGCGAACCCGGCGCGGCCGCCGTCCGCGGACAGCACAGCACGCGCCAGCTTGTACCCGGTGAACGGGTGTTCCGGGCGCTCGTCCCGTCGTTTCCGGCGCAGCACCGGTCAGCCGGTGACGGTTGCCTGTTCCCGTTCGTTCACGGCGCTGGGGACGCTGACGACGGGTTCGGGTTCCGCGGGAGCCAGCGCCTGCGGTTCCTGCACGGCTTCGTCCCCGGTTTCCCCCGCCACGTCCGCGACGTATCCAGACGCCTGTTCCTTGCCCAGTCGCATGCTCACACCTCCTTTCAGATGCTTTACCCCGCCACCGGGTCATCCGCACATCAAGCGGGGTACTACTCACCCATGGATGCCACCGTTTCCGGATATGCCGAGCATCTCACCGACGCGGACCTGCGCCTGCTGGCGGAGGCCGTGGGACTCCCCTCCGACACCGATGTCACCGACCTCGCCGACCCGGCCCTGCTGGAAGCGCTGCTCGCCGACCCTCGGGTGTTCGAGGCGGTGTTCGGCGCGTCCGGGGAGGTAGTGCTGGTGTCGCCGTTCCTCGCCTTCGGCGTCGCGGTGCACCGCGCAGCGGGCGATCTGGCCAGCATGGACCACCTTCCGGAGCGGTCCGGCATGCGGCAGGTCATCCCCGTGTTCGACACGCCGGAACTGCGGGACTTCCTCGGCTCCGCGCAGCGCCGGCTCTTCCTCGCCGAGCTGCTGGCCTCCTTCACCCGGGTCGCCAGCGGTCGCTACCGCGCGCCGTCACGCTGGGATCGGCCCGGCGCTCCGGGCGCCCGTGGCGCCTCCGGCCCCCTCGGCG
>JAFMRC010000027.1 GCA_017354375.1 Nocardiopsaceae bacterium | reverse complement strand
TGGCCGGGGCGGGGCTGGCGCGGGGGTACGCGGGCCGTCCGGGGCTGACCGCCGAGCGGTTCGTGGCCTGCCCGGGGGCGGGCGGGGAGCGGATGTACCGGACCGGGGACCTGGCCCGGTGGGATGGCGGGGAGCTGGTGTTCGCGGGCCGGGCCGACGGGCAGGTGAAGATCCGCGGCTTCCGGGTCGAGCCCGGCGAGGTATCGGCCGCCCTGGGCAGGCTGCCGGGGGTGGGGCAGGCCGTGGTGGCGGTGCGGGAGGACCGGCCCGGGGACCGGCGCCTGGCCGGCTACGTGGTTCCCGCCGGGGATGCCGAGCTGGACGGCGCCGCGCTGCGCGACCAGCTCACCGGGCTGCTGCCGGAGTTCATGGTGCCCGCCTCGGTGACCGTCCTCCCCCAGCTGCCGGTCACCGTCAACGGGAAGGTCAACTACGCCGCCCTGCCCGCACCCGACTACGCCGCGGCGGGAGGATCGCGCGCACCGGTCGGCGAGCACGAGGAACAGCTGTGTGACCTGTTCGCCGATGTACTCGGCCTGGACACGGTCGGAGCCGAGGACAGCTTCTTCGCCCTCGGTGGCGATTCCCCGCTGGCCATGCGATTGATTAACCGCATCAGGAAGACGTTCGACACCTCCATGACCATCGGGCAGCTCTACAGCGCGCCGACGCCGGCCGGAGTTGCCAGGACCCTAGCGGGCAAGGTGCGTCCGGAGCTGAGGGCAGCCGATGACCGGCCGGACAGGATCCCGCTCTCCGCACAGCAGATGTCCGCGTGGCGCATGCATAAAATGCGTGAAAGCGACCCAGCGGACTCACTTTCCGTAGTCATGCAACTTTCCGGCCGCCTGAACCAGGCGGCACTAACCGCGGCTCTCGGTGACCTCGCGGAAAGGCACGAGATCTTGCGAACGGTGTTCCGGGAAGACGGTGGAGCACCATGCCAGATCGTACGGCCAGCCACGGAGGAATCTGTTCGGCTCACCACCATTTCCGCAACAGATGCAGATATCCCGAATCTTATTAAGGCGAACACCGGGAAGAAGTTCGACCTTGTCGCCGAGGCTCCATGGCGGACTCACCTGTTCACGGTATCGGATACAGAAAACGTTCTGCTGATCGAGCTGCATCGGATCGCTGGCGATGAGCAGTCCCTGGACATACTAGTGCAGGATCTAGCCGCGGCCTATGGTGCCCGGCAGGAGGGACGGGTTCCCGAGCGGGCGCCGCTGCCGATCCAATTCGCTGATTATGCCCTCTGGCAAGACGAGGTGTTGCGGGGAGGGAACGACCCGAGCACGCTTGCGGGAGAAAACTTGGAATACTGGCGCGGCAAGCTGTCCGGGCTTCCCGAACTCGTCTTGCCCGCAGATCGGCCATACCCCGCTATTCCCGGCCATCGCGTCGAGGCGGCGGATATCGGCATAGACCGAGATTTGCACGCGAAACTGCTATCAATCGCCGACGAGATGGAGTGCTCTCTGGCACTCGTGGTGGATGCCGCGTTCGCGGTTCTGCTGGCCAAGCTGGGCGCGGCCCAGGAAATCTCCCTGGGAACCGTGGCCGCCAGAAGGGAAGATTCGGGAACCGAAGGACTCATCGGCCCGGTGGCGAGCCTGGTGCCGCTGAAGATAGACCTATCCGATCAACCCGTCTTCCGGGATCTGGTCATGCGCTTGCAGGCCGAGCTGCGGGAACAGGAGAAGTACTCCGATACGCCGTTCGATGCTGTCGTCGATGGACTGGGCCTGGCGGAGAGCGACCCGCGGCATCCCGTTTTCCAGGCTATGTGCAATCTTGCGGATGCTCCTGATGAGCTATGGGAGATGCCGGGCCTGCGAGCGAGGTGGCTTCCCGTGAGCAGGAAATACTCACGAATGGCCCTATCCGCGGAACTGGTCGACCTGCGGAGCCCGGACGGAAGGCCCGCGGGAATCGGCGGCTCCCTGCGGTACGCGTGCGATCTCTTCGATCGCGCTACCGGCGATGAGATAGCCGCACGGCTTGCCCGCGTGCTGGAGCAAGCGGCGGATAACCCTGAGGCCCCGGTCAGCAGCCTGAATATATGGGCCGACAGCGAATGTCAGCTAATACTGGACGGCGCCCTGCGGCAGGTGGCGCCGGGAAGCGTCGGCGAGTTGTATATCGCCGGAGGCTGGCTGGCATCTCGCTACCTGGCCGACCCAGTGATGACGGCCGGGTGGTTCGTCGCCTGCCCGGCTGGCCCCGCTGGCGCACGCATGTACCGTACGGGGGAGCGGGCGACGCGGCTTCCGGACGGCCGGATTGAGCTGATGGCCGCGCAACCGGCGGAAGCCGGAAGTGACGAGGCCGCGGCGCGCGGCCCGGTGGCCACCGGCGCTGACGGCAACGGGCGGGAAAGGCGCCCGCGGCCATCCGCCGGCACTAGCGGCGACTTCGACGTGATGATCCCGCTACGGCCGGGAACCTCTTGGCCAGCCCTGTTCTGCGTACACTCAGGGGCGGCGATCAGCTGGGGTTACGCGAGCCTGGCCGGGCACCTGCCAGCGGAGACGCCGCTCTACGGGATCCAGGCGCGCGGCATCGCCGCAGGAGGGCCGTTGCCGGAATCCATGGATGAGATCGCACGCGATTACATAGCTGAAATGAAGGCCGTCCAGCCTGCTGGACCTTACTACTTGCTTGGGCTATCGCTGGGCGGGCTCATCGCGCATCATGCGGCCAGCCTGCTCCAGGAGCAGGGGGATGAGGTAGGGCTGCTGGCCGTGCTGGATGCCTACCCATGGGATAAGCGCCGGGACGCCGCGGCCCAGGGAGAAGAAGTCCGCAGGCGGCATGGCGTGCGGATGTCAGCTGAGCAGCAGCGCGATATGGAACGCGCCGTGCCGCAGCAGGGAGGAAGATTCGTCGTAGGAAACTTTATTGAGAACGTCACGGAGATAATGCATGAGCAAGGTTCCAGCGCAGAACTCGGAGAGGAAGCCAAGGAGAACCTGCTCCGCGTAACCACGAATCTTGGTCGGCTATCATCAAATTACCAGATTCGCCAATTCGATGGCGACCTGCTGCTCTTCATCGCGACGCAGGGCGAAGACTCCTGGACAGTGGCGGAAGGGGCCGCCGCCTGGCGGGAGCATGTTAGCGGGGAAATATCATGCCATTCCGTTGACGCCGCGCATGATTACATGCTGGAGGGAGACGCGTCGCGCCAGATTAGCGAGATATTGTCTGCGGAGATCCGTCGGCGACAGCTGAGTGAGGACCGGAGTAAGTAGCGAGTCACCTGGACTGGGTGCCAACGGAAGGATTTGAGTATGGCAACTGCCAGCAGGGCGAATACCAGCAAGGCGATAGAGCTGGTGCGGCAGCGTGTCGGGTGCGATCCCGGACCGGAAATTGGCAAGCTGCGCAGTGAGTCGCCAATAGCTGAAGTGGAGGAACGCGTCGCGGGAGAACCGACGGCATGGCTGGCTACCGGATATAAAGAAGTGCGCGAGATCCTTGGCGATCATTCACGCTTCAGCAATAAGCGGATGAGCGAGCTGGGGCGGGGAACGCGCCGTAACGTACCACCCGGAAGCCTGCTGGAGGAAGATCCCCCACGGCATACCAAGTGGCGCCGTCTCCTCATCTCAGAGTTCTCCGCCGGTCGGATGAACCGGTTGCGGCCACGAGTCGTGGCACTGGTGAACGAGTGCATCGATAAGATGCTTCTCCAGGGCACGTCGGCCGATTTCATGCAACTGGTCGCGCGACCGCTCCCCGCGCTGGTGATATGTGAGCTGTTTGGCTTTCCCCGGGATGACCGGGTCCGGTTCGCCCGAATGGTCAACTCATTTCGCGGTGCCGTCGACAGTACCCGGCAAAAGGCGGCTAACCGGGAGCTGGCGTCGTATACCTATAAGCTGATAGAGCAAGAGCGCCGCGCTCCCAGAGACACATTTCTTGGCCGGATCCTCCAGGCTCAAGGCGACACCCTGGAGAACATGGAGCTGAGCGGTATCGCCTCGGCCGTGATCACAGCCGGGATAGATAATGTGGGATGCACGCTTGGCATGGGGGTGCTCTTGCTGCTGGAGTGCCCGGAGGGGCTAAGCGCGATACGGGGAAGCCGGGAACGCGCCGAGTTCGCGACGGAAGAAATATTGCGTTACACAACGGCGATCCACGGTGCGACGATGCGGACCGCCACCACGGATGTGGAGATAGGCGGAAAGCTCATCAAGCAGGGCGATGGGGTTTTCTGTTCGCTGCTGGCTGCAAACCGGGACGAGGCGTTCGTCGCGCACCCCGACGAACTGGACATCACCCGCGGTGCGTCGAGGCACCTCGCATTCGGCCACGGAATTCACCACTGCATCGGAGCCCCGCTCGCCCGGATGGAGCTGTCGGTGGCCCTCGAGGTGCTGGCTGAACGCTTGCCCTCGCTGCGGCTTGCCGTAGAGGCTGACGAGGTGTCCTTCCGGAACGACGGGGGTCCGGTTTTCGGCCCGGAGTCGATGCCAGTGTCGTGGTCAGAAGCAGAAGCAGAGCGGCTTACGCGGGAAAGGTCGAGCTGATCATGGCGGAATTGGCGGTGCCGTTCCACAAGGAGCGGGACCCGTACGGGCCAGGGGCCGAGTTGCGCCGGGTACAGAAGGCCGGGCCCGTGAGCCGGGTCGATCTCGGCAAGGCGGCGACATGGAAGTCGGTGTGGCTGGTCACGGGCTATGCGGAGGCGCGTGAAGTGCTGGGCGACTTCCGCCGGTTCAGCACGCAGGCCGCCTCGAACCGGAGCGAGCCCGGCGGGGCATCCACCGTTGCGGAGGCGGGTGATCTCGCGGTCGGCAATCTCCTGACGCTCGATCCGCCGGAACATACCCGCATGCGCAAGTTGGTCGCCCCATGGTTCACCACCCCGCGCGTCCGCGCAATGGTCCCGCGGATAACCGAGATCGTGCGCCAGCGCCTGGACGACATGGCGGCATCCGGCCCGCCAGCCGACCTGATGCGTCGCTTTGGCTGGCCGGTGCCGGTCGAACTGTTCGCGGAGGTTCTGGGAATCCCACGGGATGACTGGGGCCAGTTCGGGCGGCAGCTCATGGAGAGCGAAGTGCCCGGCTCGGGTCGTGACCGGCAGATGCGGGCCGGGAGCCGGGTGAGCGACTACATCACCTGGCAGGTGTCGCGGCAGCGTAAGAATCCCGGTGACAACTTCATCGGCGGGCTGGCGAGCACCTACGGTGACCAGTTGCGGGACGATGAGATCACGGGCATCTGCATGCAGCTGATCCGGGCCGGCGTCGGCAACATATCGGGGATGCTCGGGCTGGGCGTCCTGGTGCTGCTCGAGAACCCGGACCAGCTCCCGGTGCTCGACTCCGACGCCGAGACCGTGGACCGGGCCGTTGAAGAGCTGGTGCGCTACTTGTCCATCGCGCACGCCCCCTCTCCTCGGGTGGCGCTGGACGATACCACCCTCGGAGGGCAGCCGATAAAGGCCGGAGACGTGCTCATCTGCTCGCTGCCGGCCGCGAACCGCGATACCGCGGTCGTTCCGGATCCGGATCGGGTTGACCTGGCCAGGCCGCCGGGACCGCACGTCGCGTTTGGCTACGGCCCGCATCACTGCCTGGGAGCGGTCCTCACGAAGACGGTGCTCCGCATCGCGTACGGAGAACTGTTCCGCAGGCTTCCCGGACTGGAACTGACCGTGGCCGCCTCGGATGTTCAATTCAGGACAGAGGGGCCGACGTATGGAGTGAAAACCCTTCCGATCACGTGGTGCCGGGATAAATGAAGGAACAAGGCGGACGATAATGCGCTTGACATTTATAGTCGGCACCGGTCGCTGCGGATCGACGATGCTATCGCGGATCCTGCGGATGCATCCGGAAGTCCTGAGCATGAGCGAGTTCTTCTGCACGGTCCGGCCAGGCACAGATGAACTGCCGGATGAGGTGATCGACGGGCGACGGCTGTGGGATGTTCTCTCTTCGCCGGAACCATCGGTGGATGCCACGGTGCGAGACGGACTGGCGACACCTGAGTTGTGTTATCCGTATGAAACCGGACGATTCACCGTTGAGACCGGCATACCCCGGATCAGCCACATGACGTTGCCGATGCTCACCGACGATCCCGACGCGCTCTTCGCGGACCTTGCCGGGGAAGTGCCGACGTGGCCGGGACGCCCATCCTGGGAACAGGTCCGTGTATTGTTCGAATACCTGGCTGGGGTCTTCGGGCGTTCAGTGATAGCGGAGCGGACCGCGGGTTCGGCGATGTACGCGAGTTGGCTCCGGCGGCACTTCACCGACGCCAGGTTCGTGCACATGTACCGCGACGGGCCAAGCTGCGCGCTATCGATGAGCACGCATCCTGCCGCGCGTCCGATGGCCCTGATGGAGGAAGCCGGCCTGCTGGACGGCGGCGAGGCAGGCTTGGCGGCCGCCGGTCGAGCGGCGGAAAGCGGCCTGCTGGAACTGGTGCAACCGCCGTTCGACATGCGCCGGATCATGGACCACCCAGCGCCGTCACTGGCGGCTTTCGGCAGGCTCTGGTCACGGATGATACAGGCAGCCGTCGAGGCGCTGAGTGGCCTAGGCGGCGAAACGCTCATGACCCTGAGGTATGACGACCTGCTGGGGCGGCCATGGGAAATGCTGGCATCGCTGGCGGAGTTTCTCGGCGTGCCGCCGAGGCCGGAATGGCTGGCTGGGGCACGGAGAATGATTGACTCGGCCCGGGTTAACCGAGTGGGAGAGCTGGACGAGAGCGTCCTCGCTAAATTGAGGGACGCGTGCGAGCCAGGTACCCGCGCACTTGCGGGCACAACGCAAATCACATTTGCGCGGCGTGGCTGAGAAAGCCCAATCTGGCATACAGGGACGGAAGCCTGTATCTTGGCAAATGAAGATGAATTTGATGAGGAGAGGATCTAATGAGCACTAGCTCTGTGGAGGAGTTTGACGTCGTGATCATTGGCGGCGGTCCGGGCGGATCCACGCTCGCAGCACTGGTCGCCAAGCAAGGTCACCGGGTACTCGTCCTGGAGAAGGAGTATTTCCCGAGGTTTCAGATCGGTGAGTCCCTGCTGCCGTCAACCATTCACGGCATCTGCAGGCTTACCGGCGCCTATGACGCGGTCGTCGACGCCGGCTTTACCCGGAAGCGAGGCGGGACCTTTAGGTGGGGCGAGAACCCGGAGCCGTGGACGTTCTCGTTCGGAGTATCGCCCAGGATGGAAGGCCAGACCTCTTACGCCTACCAGGTCGAGCGATCAAAGTTCGACGAGATCCTGCTCAGGAACGCCAGCAAGGTCGGAGCGGACGTACGCGAGGGCTGCGCCGTAACCGGCCTGCTGACCGAGGGCGACCGGGTGTCTGGTGTTACGTACACGGCGGATGACGGCCAGCTCCGGAAGGCGACCGCGCGATTCGTGGTAGACGCGTCTGGCAACAAGAGCAGATTCCACAATGAAGTGGGCGGAACGCGTTCCTACTCTGACTTCTTCCGAAGCCTCGCGCTGTTCGGCTATTTCACGGGCGGAAAGCGGCTGCCGGAGCCGAATAATGGCAACATCCTGTGTGCCGCGTTCGACGACGGCTGGTTCTGGTACATACCGCTGAGCGAGACACTGACGAGTGTCGGGGCAGTCGTGCGGCGCGAGATGGCTGAGAAGATACAGGGAGATCCCGAGGAAGCGATGCGTGGGCTCATCGCGGAATGCCCGATGATCTCGGATTACCTCTCGGATGCCGAGCGCGTCACCGAGGGGCAGTACGGGCAGCTAAGGGTGCGTAAGGACTATTCGTACCACCAGACGAAGTTCTGGAAGCCGGGACTGGTCCTTATCGGCGATGCCGCCTGTTTCGTGGACCCGGTGTTCTCGTCCGGGGTGCACCTCGCTACCTACAGCGCGCTGCTGGCGGCTCGATCGATAAACAGCGTGCTTTCGGGCACGCTGGACGAGGAGCTGGCCCTCACTGAATTCGAGAGCCGGTACCGCCATGAGTACGGCGTGTTCTATGAGTTCCTGATCTCGTTCTATGAGATGCATTCCAGCGAGACGTCGTACTTCTGGAACGCCAAGAAGGTGATCAAGAGCAGCAGTACGGAGCTAGAGGCCTTCGTCGACCTGGTCGGCGGGGTGTCATCGGGGGACGCCGGGCTGGCCACGGCCGACGCCGCGGCGTCACGTTTCCTTGAGCGCTCGGAGGAGTTCGCGGACGCGGTCGAGACGATGCGCGGGGACAAGGACCAGAGCATGGTGCCGCTGTTCAAGTCGCAGTTGATCCGGCAGGCGATGCAGGAGGGCTCCGACGTCCAGATGCGGGCCATCCTGGGAGAGGACGCCGAGGCGGCGGTCCCGATGTTCGAGGGCGGCCTGGCCCCCTCACGCGACGGCCTGTCGTGGGTGGCCGCGGCCGAAGGCTAGAAGCCAGAAATTAAAAGCATAATTCGATGGCCTGTTAGTAAATGGCCTATTAGATGAATGGCAGAGGTGTGCAAGTGGCGGAAATCGCGTGGATTGCTTCGTATCCGAAGTCGGGGAATACCTGGCTACGGTTCATGCTCCATCGTTACCTGACCGGCGAGATGCCGGTCGGTGGAGGGAATAGCACGGTACCATCCCTAGACGACCTGCTGCGGAGCGGAGACGGGGTGGACTTGAATGGCACGGGCCCGGCGCTGGTAAAGACGCATTTCCATCCGGGCAAGGGGGTCATGCAGCTGTACCGGCCCTACACCACTAAGGCCGTGTGCATCGTGCGTAACCCGCGTGATGTGCTGCTCAGCGCGATCCGCCACTTCGGTATTACCGACATGGCGGACGCCCAGGAGTTCGCGAAGGATTTTATCGCCAACGACGGGGCGTCGGTGTGGCGTGATAGTTCCGGCATAGGTACCTGGCCGGAGAGCGTGCGGGACTGGACGGAGCCTGACGTGGTCCGCACGTTCATGCCAGGCATCGACGTCCTCGCCGTCCGGTATGAGGACATGCGCGGCGACCCGGCCGGGGAGTTGCGGAAGATCGTGGACTTCCTCGACCTCGGCCGGGCCGTTGACCCGGAGGAGGTGGAGCGAACCGTGGCCGACACCTCCATCGAGAAGATGCGGGAACGGAACGTCGTCACGATGGGCAGGCTCCCGCAAATAATGCGCCGGAAGAGTGGCGGCCAGGATGGGGCTGGCGGCCAGCGTCCGGTTACGGTCCAGCGACAGGGGCAGGGCGCGGAGCACGGCCCGGCACAGGGGAAGACGGCGGTCATGAGCCGGCCGGAAGGACAGGGACCGGCGGCGGCCAGCTCCCTGGGCGTGCCCGGGAAGCTCGTGGGTGAGGGGCGGACCAACCAGTCGCTGCGTCATCTCGGCGATGACATCGAGGATGCGTACGTGGAATTGCTCCGCAAGCCGGGCGAGTTCTCCCGGTGCGCGGCCAGGTTCGGGTATGACAGGTAACTTCCCTCATCCCACGGCTCGCTAAGGCGAATAGCCGAATAGCTCCCTTGGGGCTGGGCGTGAGCACATGGCGGCCGGCTCGGCGAGATATGCACGCCGAGCCGGTCGCTTGAGCTTCCCGGGAATCCTGTTTAACCGCTGCGCATCTCCGGTTGAACAACAGTCGGCGTATCCCCCTGTGCGGTCCTTGTGTGATCTTGGCATCATCGTAGGATTTCTGCGTAATTACAGCCTCATCTCAGGGTTTTCTAATACTCATGAGGAAGGCTAGGGGCAAGACGGTGGACAAAATCTAGCGTCTTGTTGAGAACTGGCCTGCTAGATGAATGGCAGAGGTGTGCAAGTGGCGGAAATCGCGTGGATTGCTTCGTACCCGAAGTCGGGGAATACCTGGCTGCGGTTCATGCTCACTCGTTACCTGACCGGCAAGTTGCCGACCAGCAGGGGGACTAACGTAGTGCCAGCCCTGCTGGATGACGTGCTACGCGGCGGGGGCGGGCTGGACCTAAGCGGTAGCGGTCCAGTGATGCTCAAGACGCATTTCCTTCCGGGCAAGGAGGTCATGCAGCTGTACCGATCCGGCACCGCTAAGGCCGTGTACATCGTGCGTAACCCGCGAGATGTGTTGCTCAGCGCCATCCGGCATGTCGGCATTACCGACATGCCGGATGCGCGGGAGTTCGCGAGGAATTTTATCATCAACGACGGTAACCCAGCATGGCGTGATGATTCCGGAATGGGATCCTGGCCGGAGAGCGTGCGGGACTGGACGGAGCCTGACGTGGTCCGCACGTTCATGCCCGACATCGATGTCCACGTGGTCCGGTATGAGGACATGCGCGGCGACCCGGCCGGGGAGTTGCAGAAGATCGTGGACTTCCTCGACTTCGGCCGGGCCGTTGACCCGGAGGAGGTGGCGCGAACCGTGGCCGACACCTCCATCGAGAAAATGCGTTCGCGTAAATCCATCATCACGGGCAGGCGGAATGCCGCGCACAGCACGAGCGACGGCGGCCAGAGCCCGGCTGGCGGGCAGCGTCCGGTAATGGTCCAGCGGCAGGGGCAGGGTCCGGCGGTCATGAGCCGGCCGGAGGGACAAGATCCCGCGCCTGGCCTCTTCGGAGTGCCCGGGAAGCTCGTGGGTGAGGGGCGGACCAACCAGTCGCTGCGTCATCTCGGCGATGACATCGAGGATGCGTACCTGGAATTGCTCCGCAAGCCGGGCGAGTTCTCCCGGTGCGCGGCCAGGTTCGGGTATGACAGGTAACGCGCGATATGCATTTTCCTCGTGAATGAGTTGCGACAGTACGGGAAATGAATTTCATGACGGTATAATAGGAAGTGACGCGGTCACTTCATTCCGGGCTACGTGGCACTGAAGTGGCCGCGTCATTTCATGACGCTCGCCGGCTCTTTCAGGAGGCGGGAAGGGTGACCGGGGCGGAGCGGCCGAGTTCGCGGCCGCGCGAGTCCTCGGCCACGGCCACGAAGTAGGGTCCGGCGCTGGCCGCGGGGATGGCGGTCTCGAAGCCGGTGCGGTCGCGGCTTCCGGCCGGGGCGAGCGCGGTGGGCCGTGGCCCGGCGAGGACCGTCCAGCGGGCGACCTCAGTGGCGCCGTTCCAGCTCGCGTAGGCAACAGAACTGCTGGTGCCGCCGGGCCTTACCGCGGCGGCGGGGATCTCGGCGGGTGTCGCCGACCAGGGGAAGTTCAGCGTCCGGTAGGACTGGAAGAACGCGTCCGGCGTTCCGCCGAGGTCAGGGAGCAGGCCGTCGAGGAGTACCTGGCCGTCGAGGGAGAACTCGGTGAGGTAGGGCTGAGACCCCCACCCGACGAGAACCCGTCCCCCGTCTAGGAGCTGGACGCTGCCCTCGCTGTCGGCGAGCGCGCCGTCGGGCCGGGTGTAGCTACGCAATAGTGAGGCCTGCATCGACGTCGTGTCCAGCTGCAGGAAGATCGCGCGCGACTGCGACGCCTCCTGGACTCGAGTGGACTGGGCCTCGTCGTCGAAGATGCTGATAACCGTGCCCTTGGGGCCGTGCGGCCTGGCGTGGTGCTGCCAGGCGAAGTCGGCCCCTGACCCCATCGTGAAGTCGGATTGCTTGCCGCCCAGCCGCCAGATGATCGCCCCGGTCGCCGGGGAGATCTTGTAGACGGTCCAGGTATGCCGGGAGCAGAGCAGCAGGTTCCCGTCCGGAGCGACGGCGATCGAGTTGAAGTGGTACGGATCGACCGGGCCGGTCGATCGATATGCGCCGTAGGTCTCTTCTACCGGGATGTGGTCCAGCCCGCTCCACTGGAACAGCAGGTCCCCGGTGGCGATGTCGATCTCCTGCACGCCGCTGTCCAGGGCCTGCCCGTTCGCCGGCCCGTAGATTGGCGTCAGGTCCGCGGTGGCCTGCCTGGTCACGGTGATGTAGGCCGTGCCCCGTGACGTCAGGAGGCATTCATGCATGTTCGCCGTGTAATCTCCAAACCCGGAAACGGTGGCGATTGGCGTGTACGTCTCGTCGGCGATGGTGAAGGTTCCGGCGTCGTACTGCGTCGTGCCCGCGAACAACTGGTGGCCGTTATACCAAGTCAGCACCGGCTTGCCTTGATAGGACTGCGCGCTGAGATTGTTGCAGACAACGTTGGTACCGGTATCCGCGGGCGGGGAGTACCAGACGAGCTCGCCGTCCCAGTCCATGATCATGCAACCGCTCGGCTGTCCCGGGCTGGCTTGCGGATACGCGTGCGGTGTGGTGAAGACGTATCCGGACTGGGGCCGCTGGGACGAGTTGGCTTTCGTGACCGTGACGATCGGGGGCTGCAGGTCGGGCCTGGAGACGAAGCTCCAGTACAGCTGGGTGCTGGTGGTGTCGGTTGTGGTGGCCGAGGCGTGCCCGGACGGGCCGCTGCTGACCCGCGGCCGGGTCAGCAGTGGCGTTGCCAGGCCGGAGGCCCCGGCGATCAGCGCGCCGCCGCGGCCGATGGCCTGGCGGCGTGTCCATTCCCGGCTCGTCATCGTGCGCCCTTGCGGCGTTCGGTCACGCTGGCTGAGGGTCGGTCTCAACATTGTTCTCTCCAACTGCGGGATATCTTCGCTTGAAAGTCGAGTGACGGCCGCAGTGTGCTTCAGGAGAGGGGAGACGGCCGAGGGGTTTTTAGGAGGCGGGGAGGGTGACGGGGGCGGAGCGGCCGAGTTCGCGTCCCCACGCGTCCTCGGCCACGGCGGTGAAGTATGGCCCGGTGCTGGCTACCGGGATGGTGGTCTCGAAGCCGGTGCGGTCGTGGCTTCCGGCCTGGGTGAGCGCGGTGGGCCGTGGCCCGGCGAGGACCGTCCAGCGGGCGACCTCGGTGGCGCCGTTCCAGCTCGCGTAGACAACAGAGCTGTCGGCGCCACCTGGCCTGGCCGCGGCGGCGGGGGCCTCGGTCGGCGTCGCCGACCAGGGGAAGCTCAGCGTCCGGTAGGACTGGTAGACCTCGTCCGGCGTCCCGCCGAGGTCGGGGAACTGGCCGTCAAGGAGCACCTGGCCGCCGGGGGAGAACAGGGTGAAGTAGGGCCGGGCGCCCCACCCGACGAGAACCTGTCCTCCCTCCAGGGGCTGGACGCTGCCCTGGTTGTCGGCGAGGACGCCGCCGGGCCGGGTGTAGGCGCGCAGCAGCCAGGCCCGCATTCTCGTGGTGTCCAGGCGCAGGAAGATGGCGCGGGACTGCGGCGCCTCCTGCGGGGTCGCCTCATTGTCGAAGATGCTGAGCATGGTGTCCCCGGGGCCCTGCGGCTTGACGTCATGCTGCCAGGCGAAGCCGGCGCCCGGCCCCATCGTGAAGTCGGACCGCTTGCCGCCTAGTCGCCAGATGATCGCCCCGGTCGCCCGGGAGACCTTGTAGACGGTCCAGGTGTTCCGGCAGGAGATCAGCAGGTTCCCGTCCGGCGCGACGGCGACCGAGTTGAGATGGTAAGGGTCGGTCAGGTCGGGCGTGGCGGAGGAGTAGGTGATGTAGCTCTCGTCGAGCGGGATGTGATCCAGCGCATCCCACTGGAACAGCAGGTTCCCGGTCGCGATGTCGATCTCCTGCACGCCGAAGTCCACGACCGGCGCGCTCGTCGGCCCGCCGATCGGCGTCAGGTCCACGGTCTTCATCCGCGCCACGACGGTGTAGGCCGTGCCGCGGGATGTCAGGACGCAATCGTGGAGATCGGCCCCGAACCCGCCGCCGACCGCGGAAACGCTTGCGACTGGTGTGTACGTCGCGTCGGCGATCGTGACGTACCCCAGGCTGGCTGCCTCTCCGAAGCTGGTCTGGTTCACGTGCCAGGTGAGTACCGGCTTGCCCCGGTAGGACTGCACGCCGAAGGTGTTCGTGTAGAGGGGGACGCCGTCGGCGGTTTGCGTGGGCGGGAGGAACCAGACGACCTGGCCGTCCCAGTCCATGATCATGAGGCCCGTGGGCTGCCCGTTTTCCGTCAGCGGGTACCCGTGTGGCACGATGAAGAGGTATCCGGGCTCATGTCCGGGAAATGGTCCATTCTTCGTGATCGTGACGATCGGGGGCCGCAGGTCGGGCCTGGAGACGAAGTTCCAGTACAGCTGGGTGTCGGCGGTGCCGGAGGTGCCGGCCGTGGTGGTCGCGGTGCGCTCGGCCGGGCCGGGTCCGACCCGTGGCCGGGACAGTGCCGGCGGCCGGGACAGTACCGGCGCCGCCGCCGCTATGCCGGAGGCCCCGGCGATCAGGGCGCCGCCGCGGCCGATGGCCTGGCGGCGCGTCCACTCCTGGCACGTCATCGTGCGCCTCCTTAGCGCTCAGAAAATGCCGGCTGACGGACGGCACGCCGTGTCCCGGTGGTTTCGGACCGTGAAATTTATTGTCCGAATGTGTTGCCGTACCGATTCATATCATTCTGCCGGGCTGTTTTCACAGTATGGCCCGGTTAATAAGTCGCTACGGCTACTGTTCGACCGGCACTACGCCACAGTTGAACGCGCAGTTCACCCAGCGTATCTTACCCGGAGATGTTTAACATTGACGCTCTCCCATTCCCTTTATAGCGTTTGATGCTGGGAAAACAGTTTTTACCGAACGGTCCGTGGCGACTCCCCATTAATTACCGCTGCTATGGCCGACAGGAAAAATTAAGGAGCGATGTTTTCGTGACTACGATCCAGGAATCGGCCAGGACGGCGGACATCGGCGTGCGGCCCGTGGCGGGGTACATTGGCGCGGACATCACCGGCGTCGATATATCAGAGCCGCTCACGTTGGAGCAAATAACCGCGATCCGTGCTGCGCTGCATCGGTACAAGGTCATCTTCTTTCGCGGGCAGCACCTCGACCACGAGTCGCACATCGCGTTCGGCAGGCAGTTCGGCGAACTGACCTGTGTCACCCCGCGGGGCAGGATGCTGGAGGGCTATCCCGAGATCTCGACCGTGGGCAAGCCGCAGTACGGGCCGCAGGGGAAGCAGCAGGGCAGGGAACAGCGGAGCGAGGAACAGCAGCGCAAGGAGCGCATCAAGCAGGGCCGGCTCGGCCAGACCAGTTACTTCGCGGGCTGGCACACCGACCTGACCGCCGCCGTGAACCCGCCCGCGGGCTGCATCCTGCGCTCTGAGGTGCTTCCCGATTTCGGCGGGGACACATGCTGGGCGAACCTGGTCGCCGCGTACGAGGGCCTGTCTGACCCGGTGAAGGCGTTCGTGAGCACGCTGCGCGCCGAGCACCGGTTCCTCGCCGGGACGTCCGTGGTGCAGAAGGGGAACGGCGGCGCGCGGCAGGGGAACGGCGGAATGCAGCGGGGGAACGGCGGGAACGGAGCGCAGCAAGGGAACGGAGCGCAGCAAGGGAACGGAGCGCAGCAAGGGAACGGGCCGGCCGGCCAGCCGTTGACCGGGCTCGTGGCGGTCCACCCGGTGGTGCGGGTGCACCCGGTCACGGGAGAGAAGGCGCTGTTCGTCAACCCCGGCTTCACCACCCGCATCGTGGACGTGTCCACCCTGGAGAGCAACGCGATCCTGGACCTGCTGTACTCGGAGATGTCCAGGCTGGAGTACACCGTGCGGCTGCGCTGGGAGCCGGGCACCGTGGCCTTCTGGGACAACTGTGCCACCGCCCACCTGCCCCCGCGCGACGTCGAGCACCTGCACGTGGAGCGCATCCTGCACCGGGTCACCATCTGCGGCGACGTGCCCGTCGGCCCCGACGGGCGGGAGTCCGAGCTCGTCTCCGGGGCGCCGCTCACCCCGGTTGCCCGCTGATGCAGGGTTCCCCTGTCCTTCACGCCGATCGTCGGCTGCCGTAACTCCCCAGCGGCCCCGCGCAGCGGTAAATGGATGGAGTCGCCTCGGATCGTTCGGCGAAATTGTCTTTCCTGGCGTCACAACTCGGGATCGTGGGTATTTTTCCATGGCGGAGCATGGTGAAGTACCCACGATGATCCGGGTCGGTAGACGGTGCCACTCAGCCGGCCGCGGACGGGTCGATGATCCGCGCTCGCCCGTCTAGCTCCCGGGCGAAGTCTTGCCACATCTTCGCGTACTGGCGGGATAGCCACACGATGATGCCGACGCAATGCGGAGGAAGGGTGGCGGCCGCATCTGGCAGTTGCTCCGCGCCTACCGCGTTGACGTGCAGCAACCGCAGTATCCCCTTTCCCAGCTCATTGTTGCGCAGCGACGGATCACGTAGCAGCTTCTCGACCGTGGCCTTCTCCGCCGCGGCTCCCGCCGCGGCTCCCGAGGCGGCCCTAGCCGCGATCCCCGCCGCGGGACTCGTGGTCGCCGCGAGCCGAGGGGCAAGCTGCGGGCCAGAACGTGAGCCAGGAGAACCCGCGCCGTTCCCGGGCCTGGAGCCGGCGAGGCGGTTCCTGGCCAGCCTCTCCGGTACTGGCGACTCACCGCGTTCGAGTCGCTTGCGCACGTCGAGCACGGTCGCCGGGGAAATGCCCGCGCCGCGCGCCACGTCGCGCAGCGAGGCCCGCGGTTGCTCGGTCAGCAGTTTCGCGGCTAGTCGGCGGCCCTCACCGCTGTCGAGCGGCCGGACCCGGCCGTCCCTGCCGACTCGCCTGTCTGACTGTGGTGCGTCGTCGCTTGAACGCTTCCTGATGGCGGCCACGGTCTTGGCGGCAAGGCCCGCCGCCTGCCCGATCGCGCGGTCGGACATCTGCGGGTGGGAGGCGATGATCCGCTCCGCGGCGGCGCGCCGGTCGGCCTGGGACAGGGGAAGGCCGTGCGTGACGTTCTCCTCGACGGCGCGCAGGAACATGTCCGCCTCGTTGCCGTCGAAGAATATGACGTCGATCGTCTCCTTCCCGCGAAGGGACGCGGCCATCAGGCGGTGCATCCCGTCGACCACCTGCATGGTGCGCCTGTCCACGAGGATCGGGGGGAGCGGCGTCTCCATCTCGGCGAGCCGCACGATGTGAGCCTTATCCTCACCGTTCAGCCGGGGCGAATCACCCGGGCGGAGCGATAGCACGGGGACGGTTACCACCTTGGCCCCATTGAAAAATTCCTGGTCCGGGCCGCGCCGCCTGGCAGGCGCTGTGTTGCTATCCGACATGGACATGCGAGCACGTGGTTGCTCCACGAGAGTCCCCCTCCATGGGTCCGATTGTGAACCACGCCTCATAGCCTTAAGTAAATGACTGGCGCCGTGCTGGCGGTCGGCTGACAGCGGATTGCCGTACTTACCAACGAGTCAGTAGCGTGTTTCCCCTTCTCAGGGTTCCGCTGTGGTCTGATGCGGGGGTATCAGTTCGCCGTAGTGCGATTTCCCGCCATCGCATGCTTTCAACGTAAAAATCCGGCTGGTAGCCCCCGGTGTGAAATTTAATTCAAACCAATTAGATGGGTGCCAGGGGTTTAAATAATTCAAAGTGACTCATGTGAAATTTGATTTATCAACTACTAATGAAGGGTTCCCAGAGTGTAGTGCCGGCTCGCTGGCGGCGCTAGCTGGGGTTCGGGGCGCCGATGCGGGTCCTGCCTGGCCTTCTCTTAGCTTCCTGGTGAACCTTTGTCTACCTTGTGCTCTCGATGGGAAAAAGATTACAATTCACTGAGAATGACATGTAACATCACCATCGAGATACTGAAGACCAGTCCAAATCCTGACGCCGTCCAAGTTATGACACTGCTGTTCGAGTTCTGGCACTGACGACATGATGAGGAATCGTGGACTACGGGGATAGCGGGTCGGCCAGCCGGTTCGGGGCGCTGGTGCGGGCATACCGCCTCAGCGCGGGGCTGACCCAGCAAGAACTTGCCACTAAATCGGGGCTCAGCGTTGCCGCGCTGCGGGACTTCGAGCAGTCCCGTCGTTACCGGCCGCGCCCGAGCTCGCTGGCCGCGCTGGTTTCGGCTCTCGGCCTGAACGCTGATCAGGCCGCCAGCCTGACGCGTGCCGCGAGATTGCCGCGGCACGTCGGGAGCATGCTGGCATCGTCGCCGGCTTCGTCTCCTTCCCCGGACGGCTCCCCGCCAACGGCGGAAGGGTCACCGAGGGCCGGCCGGGGGCTGTGGTTGTCGGCCCTCGGCCCCCTCGAGGCGTGGTGGGACGGCAGGCCGCTGTCGCTCGGGCCTCCAGCGCGGCGCGCGGTGCTCGGGCTGCTCATGATGAACCCCTGTGCCTTGACGCGCCGGGACGTGATCATTGACGCGCTCTGGGGAGAGGCGCCTCCGCGCACCGCGGTTGGCCTGGTGCAGGCTCATGTGAGCAGGTTGCGCAAGGCGCTGGATCCGCCTCAGCGGGAAACGGGCAGGCAGATCATCACCTCGGTCGGCGGGGCTTACGCGTTGCGCCTGTCGGCCGGCGAACTGGACGTGCTGGCCTTCAGGGAACTGGCCCAGCGCGCCGCCGCCGCGCGGGCGGGCGGTGACGACGCCGCCGCCTTCGAGCTTTACGAGCGCGCGGTCGGCTTGTGGCGAGGCGACCCGCTGGCCGACGTGGGCGTCCTTGACGGTTATCCCGCTCTCACGCTGCTGCGGCAGGAGCTGATCGGCGTCCTGCTGCTGTACGCGGATGTCGCGTGCGCGCTTGGCGCCTACAGCCAGGCGCTGCCGCGACTTCAGGCGCTGGCCGCGGCGGAGCCGCTGAACGAGCCGACGCACGCCAGGCTGATGGCCGTGCTGGCGGGCTCCGGTGACCAGGCCGCGGCCATCCGAGTCTACGAAGACCTGCGGACGCGCCTGGACCGGGAGCTAGGCCTGTACCCCGGGCAGCAGCTGGTCGAGACGCACCTGCGGGTACTCCGCCAGGACATTTACGCGACCGAATCCGGGCGCGGGCAGGCGCGCCCGGCCGCGCACTCCGCCGTGCACGCGCTGCCCAGGCAGTTGCCCGCCGCCCCCCGGCATTTCACGGGCCGGTCCGACGAGCTTGCCGCCCTGTCCGGCCTGGTGGAACGGGACTGCCAGGAAGCGGACGGGATCGTGATCGCCGCGCTGACCGGAATGGCGGGGGTGGGCAAGACCGCGCTGGCGGTGCACTGGGCCCATGCGGTAGCGGACCAGTTTCCCGACGGGCAGTTGTTCGTGGACCTGCGCGGTTCCAGTCCCTCCGGCACGCCGGTAGCGCCCACCGATGCCGTGTGCGGGTTCCTGACGGCGCTTGGCGTGCCAGCCGCCCGGACCCCGGCCGACGCGGCGGGCCAGGCCGCTCTCTTCCGCAGCCTGCTGGTCGGCCGCCGCATGCTCATCGTGCTGGACAACGCCACCGACGCGCAGCAGATCCGGCCGCTGCTCCCGGGAACCCCGGGATGCATGGTGCTCGTTACCAGCAGGAACCGGCTGACCGGCCTGGCGGCGGCCGACGGCGCCCACCTGTTCATGCTGGGAGTCCTCACCGAATCCGAATCACGCGAACTGCTGGACAGGAGCCTGGGCACCGGCCGAGCGGCGGAAGAGCCCGAGGCCGTCAGCGAGACGATCGCGTTGTGCGCCCGCCTGCCGCTGGCGCTGTGCGACGTCGCCGCCCGCGTCGCCGCCCGTCCGCGCCTGCCGCTCGCCGCGCTGGCAGCCGAGATGCGGGACGAGCGGCAGCGGCTGGACGCGCTGGAGACGGGGGAGTCGGCCACCAGCGTCCGGGCGGTGTTCTCCTGGTCCCGGGCGAGGCTGAGCGAGCCCGCGGAACGCATGTTCCACCTGCTGGGCGTGCATCCGGGACCGGACATCACGGTTCCGGCGGCAGCCAGCCTGGCCGGGCTGCCGCGGGGGGAGGCATACCTGATACTGGCGGAGCTATGCGACGAGCACCTGCTCACCGAGCACGCGCCGGGCCGCTACGCCTGCCACGACCTGCTACGCGCCTATGCGGCGGAGCGGGCGCGCACCTGTGCCAGCGACACCGAACGGCGCGCCGCCGTCCACCGCGTACTCGACCATTACCTGCACACCGCCAGCGCGGCGACGGCGGCCCTGTACCCCGACTGCATCGGGTACACCTGCCACGAGCCCCTCCCGGGCGTCCGGCCCGAGGAGATCGGCGACCCCGGGCAGGCGGCGGAATGGTTCGAGAGCGAGCGTCACTCGCTGCTCGCCGCGATCGGCCAGGCCGCCGAGGAGGGCTACGCCCCGCACGCCTGGATGCTGCCCTGGGTCACCAGGCCGTTCTTCAAGGGGGAGGCGTACTGGCGGAAGCTCATCGCCGCCCAGGAGGCGGCGCTGGCGATAGCCGGCGAGCTGGGTGACCCGGACGGGCTGGCGCTGTCCCGCTGCCACCTTGGCTTGCTGAACTTCAGGCTCGGCGAGAATGCCAGTGCCTGCCGTCACCTGGACAACGCGGTCGAGCAGGCAACGCTCGGTAACAGGCGACTACAGGCTCAGGTAGGCCATGCCATCTGCCTTTTCCTGCTTCTTTCCGGCTGGCTTTCCTGTCGCGGCGGCGGTCGGCGGGCATTCATCCCTCCACGGGGCCGGGTCCGGATGAACGCGATTCCGATTCCGCCTAATTCCTAGCCCGTCCCCGCCTGCCTCCGCCTGTCCCCGTGCAACTGCTTACGCACCCCGGTTGAACGTATTTAATGAATACAGCCGCCTCTCGCGCCCTTTCCCTGGAAGCATGGGGTGCGAGAGGCGGCTGTGCAGCTAATCCGATCACCTCCGGTGGTTCCAAGATCTCCAACTCCAAGGTCTTCCAACCCGCATATGAGCAAGATATCAGTTTGTCCGGAGATTCTCTTATGTTAACCGGCCTACGATCACGTTTCCCGGAGGATTATTCGCCTTGAGCATTGCTCGGCCCGCGTGGTATCTATCTTCAAATTAAGTTAAGTGACATTAGGGCCTCACGTGATCGAGCGGATACTGCCTCCTGGAGTGGCGGCGGCCGAAGCCTTCGGAGACGATCCCCGCGACCCCCGTGCCATGCTGTTTCCCGAGGAGAGCGCGGTCATCGCGAGGGCCGTGGAAAGGCGGCGAAGGGAGTTCGCCACCGCGCGCGCGTGCGCCCGGGTGGCGATGGGCCGTCTGGGACGGCCGCCCGTCGCCGTGCTGCCCGGCGCGCGCGGCGCCCCGCAATGGCCGGACGGGATGACCGGCAGCATCACCCACTGCGACGGGTACCGCGCCGCTGCGGTCGCCCTGACCAGGGACGTCGCATCGATGGGCGTGGACGCCGAGCCCAACGAGCCGCTGCCTGAGGAGGGCATGCTCGACCTGATCGCCACGCGTCCCGAGCGCGCGCGACTGGAAGGCCTCGCGGCCGCGGGACCCGGCGTGTGCTGGGACCGGTTGCTGTTCAGCGCCAAGGAGTCCGTCTACAAGACGTGGTTCCCGCTGGCCAGGCGCTGGCTGGACTTCGAGTCGGCGGACGTCGTCATCGACCCGGACTCCGGGGCGTTCACCGCGCGCCTGCTCGTCGCCGGGCCACCCGTTCACGGAGAGCGGCTGACCCAGCTGCACGGGCGCCTGCTCGTCGCCCGCGGGCTCCTGCTGACCGCGGTCGTGCTCCCCGCCGGGGGTTGACTGGGTCAGTCGCCCTCGTCGGTGAGGGCTACCAGCAGGCTGTTCAGTCGCTTGACGAACGTGGCCGGATCCTCGATCCGGGCACCCAGGGTGAGCACCGCCTGGTTGAACAGAACCTGCGCCCACTCGCCGAAGTGCTCGCCGCCGGCCTCGGAGTTCAGCCGCCGCACCAGCGGGTGCTTCGGGTTCAGCTCCAGCACCGGCTGCCGCGGCAGCCCGGTCCCCCGGAGCCGGTGCATCAGGTTGAGGTCGACCTCGGGCTCGTTGCTGACGATGCAGGCCGGGGATGTGGTGAGCCGGGTGGACAGCCGCACGTCGTGCGCCTGCCCGGACAGGCAGGCCTTCAGCTTGCCGAGCAGGTCCGCGTACTCGGCGTCGGCCTGCTCCTTGGCCTGCTTCTCCTCCTCGTCCTCCAGCGCCCCCAGGTCCGCGGCCCCCTGGGCGACCGACTGGAGCTTCGTGCCGTCGAACTCGCGCAGGCTGGACACCACCCAGTTGTCCACCGCCTCGCCGAGCAGCAGCACCTCCACGCCCTTGGTGCGGAACGCCTCCAGGTGCGGGCTGGACTTGGCCGCGGCCAGCGACGGGGCGAGCAGGTAGTAGATGTCGGACTGCCCCTCCTTCATCCGCGCCACGTAGTCGGCCAGCGAGGTGTCCGGGTCGTCGGTGGCGGACTTGGTCGTGGTGAACCGCAGCAGCTTGGCGATCTCGTCCCGGTTGGAGAAGTCGTCGGCGATGCCCTCCTTGAGGGTGGCGCCGAACTCCTTCCAGAACGTGGCGTACTTCTCCGGCTCGCCGTCGGCCATCTCGGCGAGCCGCCGCAGCACCCTCTTCACCGCGGTGCCGCGGATGTTGTCGACGGCCCGGCTGCCCTGCAGGATCTCCCTGGACACGTTGAGCGGCAGGTCGCTGGAGTCGATGATCCCGCGGACGAACCGCAGGTACCTGGGCATGATCTGCCCGGTGTCCTCCATGATGAACACCCGCTGCACGTGCAGTCGCACTCCGCGGCGGGCCTCGGGCACCCACAGGTCATACGGCGCGCGGGACGGGATGAACAGCAGCAGCGTGTACTCGTAGGTGCCCTCGATCTTGCTGTGCACCCAGCCGAGCGGGTCGGAGAACTCGCCGGCGATGTGCCGGAAGAAATCGTTGTAGTCGGAATCGGCCAGCTCCGACTTCGGGCGCGTCCACAGCGCCGACCCCCGGTTGACCGTGACATCGGGCTTCGGCTCGCCCTCCCCGTCGGCCTTCTCCCCGGAGTCCCCCGAGTCCCCGGTTCCCGGATCCCAGGCCTCGGCTGGCATCAGGATCGGCACGCTGATGTGGTCGGAGTACTTCTCGATGATCGACCGCAGCCGCCAGGAGCTCAGCAGGTCGTCCTCGCCCTCGCGGAGGTGCAGGACGATCGTGGTGCCCCGTTCCGGAACCTCGACCGCCTCCAGCGTGTAGGAGCCCTTCCCGTCCGAGGTCCAGCGCACCCCCTCGCCTGGCTCGGCGCCGGCCCGGCGGGTGGTCAGCACCACCTTCTCGGCCACGATGAACGACGAGTAGAAGCCCACCCCGAACTGGCCGATCAGCGCGGCGTCCTTGCGCTGGTCCCCGGTCAGCGACGCCAGGAACTCCCGGGTACCGGACTTGGCGATCGTGCCGATGTTCTCGACGACCTCGTCCCGGCTCATCCCGATGCCGTTGTCCGCGACGGTGAGCGTGCCCGCATCCTTGTCGTAGCTGACCCGGATCC
The DNA here is from genome assembly GCA_017354375.1 of Nocardiopsaceae bacterium. GTDB lineage: Bacteria > Actinomycetota > Actinomycetes > Streptosporangiales > Streptosporangiaceae > Trebonia. The sequence continues at coordinate 6,088 of JAFMRC010000027.1, read as the reverse complement.
GCAGCGGCCCGTCCTCCTCCGGCGCCTGCCCGCGCGACACCATCTCCAGCCGCAGCCGGTCGATCGCGTCCGAGGAGTTCGAGATCAGCTCCCGCAGGAAGATCTCCTTGTTGCTGTACAGGGAGTTGACCATGAGGTCCAGGACCTGCACCGCCTCCGCCTGGAAGCTGTGGACCTCCTGCTCCGCCTCCACCGACATTCCGCCCCTCCGAAAGTCACATAAGCCCACAAAAGCCAGTCCTCGCCTGCCCCAGCGTAACCCGGTCTCCGGTCCGCTCACCACGACCGCGAGAGCCCGCAAACCCTTTTATACCGAACGGATCGCGGCGACTGCCCCCGTCCCCGGCGCCTCCCGCGACGCGGCCGGACGACCCCGGGTACGGTACCCTTACGCCATGCCCGGGGCGGTAGCTCAGCCGGTCAGAGCAGAGGACTCATAATCCTCCGGTCGTGGGTTCGAGCCCCACCCGCCCCACACCCCATGACATCTCCCTGACCACGAATAAAGTGCCCCTGACCTGCGTCTTCGCGCTGGCCAGGGGCACTTGTCCCCCAACTGTCGTATGCGGCGATGTGCGGCTCACGGCGTCCGTATGCGGCTGTGTGTGCCGAATGCGTGCCGAAATCAGGCTTCACCTTCGCCTGGCTTATCCTGGTCGGTTTCCTGGTTGCCGCTTCCCCTCCTTCTCTTCCGAGCGCGCGGCGTCCAGGCCTGGGGCGTCTTCCCCGTACGCGTCGGCCATCCGGCGCTTGGCGATCTCCTCCTGGCCGTCGATGCACTTGGCGTAGATCTCCAGCAGCACCTTGACGCTGTGCCCTGCCCATTCCGCCGCCTGGGTCGGTGCCACGCCAGCGTTGAGCCACCCCGAAACAGCCGCGTTTCGGAGGTCGTAGACGCGTCGGGCCAGCGGCGATTTCCTCTGTCTCTCGGTGAAGGTCTGTTTCCTGGCCGTTGCCCATGAGCGGCGAATGGTGATCATCGGCAACAGTCCGCCGCGGACTCCCCGAAAGATTTTCCCGTCCGGCCCAGTCCCGAACTCCTGAATGAACGCCCACAGTATGAGAGAGAGTTCTGGAAGCATCGGGACGGAACGGGTCTCCCCCTCGTCCCGGTGCTTGAGCTGGCGGCGATCGCGGTGCCCCCCGTCATCTGTCCACTCACGGCCGACATCGGGGGTTGCCTCCTTGAACTCCAGCTCGCCCCACCCGTCTGAGTCAGGCGCAAACCGCCATTCCCCAGTTTCCTCGTCCTTAACGATCTCCGGGAACGTGATGTCGTCTTCCCCTAGGTTGATTACCTCTTCGGGACGGCCGGCAGAGTAATACATGGTTGCGAAGAACGCTTCCAACCGAGGTCCGCTCGGCTTCTGTGCCCGGACATTTGCCAGGAGCGCGCGAGCCTGCCCCGGATTGACGACACTCCTACGGTCCACTAGCGATGATGATTTGGGCGGAGCCTTCCACTTCAACGCCCGAACCGGGTTTGCCGGGACCTGGAGTGCCCCGATCTCTAGGGCGTGATCAATCGCGTTGCACAGGTTCGTGCGGTTCCTTCGTGCCGTGCTCCCGGCCGCGGGCTTCCCGTCCACCTTGGTCGTCACGGAACCGAGGACTTCCCGGGCCTTAGCGGCGTTGGCCAGAGCAGACACGTTCGCCGTGTTCCGGCTTAGCCAGCTGAGTACCTCGGCAGCGTCGTCAGGCGCATCTTCCCGCAGCGTTTTACTGAACCCCCACTTGCGGAGGGCTCGTCGGATTTCGGCGTCTTCGGGCCTCCCCGGCTTACCTTCGGGGATCATCGCGAAGGTCGCGGCGATAAGCGCTCGGCCGATGTCCCTGCGATGGATTGCCGAGGATGAGTTCCACTTCACATCCACGAACTTGCAGGCGAAATCGTACCAGCTCATCTCATTGGCGGTTCTCTGCCAGGAGACCGGGCGGCCGGTATCCGTCCTGAATGCCTCACCTTTCCGTGAGGCAGCGACGAGCGCACTTCGAAAGCTCTCAGCCTGAGTCGAGTTCCGGAACGGCTCCTTCCATCTTTCTCCGCCGACACTCCAGCGAACCCAGTAGGTTGTAACCTTCTTTCCCTTGTAGACATCAGTCGCGTAGATCCGAACGTCGTAGGTGATGTTCTCCATTAGGCGGCTTCGGCCTCCAGTCCCTTGAGCCAGTCTTCATATACGTCTCGGTAAACGCGCAGTTCACCGTTCGGCAGCGCCCAGCAATCAGGGGCCTTTCCCTTGGCCCTCCACTCGTAGAAGGTGCGGCGGCTAATCTGTAGAGCGGTGCAGATCTCCTTAACGGATACCGCGCCGCGAATGGATTCTTTGCTGTTAGCGGGCATAGCGCTGCCAGTCCTTTCGGTAAATGTGTGGGAGGACGCGTGCCGTCGGGTGCTCACCGGTTGGCCGGGTCCGGGCCCGTGCGCGCCGGGCGGGCTGGTTACGGGTCGTAGCTGGCTGCGTGTCGGGGTTAGCGGGTCCGGGACACGGGACACGGGGACAGAAACCGACGAAAATATTTGTGTCGGTTTTAGTCCCGCTGTCCCGTGTCCCGGAGAAGGTCGCGGGCGGCGGTGCCGGTTACAGGGTGTTGCGCGTCTCCTGGCTGAGTCGCGAGGTCGGGGTGGACATCCCATGTGGGGGCAGCGGGGCGGCCCCGGCCCTGTGCCGGGGCACCCGGGCGGGAACGTATCCAGCCACGCGCTTCGAGGATCTGCATGGGCGCGGTGAGGTCGGCGGCCCTGGTGAAGTGGTTTCGCAGACCGCGCATGAGGTCGCGGGCGGTGACCTGGGCGGCTCCGGTGGTCTTGATCCACTGCAGGATGGCGCGGGCGTCGGCGACGGCGGGGTCAGCGCCGATGGCGTCGTAGGCGGCCTTGGCATGCTGGGTGAAGTAGTCGCCGATCTCGGCGGCGGCCTCCAGGGTGGCGCGGCTGATGGGGGTTGCCCAGCCGTCGCGTGCGTGGGCGGCGAGGTGCAACAGCCCGGCGATGCGGACGGTTGCCCCGGTGAGCTTGCCGCCCCAGTCGGTCATGTGGGCGAGGTCACCGCCGGGGCGGAACCGCGGTTCGACGGCCTCGAGCAGGCCCGTGACCGCCTCGGCGGCGTCGGGGGTGAAGGTGAGGATGTGCGGCTCGGCGAGCGCGTCGAGGGACAGCGTGAGCGCGGTCAGCGTGGCGGTGTAGGTGTCGCGCACGGCCGGGGGCATGGGGTCCGGTCGCGGGTTGCGGTAGCCGAGCCGGGATTCCGGCACCGCGTACAGGATGCGGGCGAGCAGGCCTTGCTCGCGGAATTCGGGGGTGGCGCCGAGTCGGCCGAGGACGCCGGGCTGGGTGCAGATGCCGAGGGTGAGGGTGGCGGCGTCGACGTGCTCGGCGGGGCGGCCCCGGCGGTCCACGCGGACGGCTTCCCCGGCGTGGGCCTGCTTGAGGATGCCGAGGTTCGGGGTGCCGGAGTAGCGCCCGGCGGCGATCGAGAAGATCTCCCCTTCCGGGGACAGGACGGCGAACCGGCCGCCCTGCCCGGCGAGCCGCGAGCCGAGGGCCTCGATGGTGGCGTCGTCGGCGAAAAGGCACGGCTCGGCGGGGATCTCGGATGATTCGAGCGCCAGGCGGGCCTCGGCGGCGTCGATGAGCGCGGCGGCCTTGCGGTCGCTGTCGAGCGAGGAGGCGGCGGCCTCGGCGTCGCGGACGGTTTTGTCGGCCTCGGCCTCGGCGATCTTCTGCCTGATGACGGCCTCGGCGATCCGCGGGCGGGCGGCCTCGATGAGCGTGCGCTCGGCGTCGCGGAGCGGGGCGGTCATGGCGCGGAACACCTCGGACTTGCGGTTGCCGGGCGGCAGTACGACCACCGTGTACAGGCAGGTCGGCTCGGACCACGCGGGGGCCTGTACCCACGCCTTGCCGGCGGCGGCGACGGCGAGCACGGCCAGGGCGAGGCAGCCGGCGAGGTCGGGAGGGGTCTGGGTAGCCTCGGCGAGGCTGGCGACGTACTCCCCCAGCCACTCCGGCAGCGCCCATACCGGGAAGGGCGGGACGTCCGGCGCGGCCGACAGGGGCACGGGGTCAGGCCAGCCGCGCCGGTCGGCCCCGGCGAGGCTGGCGGTGACGGCGGCGACCTTGCCGCGCAGGTCGGCAGACTCATCGCCGCTGGCGGCCCACGCGGCGCTGGCAAGAGTGCCCGATGCGGCGATCACGGTGCGGGCGTAAGCGAGGTCGCGCACGATGTGCGCGTAGTAGCCGCCGTTCGCAGCTGTCGGGACGGCGGCGATCAGGGTGTGCAGGTAGGGGGCGCCGCCGGACTTGGCTAGCCCGGCGGCGCCGAGGTACGCGCCGACCGCGAGCGGGTCGTGCGGGTCTCGCCGGTCGGCGAGGGCGGTGATGGCGTCCCAGATGATGGCGTGGGCGGGGCGGTAGAACTCGCTGCCGTTGAGCAGCTCGCGGACTTCGGCGAGCGCGGCGGGCGACAGCATCGCCGCGCCGAGCACGACCTGCTCGGCGCCGATGTCATGCGGCAGCGGGCTGCCGTCGAGGCCGTCGCCGGTGACGGCGCGCAGCGAGCGGGTCATGTGGTCCTCCTCCTGGTCCTCAAGCAGGGGCGTGCTGCCAGCTGCGGGCGAGGCTGGCAGCACTCACGCCGGGTTCCACCCGGCCTTGCGCAGCCATTCGTCGCCGTCATGGACTGGCATGTCGTCCGTACGGGAGATAGCCGTGGCAGCGGCGAGGGCGAGCGTGGCGTGCACCTGGGCGTAGCGCAGGTTCAGTGCTGCCACGTCATCCGCGCCGCGGTCTTCGGCCTTTTCCGCGTGGCCGATGAGGGCCTCCGCTTCGCGGTAATGCTCTGGTCCTGTAGCCATCTGCTGCTTTCCTTCCTGGTATGGGGGGTCGCTTGGCGCGGTGGCGCCTCACTGGTCATGGGCGGGCGCCCCTCTTCGGCGGCACCGGGTGCAGGCTCGCCAGCGGAACCCACTCCGCGGCAGCCTGGTCTGCGCCGGCGGGGACGACCTTCACCCACGTGGGGCCGTCCTCGTCCTCCCAGCTGCGGACCGCGAGCGGGACGCCCCGCTGGCGGTCCGCGACGACGCGGCGCCCGGGTGCGTACCAGCGGCGGGCCACCCCGTGGCGGCCGAGCGTGAACTGGTCATAGATGAGCCCGGCTACCGCATCTGCGGTGATGGTCCCGAGCCCGGCGATGATGGCGATGGCGAAGTAACTCATGAGGCATGCTCCTAGGGGTTGGGCCTGGCGGCGGGGTCAGGCGGCGATGAACAGGGCGGCGATGAACAGGCAGGCCCAGTGAGCGGACTGGTCGAGGGCGGGGGCTCCGCCGTCGTCCCAGTACTCGGCCTTGCCGAGCCGGGCGGCGATACGGCGCAGGGGCTCGCGGCGGTCGGCGAGGTAGTGGGTGACGGCGGCGAAGCCGAGCCCCGCAGTGAGGTGAGGCCAGGAGAGGGGGACGTCCAGCGCGGTGCAGGCGATGGCCAGGGCGTAGCCGAGGGTGAGGGTGTAGCTGGCGACGTGCCCGGCGCAGGCCCGGCGCCCGGCCCAGCCGGGCAGGGCCTTGCGCAGCGCCTGGGAATGGCGCTGTATCCAGTAGTCGGCGAGCCAGTGCCCCGCGCTGAGGGCGGCGAAGGCAACGGCGAAGGTGACGGCGGCGGGCATGAAGGATTCCTTCCGGTTGGCGGTCAGTGGTCGCGGGTGCGGGCTTGGTCCTGGCGGGCCTGGCGGCGCGCGATGCGGTCCGGGCGTGGCTCGAGCGGCCGGGCGCCGCCGCTGGTGCTGGTGCCGGGGTGCTTGGCGAAGGGGCGGAGGCGGCGGCCGGTGCCGCCGCACCGGGTGCAGGCTCGGAACGAGCCAGGGAAGATGGTTCCGCGGTGCTTGCCGGACTCCCCGCACTTCGAGCACGCCCGGTAGGGGTGGCGCCTGATCGAGACCCAGTAGGCTCCGGCGCAGGCGAAGGCGATGATGGCCAGCCAGAGGATGACGCCGGCCGTGGACATCGGGTGTGGGGCCGTGTGGGCGGCGGCGAGGATCGGGACGTTGGGCACGGGAACCTCCATGACTGGCGCGCGGGGACCGGATCCGGAC
>JAFMRC010000361.1 GCA_017354375.1 Nocardiopsaceae bacterium | reverse complement strand
GGCGGCCTCCCGCACGCCGACGACCGCCCGGCCCTGCGGCCGGGTGGCGCCGAGCGTGGCGTGGCTGGCCACGGTCCTCGCGATGCGGTCCGCCCCGGCCGGGATGAGATCCTCGGTGGCGACCAGGCGGAAATACGCGTCCAGGAAGGCGACCGCCTCTTCGGAGGTCAGGGCCGCCGCGTCTCCCGGCGCCGCCTGCCACAGTTCCGCCTTCCGCAGCGTCGCTTCCCACTGGGCCGCCGCTTCGGTGATGACAGCTTTCCTTGCCTTGTCCGAGAACTCCCCAGCCTCGTTCACGCGTTCCGGCATCTGAGTCGACTCCGTTCATGTTCGCCTCGGCACGCACCTCGTTGTGCGCACGGGCATGAGACAGCCGCCGCGCGTGCTTTCGCGCGGTCGCCGCTTATCCTGGAAATAACGATCACCGTGAGTACCCGCGGACGCTCCCCGCGCATCCGTCGACCCTCTCCTGCCTACAGCCTAGGACCGGGAGCGTAGGAACCGAGCACCTCTGGGTTGGCGAGCGCGCTCGGATCCGCCGCCTCGGACACGGGCGTGCCGAGCAGGATCTTGCGTACCGGGATCTCTAGCTTTTTACCCGATAGGGTCCGGGGCACGCCGGGCACATCGCGGATTTCATCGGGGACATGACGGGGCGACAACTGCTTGCGCAGGGCCGCGCCGATCCGCTTGATGAGATCGTCATCCAGCGTCGCCCCGGGTGCGAGCTGCACGAACAGGACGAGCTTGCCCTCGGCGCCCAGGCGGCCGGTGTCCACGACGAGGCTGTCGGCGATCTCATCAAACGCCTCCACGACGCGGTAGAACTCCGAGGTACCCATCCGCACCCCGCCCCGGTTGAGGGTCGCGTCCGACCGCCCGAAGATCACGCAGCCTCCGTCGGGCAGGATCTCGATCCAGTCCCCGTGCCGCCAGACGCCGGGGAAGTCCGTGAAGTAGCTGCCGGAATACCGTTCGCCGCTGTCGTCGTTCCAGAAGCCGATCGGCATCGACGGCATCGGGGCGGTGATGACCAGCTCGCCGACCTCGCCGGTGACCGGCGTGCCATCTCCAGTGAACGCCTCCGCCTTCACGCCCAGGGACCGTCCCGAGATCATCCCGCGGCGGACTTCGAGCAACGGGCTCGCTCCGACGAACCCGGTGCACACGTCGGTGCCTCCGGACATCGACCCGAGCAGGACGTGGTCGCCGACGGCCCGGTAGACCCAGTCGAAGCCCTCCGGGGGCAGCGGCGAGCCGGTGGAGCCGACGCCCCGGAGGCTCGCCAGGTCGCGCTCCTTCCCCGGCTCGAGGCCGGCCTTGTGGCAGGCCATCAGGTACGGGGCGCCCACGCCGAGGTACGTCAGCTTCTCTTCCTCCGCGAGCTGCCACAGGCGGCCCGTCCCCGGGTAGGTGGCGCTGCCGTCGTAGACCACGATCGTCGTACCGGTCAGCAGCCCGCCAACCAGGAAGTTCCACATCATCCACCCGGTCGTGGTGTGCCAGGTGAACCGGTCGGCCGGCCCCAGGTCCAGGTGGAACGCGAGGGACTTCAGGTGCTCGAGCACGATGCCGCCGTGGCCGTGCATGATGGGCTTCGGCAGCCCGGTCGTGCCGCTGGAGTACACGACCCAGAGCGGGTGGTCGAACGGAACCTCCTCAAACTCCAGCTCCCCCTCGCCCGTCACCCTCTTATTGCTGTTATCACCTTTCCTGTTGCTGTTATCACCCTCGCCAGCCCGGTCATCTCCTCCCCAGGGAACCAGCCCGACACCGTTGGGGACAGAGGGCCGCGTCCCCGTCCCGATGAGATCGACCGTTATGACGGCCTTGAGGCTTGGCAGCTCCGCGGCGATCTCGCTCACCGTGGCGGTGCGGTCGAACTCCTTGCCGTTGTAGGTGTAGCCATCGACCGCGATCAGTACCTTCGGGTCGATCTGCGCGAACCGGTCCACCACGCTGCGGGTCCCGAAGTCCGGTGAGCAGGACGACCAGATCGCCCCGATGCTGGCGGTGGCGAGCAGCGCGACGACGGCCTCGGGGATGTTGGGCAGCAACGCCACGACCCGGTCCCCCCTGGTGACGCCCAGCGCCCGCAGCCCGGCCGCGACGCGGCTTACCTCGCTGGCCAGCTGCCGGTAGGTGAGGGAGGCGGCACGACCCCGTTCGGAATGAGCGATGATCGCCGGGCGGTCCGGGTCGGTGTCCGCCGCGCGCAACGCGTTGCGGGCGTAGTTCAGCGTCGCGCCGGGAAACCAGCGCGCCCCGGGCATGGACTCCTCCGCCAGCGCGGGGCCATCGCCACGATCGCCGAGCACATCGAAGTAGTCCCAGACCGAGTCCCAGAACTCCCCCGGCCGGTTCACCGACCACTCCCACAACGCGCGGTAGTCCCCCTCGGGCAGCCTTACCCCGCGGCCGGCCAGCCAGCGCAGGTAATGGCTGACGCGCGCATCGGAGATCGTCTTCTCGTCGGGCGTCCAGAGGGTAGCGCCATACCCTTGTGCCGCGAGGGCATCACCAGCGTCGTTGCCTGTCATGGCACCAGCATCGTTGGGTCTCCACGCTCGCGCAATATGGCCCAGACCACTACACAGCCCAGGTCGCTACGCCGGGGACGTGATGGCCCTGATCAGGGCACGGGGGGCGGTCAGGTCGGGCAGCACCACGTCGGCACCGGAGTCGCGCAGCTCGCCGGAACTGGCCCGGCCGCTGGCCACGGCCACCGACTTCGCGCCCGCGATGCTCGCCGCCTCCACGTCCCGCGGTGAGTCCGCGACGTAGATCGTCGCCGTGCCCCCGAACCGCGTGCGGTACTTCTCCTCGGCCCGCTGCCGGGTCAGCTCCAGCAGCGCGCCCTTGGGGTACGGATCCGAGCCGGCGAACCCTCCCACGGACATGTCCAGGTACCGGTCCAGGCGGAAGGCGCGGAGCTTGAGCGCGGCGTTCGGCCTGCTCGAGCCGGTCAGCACGGACTGGACCACGCCGTCGGCCTGGGCGACGGCGGCCAGCGCTTGCTCGGCGCCGGGCAGCAGCTGGCCCTCCGCGACCAGCTGCTCCTTGCGGGCCTCCAGGGCGGTGGCCAGCTCGGCCCCGAACGGGCCGACCAGCCGCTCGGACTCGTCGTCGCGCAGGCTGACCCCGTTCCTCGCGAGCGCGTCGAAGAAGGCCTCCGGCTCGGTGCGCCCGGCCAGCTGCGGCAGCTGCACCAGCGGGCGGCCAGTGACCTTCCTGAACGCCTCCGCGTACGCGGGACGCATTACCTTCGCCACGTCGACCAAGGTCAGGTCGATGTTCCACAGCACCAGCCGCTGAATCACGCGCCTCCGCCAGTTCGCCAGTTCGTAAGCCAGGAAAAGTCGCCCTATGTCGGGCAACCTTCCCGATCAGCCTAGTCCAGGCGCCCCTCACCAGCGACCGATCAGCCGGCTCGCGAGCGGTCGGCAAGAATTGCGGTGTGCTTCCAGTACCCCGGTACTGGAAGCACACCGCAGTCTCGCAATCTGGTCCCCGCCGACTCCCGGGACCCACCTCCATACCGGATATATCCGGTATCGCAAGCTGCTGCCTCGGGGGCGAACGCGCTCGGGGCGGGGGGCCGGGGCGGGGAGCCGGGGCGGGCGGGGTTAGCCCATGTGGGGGTAGCGGTAGTCGGACGGGGGGACGAATGTCTCCTTGATGGCGCGGGGGGAGACCCAGCGGATCAGGTTGAAGATCGAGCCCGCCTTGTCGTCGGTGCCGCTGGCCCGGGCGCCGCCGAACGGCTGCTGTCCCACCACCGCTCCCGTCGGCTTGTCGTTGACGTAGAAGTTGCCCGCCGAGTAGCGCAGCCGCTCCGTCGCCAACGCGATCGCGGCCCGGTCCGTCGCCAGCACCGCCCCCGTCAGCGCGTACGGTGCCACGTCCGCGGCCTGGGCGGTCACGTCCTCGAACGCGTCGTCCTCATACACGTGCACCGCCAGGATCGGGCCGAAGTACTCGGTCGTGAAGGCCTCGTCCACCGGGTCGGAGCACTCCAGCACCGTCGGCCGCACGAAGTAGCCATCGGCGTCGTCGATCTCCCCGCCCGCCAGGAACCGTACCGAGGGCCGCGACCGCGCCCGCTCGAAGGCGCCGCGGTGCTTGTCCACCGCCCGGGAGTCGATGACCGCTCCTCCGAACAGCGACAGGTCCTCCCCCACGTCCCCGAACGACAGCGACTGCGCCGTCGCGACCAGCTCATCTCGCACCGACGCCTCCCACAGCGAGCGCGGGACGTAGGCACGGGAGGCCGCGGAGCACTTCTGGCCCTGGTACTCGTAGGCGCCGCGGACCAGCGTGGGCACGATCGCGTCCCGGGGCGCGGACGGGTGGACGATCACGAAGTCCTTGCCGCCGGTCTCCCCGACGATCCTCGGGTAATCATGAAATATCCGGATATTGGCGCCGACCGTCGACCACAGGTGCTGGAACGTCGCCGTCGATCCCGTGAAGTGGATCCCCGCCAGGGCCGGGTGCGACAGCGCCACCCGCGACACGGCCGACCCGTCCCCCGTCACCAGGTTGATCACGCCGGGGGGCAGCCCCGCCGCCTCCAGCAGCCGCATCAGGTAGTGCGCCGCGAGCTGCTGCGTCGGCGACGGCTTCCACACCACCACGTTGCCCATCAGCGCCGGGGCGGTCGGCAGGTTCCCGGAGATCGCCGTGAAGTTAAACGGCGTGATCGCCAGCACGAACCCCTCAAGCGGGCGGTACTCCATCCGGTTCCAGGCGCCCGGCGCCGATTCGGGCTGCTCGGACAGGAGCTGCCGGGCGAACGCCACGTTGTGCCGCCAGAAGTCGATCAGCTCGCACGCGGCGTCGATCTCCGCCTGGAACACCGACTTGGACTGACCGAGGATGGTCGCCGCGTTCAGGGTAGACCGCCACGGCCCCGCCAGCAGGTCCGCGGCCCGCAGGAAGACGGCGGCCCGGTCGTCGAACGACAGCGCCCGCCACCCCGGCGCGGCGGCGCCCGCCGCCGCGATCGCCGCGTTCACGTCGTCGTCCGTCGCGTTGCCGAACTCGCCGAGCACTCGCCGGAAGTTGTGCGGCTGCACCACGGGCACCCGCTCGCCGCCGCCCATCACGGGGCGGCCCCCGATCGTCATCGTCAGCTCGGCTCGCTGGCCGGACAGTTCCTTGATCTTCGCTTCGAGGGCGGCGCGATCCGCGCTGCCTGGCTGGTACTGGCGCACCGGCTCGCTGTACGGGGCGGGCACCCTGGTCACGGCATCCATGGGGCTAATCTAGGCCCCCGCCTCCGCGACCGGAACAGGCGGATCGCCCTATTGAGGCGCGATGATCCGTTCGGGCAAATGTCGTAGTTCCTGGGTGGCATACCACCCCAGCTCGTGGCCTTCCGCGCCATCCACGGCGAACCTCGCGTCCGGGTCCCCGGCGTCGGCGGCGGCGCTGGCCCCCGCGGCCGCGGCCGCGTCCG
>JAFMRC010000131.1 GCA_017354375.1 Nocardiopsaceae bacterium | reverse complement strand
AGCCGCACCGCGGGCCCGGAGTCCCCGGCGTCGAGATCGACCACCTCCGGCAGCTGATCCAGCCGGTAGACCTGGGCGACCCCGTACAGGGAATCGTAGGTCCGGCAGATCTCACGCAGCCGCCGCGAGCCACGACCGGACGCTCGCCCGGAAGCCGGCGAGCAGATCCGAGAGGTACGCGGCGATGCCGACGGCATTGAACGCGTCCGGCGTGCGCAGCCGGTGGATCAGCGCGAACCGCTCGCCGGGACGGCGGGCCGTGGCCTCGAACGCCCGGTCGAGGAACCCGCGCACGTCGCCGTAGGCCGCCAGGCTCTGCCGCGCCCGGCTGAACAGCGCGTCCAGCCGGTCCGGCAGGGCGCGTCCGGCTTCCGTGACCGGGGCCGGCGGGCGCCGGAGCTCTTCCACCGCGCGCGCGAGCGCGTCCGACTGCTGCCTCAGGTCCTGCACCGCCCGCAGCGTGGTGGCCTGCTGCCTGGCGATGCGCTCGGTCTCGCCGCGCAGCACCCGGAACTCCCCGGCCGGGCCCTCGCCCAGCGACTCGGGCCGGGCCGGGCCGAACCGCTCCATGGCCGCGTCGAGCGCCTGGCCGAATTCCCGGGCGAAGGTGCGGACATGGTAGACGACCAGGATCCGATCACCGGGCGCCTCGGACAGCAGCCGCCGTGGCCCCTCGGGCAGGTACCCGCCGACCACGAGGATCACCGTCCGGCCCGTGCCGCTGTCGGCCCCGGTAGCACTGTCGGTTCCGGTGCCGGTGTCGGCGATGGCGGCCGTCCGGCTGGCGAGGCGACGAGCGTCGTCGTCGTCGAGGACCGAGTCGGAGACGAGGACCGCGCAGCCGGCACCGTGCTCGCCTTGCGGAATCCAGAAATCGGCGAGCGTGCCGGGCAGCGCGCCCAGCACCCGGTTCCGCTCGGCGGGCCAGCCCTGGTGTTCCAGGATCTCCGACACGTCGCTGCGCACGCGCGCCGCGCCGCCGTTCGGCGCCTGGGACAGGGCCGCCTGCCGGACGGTCGCCGAGGTCACCTCCTCCCCCGTCTCGGCCGCGTTCGCGAAGGCGGCGTAGCACAGCCGCAGCACGTCGCGGGCCACCCCGTTGGTGAGGTAGACGATGTAGTCGACGCTTTCCCGGGTGAACGGCGCGAGCGAGCCCGCGCCGCCAGCGTTCCCCATCGCCTGGCCGGGGTTCCCCATCGTCTGGCTGACATACCAGCGCGTCTCGGCAGCGGTCAGCGCGGACGGGTGGATGACGGCGTCCACCCGGCCCGGATCCCGGGGCAGTATCTCGAAGATGTCCGGAAGCCCGCACAGCACCAGGAGGGCGCCGGCCGCGCGGAAGACCTCAAGCAGCCTCTTGAACGCCTGCCCGTGAGCGACGGTGTCGCGCTCACGGGCCGCGCCGAGCTTCTCCAGCTCGTCGATGACCACCACGAAGCGGCGGTTCCGCTGGCCGTGCAGCCGGGCGACGACGCCCAGAGCGTCCATCGCCTGGGTGTCGGTGGCGATGGAGGCGGTCACTCCCCGTTCGTTGAGGACCGGGCCGGGGACCCCGCCGGTGAGCCAGTCCCAGGCGAGCTGCCGCAGCTCCGGCTGCAGCAGCAGCATCAGGGCGCGGCTGAAGCTCCCGTCATCCGTGACGGCGCGCAGCCGCTGACGCAGCCTGTCGCGCAGCGCCCCCTCCTTGAGCCCGTACCTGTCCACCACCAGTTGCGGATCCACGTCGTCCCGCCGCAGCCTGGCGACGAGGTCGCCGGTGTAGGGGCGGTCCGCGAGCTCCTCCCGGACGATGTCGGAGTAGCACTCCCGCACCCGGGTGAGCATCTCGCTCAGTCCGATCCTGTTCATCAGCCCGGCATACAGGTTCCGGAAGCCGCCGCCCTGGACAGCGTGCGGGTAGACCCTCGTATCGGTACCGTCCCTGGCGCCCTCGGCACTGTCCAGTATCTCCAGGGCCAGGTGCGTCTTCCCCGTTCCGTACTCGCCCTCGATGACGCAGACTCGCCCCTTGCCGGTCAGGTACTCACCCGATCCGGCGCCCCTCGACCCGGCACCGGCTGACCCCGCATCGTCATCCGGCGCCCGCGTGACGTTCAGGTAGTCGCTGACGACCCTGCGCGCCTCGGCGACCGCCGTGGTCTCGATCGTGATCGCGTCGGCGCGCGGCCCGTGCAGGCTCGCGACCGCCGCGTGCGGGAACGGGTTGCTCCTCCCCCGCCAGGGGGTGCCGCCGTCGGCGCCTGCCATCGCCCCACCTTCGCTCACTCGGTATCCGGATCGCCCTCGTCCGGGTCGCCCTCGTCTTCGTCCTCGTCTTCGTACTCGTCTTCGTCGATCGCCTGTGCGTAGTAGTCAGCGATGTGCTTGTAGTCCACCTCTGATGAATGGTCGTCCCGCGCCGCCCTGAGCATCCCCCGCATCAGCTTGAACAATTCGCCCGGACCAACGCCCGACTCCCTTTCTACGTATCTCTCCTCCACATAACCGATTATCTTCTCCGTAATCAGGGGCACTCCCCCGTTACGGAGGTTGGCCTGCTTGGCCATCGTCCTGAAGTCTCCTGGGTTAAGGGCGTCCAGCACCATCCGGTGCGGCACCACCACATCCCCTCTATCCAAGTCATGCCAGTTATTGCGTATTTTCGCGATTTCGTCGGGATCAAATATCTTGGTGAAGAAGATAGCGCCCTTGTCGACGGCGTTATAGTATTCGAAGACCTTCTTCTGAGTGAGATGGTCTTGAAGGAGCACCACGGGCACGACGCGCCGCCCGTCGCTGTCGGGGCGCACCCTGAGGGACTCGGTAAGCTCGTGGAACCGTTCCGCCGGATGGCCTTCTGCCTCGACCCTCGCGCGTACCTCCGGGTCCACCAGGTTGAGGGACTCGAGCGCGTCCAGCATCCTGCCGACCGTCAGGTTCAGCATCTCCGCGCCCTCTGCGCCGTCCCACCGGGCGCTCGACAGGTCTACCCAGACGATCCGGCAGCCATGGCCGCGAGCGCTGGCTTCCAGCCAGGCGCGGCAACGCTTGATCAAGCGCGCCTTCCCGTAACCCCGCTCGCCGGTCACGACGAACAGGTGTCCCCTCTCCTTCCAGGCCGCGGGCTTGCCGAAAACCCTGGTGAACCTGGCGTACAACCTTCCCACGTCGTCCAGGGGCAGGTAATCGTCGTCGGCCGAACCTGGCACTGCGTTCCTTTCCGCGATCGGAAGTCGGCTTCCCGCGATCCTCGCCCGGCCGCGCGGGGTCGCGCGCCGTCGACGCGGATGGCGGCGCGCTTCCGCTGCCCGGCCCCTGCTGGCCCCGTCGCGGGTCAGTTCCCCAACCGGGGCCATATCCTGCGTTCCAGCGCGTCCGCGATGCCGTTCAGCTCCGGCTCGCGATTATCCAGCTCGCTAGTCACCTGCCGGTACCGTTCGGGTCTTTTAACGACGTCCACTTCCCAGCCGCTGCCCAGCCGCTGCTTTCCCAGCTCGCCACTCCTGAGCGCGGCCTGAAGCCTCTCGATGTCGTCGGGCTGGCCGTGGCGGGAGCGTACCGTCCGGCGGTAGCGTGAGCGAGCCGTCCGCAGGCCCTCAAGCAGCATCCGCCGCTTCGCGTCCAGATCGCCAGAGTCCGGCCTGCCCCCCTCGCGCCGCGTGTACCGGTCCGCGTAGGACCTGGCCGCCTCGCTGAACGCCTGCCAGTCGTCGCGCAGCTCGTCGGCCAGCGCCCAGCGCCGGTTACCGGACTCCCGGACGCTATCGACCACCAGCATGAGCAGTGCGCTTCCAACGACGGGAAGCAGGATGTCCAACACGGTCTGGCCGCCGGAGTCCTGGCCGCCCGAGGTCGCCTGAGCGGGCATGTTCGCCATCGCGTACGCGTCGCACGCCCGCTGGAAGCCGGCCCCGTCCGCATCGCGCCACCGCTGCGGCGAGAGCGCCTGCCCGTCGGGTGACTGTCCGCCGGGTGACCGCCCGGCGACGCGCAACGTCCCCGGGCTCGGGCCTCTTCTCGCCACGCCCAGGCTCACGGCGGCGTCCACCAGCCCGTCCACGTGCGAGGGAGCCAGGCAGTAGACGACGTCGGCGTCACGAACGGAGCCCTCGCCCGCGAGGTGGAATCCCCAGTCCGCCAGGGCCGCGACCAGCAGGAGCACGACAGCGTATACCGCGATCCGCCCGCCGCCCATGCCGCTCCCGTCATTATCGCCCTCTATCCGACATTAGTGACAGGTCAGTATATGACGCCATACTAGGCGATGTCCTCATGAATCCTTCTGGGTCGCCACCCAAAACGGACCGGCAGGACCAGGGGCGATTTCCGGGTGCCTTTTCTTGCCTGAGCGCGCGAGGCCCGGCATGTTGCCCGAGTGCACGGGAACCGGCTTCTTCACGTGGCCCGTCTTCTTGTTCACACGGTCCGGCTTCCTGCCCGAGTGCGAGATGCCCAGCAGGTCCCAGGCGCCGTTACCGAGAATGTGCAGGACGTTGACCACACCGATTGCGATGGCCACGACTCCGACCGCCACCGGGAAGTAGGGTTGCAGCGCGAGCGCGAGCACGATGGCGGTGATGCCGTTCTGCTGGCCGAGTGCCAGCCGCGCCCGGTCGTCGCGCGGCATGCCCCGGCTGATCAGGACACCGGCCAGGATCTGCGCCACGACGACGCTGACGCCGAGCAGCACCCCCGCCACCAGGCTCACGCCCGTCACCAGGAGCATGCCGAGCAGGAACGTGGCCACGTAGAAGGCCGCGTTCACGACCTTGTCGCTGAACTGGCCGAGGCGGGGGCGGAAGAACAGCCCGCAGATCGCGATGCCCAGGAACAATCCCCACGTCACCGCCGCGCCGATCAGGCCCGCGAGGACGAGGCACGCCGCGACGTGCGCCCGCCCGCTGACGCGGATCGCCCGTCTCGCGTCGGTCACCCGCCTCGCGCGAGGCGGGTTCAGCAGCGGGCCGAGCAGGCGCCAGGCCACGCCTGCCGCGGCCACCAGCACGCCGTTGAGCGCGAGTTGCCACAGGTAGCCATCCGCGCCCGCGAGCACGCCACCGCCGTGCCGCGCGGCGGCGGGCAGCGCCACCGCCGCCAGGTAAGCCACCAGCAGCACCGTGACCGGATCGTCGAAGGAGGCCCACGCCGAGAGCACGGACTTCGCCCGCGCCGACATCCGGCGGTCCCCCAGGCTGGCCGCGACCGACAGCGGGTCGATCTGCGCGACCGCCACTCCGAGCAGCAGGTACCCGGTACCGCCATAGGCGAGCATCATGACGACGCCGCTGAAGAACGCCTTCGCGGTCACCCCCACGGTCACCGCGACGAGCACGACGCGCGCGTTCGCGCGCAGCTCCCGTAGCGAGATCCCGTACACGCTGGCGAAGAGCCCGATCGCGAGCAGCGCCGCGACGCCCTTCCCGTAGAGCGCCGAATTCTCTACCTGGACCGCGCCAACCCCCGCGGCTCCTTCCATCACCCGGGAAACAAGCAACCCTGCGAGGGCGAGCGCGATTACGTAAGCGAGCCTGCGAACGGAGCGGCCGATTCCCCCGCTCCTGAAAGCGTCGTTCATGGCCCCTCACGGAAAACCGGCATGAAAGCTCTTACGCTTGCCTCCAAGGCTACCTCATAAATTCGTAATTAAACAGTAGCGGTCCGTGGCTAATCAGATAACTCCATAAGTAACATGGCTATCTATAAGCAACGATTGCCGCGCCTCAGGCACCGGTACGGGCCGCGATGCCCACCACGGTGGTGTACCGGGCGGTGAAACTGCCTCCGATGCCGTCGATGGCGGACCCGACGCCCGCCAGCAGCGCGCTGAGCTTCTCCGGCGGCGCCTGGGCGAGGCCGCCGGAGGTCGGGATCTGGTCCAGCCACTCGTCCCGGGTGTAGGAGCGCTCCCATTCGAAGCGCCACTCCTCCATGTCCCCGAATCCGCCCGCCTCGCGGACCCCGCCGGCGGCCTTGGCCCGCATCAGCGAGTAGCCCTCCGCCGCGGACATGGTGCCAAAAGCGGACGTGGCGACCTGGGGGGTCTTCGCGTCCCGGGGGCGTGCTGCCTGGTCCGGGACTGTCTGGTCCGGCACCGCCTGGCCGACCATGGCCTGGCGGGAGGCGTCGGCCATCACGGCCCTCAGCTCGGCGGGCGGCTCGAAGGCGTTCCAGAACACCGCGAGGCGCCCACCGGGCCGCAGGGCCTCGGCCGCCTTGGCCGCGCCCGCCACCGGATCGATCCAGTGCCAAGTCTGCCCCGCGATGACCAGGTCGAACGTCCGCCCGGCCGGATCCCAGTCCTCGAAGGCCGCGACTTCGGCCTCCGTCCCGCGCTGGCGAGCGTATCCGGCCATCCGCGCGTCCACGTCGACTCCGAGCACCGTGGCGCCGGCCGCCTGGAACTGGCGGGCGACGATGCCGGTGCCGACCCCGACGTCCAGGACGTCGCGCCCGGGGCTGGCGGCCATGATCGCCTCCACCATGGCCCGCGGGTAGCGGGGCCGGGCCCGGTCGTAGCGCTCGGGGTCCGTGCCGAACGACTCCGCCATCCCCCGGGCGTGATGGGATTCGGCGATCCGCCGCCGCAGCCGGTCTTCCCGCTCACTCATACCGCAGCCTCCTCGCTGGCGCTCGTCGGCCGCATTCGCGGACACGCCCTGCTTGCCGGTTCGCTCGCAAGCTCGCTCACACCGCAGCCTCCGTCATGTCCTGGGTGGA
Organism: Nocardiopsaceae bacterium; assembly: GCA_017354375.1. Classification (GTDB taxonomy): domain Bacteria; phylum Actinomycetota; class Actinomycetes; order Streptosporangiales; family Streptosporangiaceae; genus Trebonia. The sequence goes on along the minus strand of JAFMRC010000131.1, from coordinate 6,412 downwards.
TACTGCGGGTCAACTATAACCCCATTATGGGGTTATAGTAAGAGGGTTATAGGAGGGATGATGCCGAAGATCAACGTGTACCTGCCCGACGACCTGGCCACGGCGGTGCGCGAGCTTGGCCTGTCGGTGTCGCCGGTCTGCCAGCAGGCGCTGGCCGAGGCCGTGCGCCGCGCGAAAACGGCCCGCGAGGCCGCCGAGGCCCTGCGCGCCGCGGACTTCGACCCGCGACGGCAGCCGCGGGTCACCGCCACGGTGGTGGACCCGATGACCACCCGGCTCCGGCGGGTACTCGCATCCGTCAGGACCCTGGCCGGCCCGGCGGCATCCGCCGGCACGGGGCATCTCCTCCTCGGGATGCTCGACGACTCCCGGAACCTCGGCGCCCAGGTGCTCGGCTTCCTCGACATCGACATCCCGGGCCTGCGGCGGTCGCTGCTGCGGATCGCCGGGACTCCCCCGGGGGACGGCGAACTCGTCGAAGCCGGCCAGCTCTCCGGCGAGGAGATCCTCGCCGGGTTGTCGCCGCCCGCCCGGCGGGCCGTCGCCGCCGCCGTAGAGGCCGCCGCCGACCTGAACCACGACTTCCTCGGCACCGAGCACGTCCTGCTGGCACTCGCCGCGCTGGACGACGACCCCGTGGCCGAACTACTGCGCCACCTCGGAGCCAGGCCGGACGCCGTCCGCCGCTCGATCACCACCGCCCTGGCCGGGATCGCGGTCGGCTCCAGGCTCAGCCACCAGGCCGCCGCCCCGATGCTCGCCGACCGCCTGGAGGACGTGATCCGCCGGCTCGACGACCTCGAACGCCGCGTAACGGCCGGCGGACTCTAATCCGTCGGGCGCTGTATCGCGGGCGTATCGAAAAACGCATACGCCGCCGCAACGTCCTTCCGTCTTCAGTGGAGGCACGGGCCACATGCGCGGGTGGCTGGCCGCCGATGGCGGTCGTCGGCAGGCCCGCCATGGTCGGTTTGTCGATCAGGAAAGGACCGTGATCATGGACTCGGATTCCGTACGTGGTATCGGCCGACGGCGGCTGCTCGGGTGGGGTGGGCTGGCGGCCGGCGTGGCGGCGGGTGCGTCGGTGGCCGGCATGTCGGCGGCGGGTGCTCAACCCGGTCGCATCGAGGCGGCCGATGATGCCTCAGTCAGCCCCGGATCGTTCGGGGATGACAGCATTCCGCCGGGCACCCGGCCGGGCGGGGCCTACGACCGGTACGTGGCGGGGCTGGCCGCCAAGGGCCAGTTCTCCGGGGTGGTGCTGCTGTCGCACCGGGGCCGGACGGTGCTGTCCAGCGGTTACGGCATGGCCGATAAGGAGAAGCGGATCGGTAACGGCGAGGGCATCGCGTACAACCTCAGCTCGGCGGGCAAGCCGTTCGGCGCGGTGGCCATGCTGCAGCTGGCGCAGCAGGGCAAGGTGCGGCTGTCGGACACCGTGGGCACCCACCTGACGGGCTTCGCCACCGACGTCGCCGAGCAGGTGACCATCCACCAGCTGCTGTCGGGCAGCTCCGGGCTGAGCGGCCCGGACGTGGACCCGCGGCGCATCTTCTACAGCCGGGAGGAGGTGCGGGATGCCTGGGCGCGGTGTGCCCGGCAGTCGAAGCTGACGGCGCCTCCCGGCACGACCGGCGGCGCCCACGAGGCACCCAACGTCGCCATCCCCGCGATGATCATCGAGGCCGTGACTTCCATGACGTACTGGGACTACGTCCAGGAAAACGTCTTCGGGCGCTGCGGCATGACCGGCTCGGCGTTCTGTACCAGGCCGCAGTGGCTCACCGACCCCCGCATCGCGCAGCCGTACATGACGCTGGCCGACGGCAGCGTGGTGGACGCTGTCCGCCACCTGGAGGACAGCAGCCCGAACCCGGAGACGCCGGGCGTGAACCCGGGCCGTACCTTCATCGACGCGCCGGGGAACGCCGGCTTCGTCACCGCGCCGGACCTGGTCCGGTTCGCCCGCGCGCTGGGCGACGGCACGCTGCTTGACCGGCCCTACGCCGACCTGTTCACCGGGGCCAAGTTCCCCCTCACGGGCGGCGAGAACGGCCAGCCGGCCCCCGACTACCCGTCGTTCGGGGCCTACGACATACCGGTCAACATCATCGGTGGCCAGTGGGTCGCCGGGCGGGCCGGCGCCGACCCCGGCATCGCCGCCTACTGGCACGTATACCAGGGCACCGGCTGGGTCGGAGTGATCCTCGCCAACATCGACAACGTGCCGCTGGGGGAGATGGGCGCGCAGGAGGTGCAGGCCATCACCGGCCAGCCCGCCTCAGGCGGTGGAGTCGGAGGCGGCTGAGGGCGCGACGGGCAGTCGCACCGTGACGCGGAGCCCCCCGGCGGGGCGGGGGGCTAGGGTCAGGGTTCCGTCGTGGGCCTGGACGACGCTGTTGACGATCGCCAGGCCGAGGCCGAAACCCGCATGGTCACCGCGCACGCGCCCGGCACCGCGCCGGAACGGCTCGGTGAGCGTCGGAACCAGTTCCGGAGCGAGCCTCTCGCCGGTGTTCTCGACGGTGAGCGTGACGGATCCGGGGTGCCCGGGGCTGATGGCGGTGCCGAGCCACACGGTGCCGTGATCGGGGAGGTTGTGGACGATGGCGTTGTGCAGGAGGTTCGCGGCGACCTGCAGCAGGAGAGCGGGCGAGCCCACGGCCGGGGCCGTGTCCCCGGAGGTCTCGATGATGACGCCGTGCTTCTCCGCGAGGGGAAGGAGCGTTTCCGCGGCCTCTTCCGCGAGGAGGGACAGGTCGACGCGCTCGGAGGTGAACGACCGCTGGCCGGCCCGGCTGAGCAGCAGCAGCGCTTCGGTGAGGCCAATCGCCCGGGTATTGACGGCGCGGAGGCGCTCGTCGAGCACGCCGCCGTCGCGGTCCGGATCGTTGCGGGCGACGTCGAGCAGGGCCTGCGTGATCGCCAGCGGGGTGCGCAGCTCGTGGGAGGCGTTGGCCGCGAACCGGCGCTGCTCGGCGACGTGCTCCTCCAGCCGCGCGAGCATGGCGTCGAAGGAGTCGGCGAGCTCCCGGAACTCATCGCCCCGGCCCGGCAGCCGGATCCGGTGCGACAGCGACCCGTTCGCGGCCATGCGCGTGGCATCCGTGATGCGGGCCAGGGGGGCGAGCATCCGCCCGGCGAGAATCCACCCTCCCGCGAGGCCGAACACCAGCAGGAACGCCAGTACCGCGACCGCTCCCGGGGCGAAGGCGCGCAGGAGGTTGGACCGGGTGGGGAAAACACCGCTACCGGAGGTGCCGGTACTGCCGGGGACGATGAATTCCCGCACGGGGACGTAACGCAGGAGGAACACCCACACGGCGGCGAGGAGCAGGGCGCCCGCGAGCATGAGGAACCCGGCGTAGCTCAGGGTGAGCCTCAGCCGGACGCTCACGCCGCGCGCCCTATCCACCCGTGCCTCCCGCCGGCCTGGTGTCGATGCGGTAGCCCACGCCGGGCACGGTGGCGATGACCCAGGGCTCCCCGAGCCGCTTGCGCAGGGCCGAGACCGTGATGCGCACGGCGTTGGTGAACGGGTCGGCGTTGATGTCCCACGCCCGTTCCAGCAGCTCCTCGGCGCTGATAACACCGCCCTCGGCGGCGACGAGGACTTCGAGCACGGCGAACTGCTTCCTGGTCAGCGCGACGTAGCGGCCGTCCCGGTAGACCTCGCGGCGGAACGGATCCACGCGCAGGCCGGCGATCTCCCGCACTGGCGGCCTGCCGCGGGAGCGCCTGCGGTCGAGCGCCCTGAGCCTGAGCACGAGCTCTTGGAACTCGAACGGCTTGGTGAGGTAGTCATCGGCGCCGAGCCCGAACCCCGAGGCCTTGTCGTCGAGCCGGTCCGCGGCGGTGAGCATCAGGATCGGCAGGCTGCTGCCGGAGGCGACGATGCTCATCGCGATCTCGTCACCGGAGGGCCCGGGAATGTCGCGGTCGAGGACGGCGATGTCGTAGGCGTTGACGTCCAGCAGTTCCAGTGCCGTGTCGCCGTCACCGGCGATGTCGGCCGCGATCGCTTCCAGGCGCAGCCCATCGCGGATGGCCTCTGCCATGTACGGCTCATCCTCGACGATCAGCACACGCATGCCCGAATGCTACGAACCGATGCATATCATCGGCATATCAGAACCACAAAACCCAGACGCGACCGGCGGCGGCATGCGCCACTGGTCGCGTCTGGGAGCGCGGGGGCTGCGTAAGCCCTCGCGCGGTGATTCGAAGAGGGGCGGAGCCCCTTTCGGCTCACACAGCTTCGAGGGTGGGTTCGACAACGGTGGGGCCGAAGCCGGAGTAGCCGCCCTCGGTCAGGGTGTGGACCTCGTCGCCGCGCAGGGCCGGGGTGAAGACGCAGACCACGCGGAGGTCGCAGTCGTCGGCCGCCGACAGGGAGTGGGCGTCGTGCTGGTCGAGCATGTACATCATGCCCGGCTGGATGTCGTAGCGGGTGCCGTCGCCGGTAACGACCGACCCGCGGCCCTCGATGCAGTAGACCGACTCGAGGTGGTTCATGTACTGCAGGCGGGAGTTCGTGCCCTGGTAGATGATCGTGTCGCACAGGCTATAGCCGAAGCCGTCGTCGTGCACCAGGAAGCGCCGGCTGACGCCGTTGCCCCACTCAACCGCCTTCGCCATCGAAAGGTCCTTGACGATCATCGCTCTCACCCATTCTTCTGAGGGCCGTTCTCCTGAGGGCCGGGCTGGCTGGAACTCCCGCCCGGCATGTAACGATGATTGCCAGGGCCACTGTCCGCGCGCTGTCACCCCCCTGTCCTGGTGCTGAAACTAGGTTGGCTGGATGAGACTGGCGGTGATCGCCGGGGCCATCTTGCTCGCCCACGCCTCGGCACGAGACAGCGTGTGCCTGCCCTCCTCCCACGCCTCGCGCCACACTGGGTTCAGTTCGGCCGACGCACGGGAATCCTCGTGATAGCGACGCGCGATACCCGCAACCAACGGCGCCAGCTCGGCGCGCTGGCCCGCTGTCATGCCATAGGCGTCAGCGAAGACCGCGACCCGGTGCGGGATGTCGGCGTCCGCCAGCGCGGGCGGCCGGTCCCGCGGATCACCCCACTTCAGCGGCGCCCAGAACCACAGCGCGTTCGCGATGTCGTAGACCAGGGTAGTCGGCTTGGCAAGGTCGAAATCGATCAGCGCCGCAGGCAGCCCGTCGCGGAAGACCACATTGCCCAGGGCATAGTCGCGGTGGCTGACCAACTCGGGGCGCTCGGTAACGCGTCCCGAGTTAGCCGGCGACCCGCCCCATACCGCACCGGGCGGCGGCACCCACCCTGCCGACGCCTCGTGCAGCGCGCGGATCAACCGGGCCAGGGCAACCAGCACGTCCTCACCCGCCGCCTCCGGCGGCGGCGGCCAGCCGTGCACGTCACCGTGGACGAACGACAGCACCTCCCGGCCCTGCTCATCAACGCCGAGCGGGAGCGGAGCGCCAGCGAACCCGGCGTCGCGCAGGTGGGCCAGGTAGGCCTGCACGGTCAGGCTGAATGGGCGCAGCGGCCGCCGGACCGTATCCCCGATCCGCACGATCCCCTGGGTGTCGCTCCCCCCGGTCAGCGGTTCGCCTTCGCTCACGCCACCGCAGCCTAGGTCAAGGAGGCGTCCGGGGATAGGAAGAGGCTTCGGTATGGCGCGTTACGTGCCCATACTTGGTTCTATCGACTGGAAGACCGGAGGAGCGGACGACGGGAGGAACGGTGCGAATCGATCCGCGGATGCTGCGGACATGCCTCGGGCATTTCGCGACCGGCGTCACGGTGGTCAGCTGCGACACGGGCGACGCGCCGCACGGCGCCACGGTGAACTCCTTCACCGCCGTCTCCCTGGAGCCCCCGCTGGTGCTCGTCGCCCTCGACCGGCGAACCAGGCTTGCCGGGTACATGGAGGGCCGACCGTTCACCGTCAACGTCCTGGGCTCCCGGCAGGGCGGCGTCGCCCGGCATTTCGCCGGCACGGCGATGGCGGCGGATTCGGTGGCCTGGGAACGCCCCGATCTCGATCTCGCGCCGCGGCTGGCCGGGGCGCTGGCCACCATCTCGTGTCGCCCGTGGCACGTCTACGACGGCGGCGACCACCGGCTCTTCCTCGGCGAGGTCGCGCACTTCGACGTCCACGGCGGTGAGCCGCTGGTGTTCTACCGCGGTCGGCTCGGCCCGCTCGGCCCGGCGCATCAGGCCGCCCCGTGGCTGGAATCCGGTGACGGCCCGGAGCTGTCCTGGTTCCCGTTCTCCGCGTAGCACGGACCTCCGCGACCCGCGGGCGCATAAATCAGCCTAGTACTACAACAGCGGCTTGTGACTTTGTCTGGTGTGGCTGCGTGACCTGAAGCCTCGCGCTGGCCAGGATTGCGGCATGCTGGCTGTCATGGAGGACACGCGGGTGCGGGCGGCGG
>JAFMRC010000130.1 GCA_017354375.1 Nocardiopsaceae bacterium | reverse complement strand
CCGCCAGGCCGGTCGCGAGGAGGATCTTGCGGCGCCGCTCGCCAGGACCCCGCCAGTCACCGGCGCCCCGCCAGTCGCCGGCGCCCCGCCAGTCACCGCCAGAGCCCTGCCAGTCACCGCCAGAGCCCTGCCACCCTCCCGGCCCGGACCGGGGGACGTCGCCGAGGGGCAGCACGGCGGTGCCACCGCGGGAATAGCCGTCCGGAACCGCGGGCTGCGGCGCGGTGGGCGGGCCCGTGGGCGGCCCGACGGCCGTCGGCCGCGCCCCGTCCTCGATCCTGGTGGCACCCGCTACCGGCCCCTGCCGGTGGCCGCCGGCCGGGGGCGCGGTCTCGGCGTGAGTGTGATCGGTCCACATGGCCCCGTCCCACCAGCGTGACAGTCCTGGCACCTGGTACGGGTCCGGGTACCAGCCAGCGGGCGGCAAATCCATGCGATCAGGATAGGCACCGCAAAATGCGCGAACCGGGCGTGTTATGAGGTTGTTGGCTGCGTGCCGTTGGCGCCCGGCTCCGCTGTGTCGGTGATCACCGGGGCGGTTCCGGTGAACCGGGCCAGCTCGGCGCCGTACACGACGCGGGCGGGGAACGGGTCGCCCGCCGCGCGCCGCCGCAGCCCGCCGAGCGGCAGCGGCCGGGCGGAGGCGACGAGCACGAAGTTGCCGAGCCGGCGTCCGCGGATCACCCCGGGCTCGGCGATCATGCAGATATTCGCCAGACCCTTCCATACCGAACGGATCGTGGCGACTGCCGACCGGATCTCCTTCTGCGGCGGCCCGTCGGCGACGTTCGCGACGTAGACTCCCCCCGGCCGCAGCGCGCGAGCCGCGGCCATGGCGCACTCGGCGGTGGTGAGGTGGAAGGGGGTCCGCGCGCCCGCGAACACGTCGCTGACGACCAGGTCGTAGCTGGCGGCCGGGACGGACTCGAGAACCGCGCGGGCGTCGTCGGCCCGGACCCGGATCCGCCCGGCTTTCGGCACCCTCGGCAGCGGCAGGTGCTCGCGCACCAGTTCGGTGAGCGGCGCGTCGATCTCGGCGACGAGCTGGGACGAGCCGGGCCGGGTGTGCGCGACGTAGCGGGGGAGGGTGAGCGCGCCGCCTCCGAGGTGCAGCGCGCGCAGCGGCTCGCCCTCGCCGAAGGCCAGGTCGATGACGTGGCCGATGCGACGGACGTACTCGAACTCCAGGTAGCCGGGGTCTTCGAGATCGACCTGGCTCTGCGGGACGCCGTTCGCGAACAGCAGCCAGCTGCCGGACCGGGACAGGTCGGGGACGAGCTCGGCCTGCCCGGAAAGCGTCTCCCGCTGCACGGCGAGCCGGGGGGCGCCCCGCCGTCGCACCAGGTTCTCAGCCATGGTTCCAGTATCGCCCGCGCCGGGACCGCGAGGGCGCGGTGCGGCTAAAGACGACTCGGCTCAGGTGGGGCGGGCGGCTCAGCTCAGGGAGCGGGCTCAGCTCAGGGCGACCGGCGCGCTCGAGGATGACCCCGCCGTCGGGGACGGGTCGATGAGCTGCATCCAGGCGCGGACGTGGGACTCCTTGACGTTCACCTCGACCGCGTCGTAGCCGCCGGGGCCTGCCCATCCCTCGGCGTGCCTGATGACGTGCTCGTGGACGAACTCCGAGACGATCATGCCGAGGCTGGCGCCGGCCAGCTTCATGGCGTCCTTCAGGGCCGGGGCGTCGAGCAGGCGAGAGGAGCGGATGATGGCCTCTCCCGACATGCCCAGCGGGTCGCTCACGATCGGCCCCACGGTGACCGCGACCCGCAGCCGGATTCGCGACGGCTCGTCATAGGTCCGGTTGTGCTTCCCCAGTTCCTCTGGCAGCTCCCCGTGCAGGCGCTCCATGACCTTCGCCGTCGGGATCGCCGGCGGCACGACCAGGAGGAGGCCGTCGCCCTGGTCCTGCGATGCGCATTCCTCCCACAGGCGCCCCAGCGAGGCTCGCATCATGTCCAGGACCGCGGCCCTGATGATCCGGCGGTTCCGGTCGTTGCGCTGGAGGGCGCCGAATCCCGCGACATCGGTATTGACCACGGTGCAGTTCTGCCCCGAGAAGGAAGGCCGCCGCTTCCGGTCCGCCGAGGGAAATTTCATGTCAACTGACCTTCGTCGCAGTTACCGGTATCGTCCCGGTTACCGGTATCGTCCCGCTCCGCCCTCCAGTCCGGGACCTAGCAAGTGGCTAGCGCGTGGTATACGTGGTTGCAGGATGCCAGGTTGCATGAGGCCTGCACTCAGGCCGGATCCCGTGCCAGCACTCCAGGAGGGGATCCGAGCCGGGCCAGAAACCGTGTAGCCTATACCAGGTATCATCGCGCCACCTAATGCATTAGCGTGTTCCTGAGTGTAACCTAGCAGGATGCATACTTTCAAATAGCCTCATGAAACTACAGAGAGTGATCAACTATGGCCACCGACCAGGGACCGGTCGTCCAGAGTGCCCTGCTCCGCAACGAGCTGATCCGCCTGCGCAAGGAGAGCGGGCTCACCCAGGAACAGGTCGCCTCGGAGCTGGACTGGTCACCGTCCAAGCTGATCAGGGTGGAGGGAGGACGCAGCTCAATCACCAAGGTCGATCTCGACGCGCTCCTCACGAGGTACGGCGTGTCGTCGGAGAGCGGCCGCGACCGGATTCACGCGCTGAACAGGGGCGCGCGTGAACGGCCGTGGTGGGCCTCTTACCGGGACGACATCTCCGCCGGGTACCTCGACTACGTGGGGTACGAGGCGGGCGCCGCCTTCATCCGCTCGTTTCAGCCAGGTTACATTCCTGGCCTGCTGCAAACTCCCGAGTACGCCGAGGTGCTGACCGCCAACTCGGCCGATGCGGTCAAGGTGGCCCCAGTGGTCAAGCTCCGGCTGCAGCGGCAGTCGGAGCTGGCGCGACGGGCGAATCCGCCACGCCAGTACTACGTGATCGACGAGGCGGTGATCCACCGGCATGTCGGGATCAAGAGCGACCCGGCGATCATGCCGAACCAGCTCCGGTACCTCGCGGACAAGGCGGAGTCCGATGAGCTGATCACGGTCCGGGTGGTCCCCTTCGAGGCCGGGGCGCATCCAGGCCTGTTCGGCCCGTTCATATTGCTTGAGTTCGATGGGGCAATGCCGGACCTGCTCTATCTCGACACCGGAAGAAGCTCGACCCTGGTCTCTGGGGACGACCCCCGGATCTCGGAGTATGCGGATGACTTCGAGGTTCTACTGCGAAACGCGATGTCCACCGGGGAGTCGATCGAGTTCATCCGGAGAGTCGCGGAGGACATGTCCTGATCGACAGAAATTAATCAGGTACCAAAAATAAATCTATTCTCGTTGAGGAACTTGAGCATCATTAGGAAGATGCGCACCATGCCTCCGAAGATTATCCCACTATAGGCGGGTATGACTTAATCGTTTACACTCATAGCGGGAAATGTCGATACGGTGGTGGGCGACAGGGGGAGGTCAGGCGCCCGCCCAACGGAGGGATGCTGGATGCCTGCTCGGCAGGGCCGAGACTTTATGTTGGCGTGGCGTAAGAGCAGTCGCAGCGGCGGCACCGGTGAGTGCGTTGAAATCGCTTGCGGGGGGCCGTCGGTGCTGGTAAGGGACTCGCGTGACCCGTCAGGCGCGGTGCTCGCGTTTACATCGGCTCAGTGGAGCGCATTCGTGAGACGTATTCTGGTCGGATATGAAGGTTAATAACGAATAATCCCAGGTGATCTGGGCGCGGGTGGCCGGCGATCCGCCGCAGCGTGGCCTGGTCCAGGATCGTGATATGGCGCGGGTGAGTGCTGATCACGTTTCTCGCCCGCCAGTCGCTCAGCGCGCGCGTCACGGTGGACCGGGACGCGCCGATGAGGCTGGCCAGTTCATCCTGCGACAACGGCAGCGCCGTCCGCAGCCCGCCGCCGGTTTGCTCTCCGTGCCGCTCGGCCAGGTCCAGGAGAAGGCTGGCCAGCCGCTGCGGCCCGCTGGAGGTGCTCTGGCGCCGCTGGGAGCTGTGGGCGGCCCGCTGGTAGGAGACCATGACCCGCCGGTAGGCCCGGGAGGCCTCCGCATGGGCGTCGAGGAACGCCTCGAATCGCTCGGCGCCGATGACCAGTGTCCGTACCGTCCCGATCGCCTGGACGGTCGCCGTCCGGTAGCCAGTCAGCTGAGCGATGTCCCCTACGATGTCTCCCTCGCCGCACAAGGCCGCGAGCATCTCGCGGCCCTCGCTGGTCACGTTAATGATCTTGACCCACCCCGATAGCACGATAAACACGTGAGTCGTTGGCTCCCCCTCCAGGCACAATATCGCTTTGTCCGCGAAATCGCTGGGCCTGGCGGTCATTCTCAGGGATTCTCGCTCGGCGTCGCCGAGTAGTCCCCAGAAACCGGATTCGCGCACGATGACATTATCTGGTTATCGGCGAATCTCGTCACTATCGGATCATGAAACCGCGTCGGCGGATCAGGAAACCGCGGCCATGGCGAGGGAGATCGCCGTCCATAGCAGGAACCCGGCCGTGGCGACGACCGCCACCCACAGCGTCAGGCGCGCTCGCGCGTGCGCGGCGGTCGCCGCCCCGATGAGCAGCGTCACGTGCTCCGGTTCCAGGCCCGGCCCGGCGAGCGGACGCACGCCCAGCGACCGCCACGGCGCGGACAGGTCGACCGGGGCCCCGGTCGTGCGGCGAAGCTCGCCCAGGGCGACGGCCGCGGGCCGTTCGCCGAGGACCAGGAACAGGGCGGCGACCAGCCAGCTCAGCGCCACGGGCACCAGCAGCGCCGAAGAGCCCCAGGCCACGCCGTGCCCGTGCCCGAGCAGGGACGGCACCGCGAGGGCCATCCCGGCGACGTCGGCGGCCAGCAGCCCGCCGGACACGAGGACGAGTCGCCGCGTGTCGCTCATGGCCGAGACGATCTCGGTAATGGCCGCCGCGCGTGCTCTCTCCCGGCTGCCCGGGGGTTCCCGGCCGCCCGCGAGCGTGTCGTCCCCTTCATGTCCTTGGCCCGGCTCAGGCCAGGGACTGGAACCCGAGGCGAAGGCCAGATTCGTGCGCATGCCACCAGTAAAGACCGCTCGCCCGCGCGAGGCTGGAGCGAATGACGCACAACCGCTGTCCGATGTGACGCGATACCCGCCCCGGCGACGGTACCGTTCCCCGCCGCGGGGCGGGCGTGGCAGGGTGGGGGCATGGGTGACGGAGAGAACGATGCCGAACGGATCGTTGTGCCTGCCCAGGATTTCCTCCTCGCGCAGGCGCGGATCGCGCGCTATGTCCGGCGGACGCCGGTGCTGCGGGCCACCTCCGGTGGCGCGCCGGTCGCGTTCAAGCTGGAGAACCTGCAGGTCGCTGGCGTGTTCAAGATCCGCGGCGCGCTGAACGCGCTGCTGGCCGCGGGAGCGCGCGACGGCGGGCTGGACCGGGTGGTCACCGCCTCCGGCGGGAACCACGGGCTGGGCGTCGCGACCGCGGCCCGCTGGCTCGGCGTTCCCGCCACCGTGTTCGTGCCCGGCACGGTCCCGGAGGCCAAGGCCCGCCGCATCGCCGCGGCCGGCGCGGAGGTACGGCGCGTCGGCACCAGGTACGCCGATGCCGCGGTGGCCGCCCGGGAGTACGCGGCGGAGGGAGGCCACTACTACGTGCATGCCTATGACGACCCCGCCGTCATCGCCGGACAGGGCACCCTCGGCCTGGAGATCGGCGAGGACTTCCCCGAGTGCGATACCGTCGCCGTCCCCGTCGGCGGCGGCGGGCTGCTCGCCGGGGTCGTCGGCGCGATCGCGCCCCGGCGCGCGGTGGGCGTGGAACCCGAGGGCTGCCCGACCCTGCACGCGGCCGTCGAGGCGGGCGAGCCGGTCGAGGTCGGCGCCGACTCGGTGGCGTCGTCGTCGCTGGGCGCCAGCGTGATCGGCTGGCACGCGCTGGCCGCCACCCGGCGATACGACGTTGGCCTCGCCCTGGTCGATGACGAGCGGATCATCGCCGCCCGCGACCGGCTGTGGGAGGAGTTCCGGCTCGCGGTCGAGCCGTCGGCGGCCACCGTCTTCGCTGCCTGGCTGTCCGGCCAGGTTCCCGGGGAGTACCCATGCCTGGTCCTGTCCGGCGGCAACGCCGACTGGACTCCGGGCTAGCGGGTGGCCAGCCAGGCACTCGGAGCGGGAGGGGCGCCGTCGCCGACTCCGCTGTCGCAGATCAGCGGCGTGGTGCCGCCCGCACCGGCGGGGGAGACACCGTGGTCACGGAGCTCTTCGGCCACTCGCTGGGCGATCTGCGCGTCTCCGGCCGCCGAGGGGTGCAGGCCGCCGGGCTGTGCCCGCTGGAACGACCAGTGCTGGGTGAGGGGATCCATGACGATGGTGCCCGGGACCGCGGTCGCCGCGGCGGCGATGGCGTGGTCCGTGGATTCGGCGCCTGCTGGTTCCCGCGCCGCATCGGCGGGGGTGAACACGGTGATGATCGCGATCCGCGCCCGCGGCGCCTGGGCATGCACGTCCCTGAGGGTGGCCGCGACGTTCCGCTGCTCGACGGCGGCGGGCACCCCGTTGTCGTCGTACCCGAACTGCAGGATGACCAGCGACGGGCGCAGCGACGCCAGGTCTTCCCGGCCGGCCAGTCGCGTGGCGGGTCCCTGGCCGACGGCGTTGGCCCGGGTGTAGCCGACGCCCGGCGCGCCGACGATGACGGCGTTCCAGTGCTGCTCGCGGGCGAACTGGGCCGCCCAGGACAGCCGCTGGTCATCCGGCCCGGTTCCCGCGGTGACCGAGGCCCCGGCCACGGCGAGCAACCGGTGCCCGGCCCGGGACAGCCGCTGCTCGCACCTCGCGAACCCGCCGGATGCCGGGGCTCCGGCCTGCCCATGGCCGACGCCCGCCTGGCCGAGCGCGACATCCCGCGACCTGGTCACGGCGCAGGCGGAAACGGCCAGCATAGCCACGCAGCAGACAACGGCACTAATAGTTACCCGCACTATTTTCTCCCCGGTACGTTTTTTTCGCGGAGTTCCCGGTTGTCACTTAAATAGACGGCCCAGGACGTGGATTTGCTGATTCAGCGCGTTAATTTGCTGACCCGGCACGTCAGCGGGGGAGGGGCGGGGGGCTGGGGAGCCGCCACGATCCGTTAGGTGAAAGGATCTTCAGCATGTTGCCATGGTCCGCCGGGCTCGCCGGCCGCATCGATGACTGCCTGATCTCCAGCGACCTGCTGCGGGGCAACCCCCTCGGGGATCCGCACGAGCGGCCGCTGCTCGTCTACACGCCGCCCGGGTACGACGAGGAACCGGAGCGCCGGTACCCGTCGGTGTACGTGATCCAGGGATACACCGGGCACGTGACGATGTGGCGGAACCGGACGGCGTTCCGGCAGCCGTTCCCGGAGACCGCCGACGCTGTCTTCGCCCGCGGCCGGAGTGACTCCGGCGGGGCGCCACCCGCGATCGTGGTGTACGTGGACGCGTGGACGGCCTACGGAGGCAGCCAGTTCGTCGATTCGCCAGGCACCGGGAGGTACCACTCCTACCTGTGCGACGAGGTCGTGCCGTTCGTGGACGCGCGGTACCGGACGATCGGCGACGCGGCGCACCGGGCGATCATGGGCAAGTCCAGCGGCGGGTTCGGCGCGATGATCACGCCGATGCTGCGGCCGGACCTGTTCGGGCTGCTGGCCACGCACGCGGGCGACTCGCTGTACGAGGCCAGCTACATCCCGGCGTTCCCGGGGGCGGTGCGGCTCCTGCGCGGGTACGACGGGGATATCTTCCGGTGGTGGGCGGATTTCCGGTCCCGGGTGTCGTTCACCAAGCCCGAAGACCACGACCTGCTCCTGGTGCTCGGCATCGCGGCGTGCTTCTCCGCCGATGACGACGGCACCCCGGTGCTGCCGTTCGACCCGGTGACCGGCGTGCTGCGGCCCGAGGCGTGGCAGCGGTGGCTGGACTGGGATCCGGTCCGGATGGTGCCACGGTACGCCGAGGCGCTGCGCGGGCTGCGCGGGATCTGGATCGACGCCGGGACCAGGGACGACTTCTACCTGGACATCGGGGCGGAGGCGTTCCGCGCCGCGCTGCGCGAGGCCGGGGTCGCCGACGACGCGATCCGGTTCGAGCTGTTCGACGCGAAGCACGGCGGGATCGACTACCGGTACCCGCTGTCGCTGGCCTGGCTGTGCCGGCGGATGGCCGCCGGGTAGCCGCCGCCGGGTAGCCGTTGGCGCGTAGCTGTTGGCGGTCAGCCGTTGGCGGGGCCGTGACCGGGCGGTTTATTACGGCTAGGTCTCGTCCGGCGAAACGGCCGGACCCGTCGGCGGCCCCGGTCGTATCGTCGCACCTGCTTAATTTGTCCGCGATGCGAGGGATTGAGTGATGCGCCCGACCCGCCGGATGCTCGCCGCTCTGCTGCCGCTCGGCGTGCTGCCGCTCGCCGCCTGCTCGACGGCGTTGTCGCCTACGCCGGGCGCCGCGTACGGGACGAGCTCGTCGGGATCGGCGCCGGCGTCCCCGACGGCGTCCGCGTCCGCGTCACCGTCTGGCGGGACCTCGGCGACCTCCGCGAAGACCCTGCTGATCGTCGAGAAGACCATGGCCGGATACGTGCTCGCCACGGGTACCGGCCGCACCGTGTACTGGTACGGCAAGGATGCCCGCGGTAGCGGGAAGTCCGCGTGCACCGCCGGGTGCCTGTCCGCCTGGCCGGCGGTCACCGGCAAGCCGTACGTCGGCCCGGGCGTGAAGCTCGCCGGCAAGCTCGGGTCGATCACCCGGCCCGACGGCACCGTGCAGGCCACGTACAACGGGTACCCGCTGTATACCTACGCGGCCGGCACAGCGACGGGGAACACGTCGGGCAACGGCGAGGGCGGTGTCTGGCACGACTTCACGGGGACGGCGCTGACCGCGACCCAGGCACAGGCCGGGGCCGACGCCGTGGCGTCGAAGAAGGCCATGGCGCAGGCCTCCGGTACGCCGGCGCCGAGCGCGTCGGGCTCATCGGGCTCACCGGGCGGGTCCGCGGGCGCGGGCACGTCGACCCCGTCCGCGGGCGCCAGCGCCTCGCCCGGCTGACGGGGGTTCCGGTCGGCGGGGCGCCGGTTGCGGAAGAGCCGACGGGGTATCAGCCGGAGTGTGGTGACTCCGGGGGAGCAGGGGGAACGTGGCCAGCGGCTGCTGGTCATCTACGCCGCGCTGATGCTCGCGATGCTGCTGGCCGCGCTCGACCAGACGATCGTCTCCACGGCGCTGCCGACGATCGTCAACGACCTTCACGGCCTGTCCCACCTGTCCTGGGTGGTCACCGCCTACATGCTCGCCAGCACCGCCACCACGCAGGTGTGGGGTAAGCTCGGCGACTCCTACGGCCGCAAGTACCTGTTCCTCGGCGCGATCGTGATCTTCCTCGCCGGGTCGGCGGCCTGCGGCCAGTCGCGGAACATGGAGATGCTCATCGCCTGCCGCGCGGTGCAGGGCATCGGGGGCGGCGGGCTGATGGTGCTCACCCAGGCGATCGTCGGCGACGTGGTGCCGGCCCGGGAGCGGGGGAAGTACCAGGGGGCGTTCGGCGCGGTGTTCGGCGTGTCCAGCGTCGCCGGGCCGCTGCTCGGCGGGTTCTTCGTCGACGACCTGAGCTGGCGCTGGATCTTCTACATCAACCTGCCCATCGGCGCGCTCGCGCTCGTCGCGATCACCGTGGTGCTGCCCGCCTCCGGCGCCCGGCGGCGGCACGCGATCGACTATGCCGGCGCGACGACGCTCGCCGCGTTCGCGACGGCTGTGGTGCTCGCCACGTCCTGGGGTGGCACCACCTACCCGTGGGGCTCGGGCGTCATCATCGGACTGTTCGCCGGCGCGGCGATGCTGCTGGCCGCGTGGTTCCTGACGGCGCGGCGGGCATCCGAGCCGGTGCTGCCGCTGAAGCTGTTCCGCAACCCGGTATTCACCGTGGCGTCCGCGATCGGGCTGGCGGCCGGGTTCGCGATGTTCGGCGCGCTATCGTACCTGCCGTTGTTCCTGCAGGTCGTGCACGGGGTGTCGCCGACGATGTCGGGGGTGTACCTGCTGCCGATGGTGCTCGGCATGCTGATCACATCCGTCGGCAGCGGGCAGCTGATCGCCCGCACCGGCCGGTACAAGGTGTACCCGATCGTCGGCTCGGCGGTCATGGCGGTCGCCCTGTTCCTGCTGTCGAGGCTGGACGAGAACACGTCGACGCTGGTCATGAACCTGTTCTTCTTCACCCTCGGGTTCGGCCTCGGCCTGGTCATCCAGGTGCTCATCATCGCCGTGCAGAACACCGTGGACTTCTCCGACCTCGGCGCCGCTACCTCCGGGGTGACGTTCTTCCGGACGATCGGCGGGTCGTTCGGGGTGTCGGTGTTCGGCGCGATCTTCTCCAACCAGCTCGCTTCCCAGCTGTCGGCCGCGCTCCAGGGAGTCCCGCTGCCGCCGGGGTTCAGCGCGACCGCGGTGCAGGCGAACACATCCATGCTGGCTCACCTGCCCCCCGAGCTGCACCACGCGATCCTGCACGCCTACAGCGCCGCGCTGCATCCCGTGTTCCTCGCCTCGGTGCCGGTCGTGGTGGCGGCGTTCGCGCTCGCCTGGTTCCTGCGCGAGGTGCCGCTGCGCACCGCGGCCAGGCAGCCCGCCGGACGGTCCGCCGGGGGGTCTGCCGAGCGGTCCGCCGGGCGGTCCGCCGAGGGGGACGCCGAGAAGGACGCCGAGAGGGCCGGGACCGTCCGCAGCTCGGCGAGCGCCGCCGACCTGGGTGAATGCCTCGGCGCGGTGCCAGCGCAGCGGTCGTCGGCCGAGGAGGCCGAACGGGTGCTGACCCGCCTGTCCGGGGCCGAGCTGCGCCGGTTCGGGTACGCCCGGCTGGCCCGCGACGCGGGCCTGGACCTGCCCGGTGGCGCCGCCTGGATCCTCACCCGGCTGGCCCGCCAGGGCGACACGCCCGGTGCCACCCTGGCCGAGCAAGCCGGGGTGACCGTCGCCGAGGGGCACCCGTCCGCCGAGCTGCTGGTCTCGCGCGGGCTGGTCACCAGGAGCACGGATGGGGTGCTGGCCCTGACCCCCGCGGGCGGCGAGGTCGCGGAGAAACTGTTCGCCGCCCAGCACTCATGGCTGGAGCATCTCCTCGCCGGATGGTCCCCGGAACAGCACGCCGAGCTGTCGGGGGTGCTCGCCAGGCTGTCGGTCGCCCTTCTCGGCCAGGACGCCGACCGGAACCTCGCCGACACCTAAGCCTTGCGCGGCGGGGAGGCGGCGGTGGCGGGCAGCCTCTTCAGGTGGAGAGAACGGACCATGTCGATGGTTGGCTTGACGGCGAACAGGATGGACCCGATGAGGAACAGCCAGTCCGCCGGGGTGGAGAGCGATTCGTAGAAGAAGAAGATGCTGCCGATGACGAAGCAGCAGGCGGCGCTGAAATCCACGCCGGTGCGGACTACCTGGTAGCGCCAGAAGATCTCCAGGTGGCGCGGGGTGAGATCGTGCAGGGTGGGGTCGAGGATCCTCATGATTCCGCATAGTAGGGGTAGCGGTCCCGTTAACGATGCCGTCAACGTTGATCGTAATCAACATTGACGATTGCTTATCAATGCTGATTACGTGACGGTCATGACGCAATTGATTGACGTGCCCGCCGGGCTCAAGGGAGTAGCCGCCGCCGAGACCTCGATCGGGGATGTGCGCGGCGCGGAGGGCTTCTACCACTACCGCCAGTACGACGCCGCGGAGCTGGCCCGCGGGCGCACGTTCGAGGAGGCCTGGCACCTCGTGCACGCGGGCGAGTTGCCGGATGTGGCGCAGCTCGCGGAGTTCGCCAAGCGAACGGCCGCCCGTCGCGCCCTTACGCCGCGCGTCGCGCGGGCGCTGCCCGCGATCGCGGAGCTGGCGGCCAGCGACCGGCCGCTGCAGAACCTGCGTGCCGCCTACGAGCTCGTCGCCCTCGACCAGGGCATGAAACCCTGGCTCGACGTCTCCGCCGAAGACCTCGCGGACCAGGCAATCGTCACTACCGCGGTGTTCCCGACGCTCGTGGCCGCCCTGTACCGGCACTCGACGGGGAAAAGCCCGGTCGGGCCCCGCGAGGACCTCGGCCACGCCGCGAACTACCTCTACATGCTCGACGGGCGCGAGCCCGACCCGGCCCGTGCCCGGGCGCTGGAGACGTACCTGATCTCCACCATCGACCACGGGTTCAACAACTCCACCTTCACCGGCAGGGTCGTCGCCTCGTCCGGCGCGGACCTGGGCTCGGCCGTGATCGCGGCGCTCGGCGCGCTGTCGGGCCCGCTGCACGGCGGCGCGCCGTCGCGGGTGCTGGACATGCTCGACGAGATCGGCACGCCCGGCCGCGCTGACGCCTGGATCCGCGGCGCCCTGGCCCGCGGCGAGGTGATCATGGGCTTCGGGCACCCGGTGTACCGCGCTACCGACCCGCGCGACATCCTGCTGCGCCAGGTCGCCGAAGAACTCGGCAGCCCCCGCCTCGACCTCGCCAAGGCGGTGACGACCAGCGCGCGGGCGGCGTTCGCCGAGCTCAAGCCGGGCGTGCCGCTGCCCGCCAACGTGGAGCTCTACGCCGCCCTGGTGCTGGAGGCGGCGGGCCTGCCCAGGGAGCTGTTCACCCCGACCTTCGCCGTCAGCCGGGTCGTCGGCTGGACCGCGCACATCGTGGAGCAGGCCGGGCACAACAAGATCATCCGCCCCTCGGCCCGCTACACAGGCCCGGAGCCGCGCAGCGGATTATGGTGACTCCATGCCGCGCCCGCTGACCGCCGCCGAAGCCGCCCGCCGCCTCGGCATCAAGCCCGCCACGCTGTACGCCTATGTCAGCCGCGGCACGCTGCGGCGCCAGCGGGCGGCGGATGGCCGGACGAGCCTGTTCGACCCCGCGGAAATCGAGGCGCTCGCCCGCAGGGGCAGGCCGCGCCGACCGGCGAACGCGGTCGACATCACGGTCCAGTCGGCGATCACGGAGATCACGGCGGACAAGCTCCGCTATCGCGGCCTCGACGCTGTCGGCCTGGCGCGCACGCGCACCTTCGAGGACGTCGCGGAGCTGCTGTGGACCGGGTCGCTGCCGCCGCCCGACCGGGGCGGGACGGCCGTCGGGGGAGCGGGTGCCGGGGGAGGGGCCGCCCGGGAACCGGCCTGGGA
>JAFMRC010000360.1 GCA_017354375.1 Nocardiopsaceae bacterium | reverse complement strand
GCCCTCCGCCGCCCCCGGCGCCTGGGGCCTCGCGCCCGACGCGACCAGGCCCGAAACCGGCGGCAGGCCCAGAGCCGACGGCAGGCCCGGAGCCGGTGGCAGGCCCGGAGCCGGTGGCAGGCACAGCGACGGCGGCGGGCACGGCGACGGGTCAGGAAGCGGATCCGGCGCCTGGGATCCCGGCATGCCCGGAACCTGGATCCTCACCGTCCCCGGGGGCAGCCGTTACCGCCTGGACCTGCACCCGGTCCCCGTCCGCGGCTGCGACCACCGGTACGCCACCAGCGCCTACCGGCCCGGCGCCCTGCTCCGCCACCTCGTGGAGGTCCGGGATGGGGAGTGCACGTTCACCGGCTGCTCGCACCCGGCCAGCCGCTGCGACTTCGACCACGCCGTGCCCTACGACCGGGGAGGGGCCACCGACGCGTGCAACGCCGGGGCCCGCAGCCGGCGCTGCCACCAGGTCAAGCAGTCGCGGGGCTGGAGCGTCACCCAGGAGCCCGGGCCCGGCTGGCACCGGTGGCGGACCCCATCCGGCCGCACCTACACGAAAGGCCCCAAACGCTATCCGGCCTGAGCGGCAGGCCTGCAACCTGCAACGCGCCAGTGGCAGGCGGCAACGTGACCAGTGCACGCCGGAGATGACCAGGGCACGCCGGAGATCACGGCAGAGATCATGACGAAGATCGCGCCGGAGAGATCGCGCCGGAGGTGAGGCCATTACCCGGACGGTGGTCGCGCGGAGCCGGACGCTAGAGTCGCGGCGGAGGAAGGAGGCCAGGAGAAGGGCCGAGGGAAGGAAGGCTGGCAGGTCATGGCGAACGAGGTTTCCGTCTCGCGCGCGATCCGTGACGTGGCACCCGGCTCACGGGTTCTGGCCACGCCGTGTTGCGGTACGCCGGAGACCCTGCTGCTGGAGCTCGGCCGGCACGCCGAGCGGACAGACGGGCTGGTGCTGACCACGGGGCTGACATTCGGGTCGTTTCCGCACCAGGCCGCGGTCCGGGCCGGACGGCTGCGGTACCGTACCTGGCACCCGTCCGGGGCCGGGCTCGACCTGGTCCGCGACGGCCTCGCCTCCTACCTCCCGCTGCGAGCCTCCGACGTCCGCGTCGCCATCACCGGCAATACCGACGTGCTGCTCATCCGGATCAGCCCGCCCGACCGTGACGGCTGGTGCTCCACCGGCCCGACCGCGTCCATCACCCGCGCGGCGATCGAGACCGCGCGCCTCGTCATCGCCGAGGTCGATCCGGACCTGCCGCGCACCACCGGGGACTCCCGGGTGCACGTCAGCGAGATCACCCACCTCGTCGCCTCCGACGACCCGACGCCGTACTACCCGGAGAACCCCGACAACCCGACAAACCCCGACAACCATACAAACCCAACCAACTCCAGTAACCCTGATCCGCGTACCGAGGCCATCGCTACCCGCGTCGCCGGGCTGATCCCGCGCGGGGCTACGGTGCAACTCGGGCTCGGTCCCGTGACGGAGGCAGTCGGGGAATTGCTGGGCAGGCACGACGACCCGTTCGGCATAAGGGTTTTGGGGGTGATCACCGAGCGGATGATCCCGCTCGCGGAGGCCTCCAGCGGGACCGTGCGCGCGGTCGAGCTGGTGGGCGGGCCTAAGCTCATGGCGTGGGCGAACCGCAACTCGCGGGTCGAGATGGCGTCCTCGGACCGGATCCACGACCCGGTGTTCCTGGGCAGGACCGAACGGTTCGTGTCGGTTATCTCGGCGGCGTCGGTGGACCTGGCCGGGCAGGCCGTCTGTGACGGGATCGGCGGCAGCGCCGATTTCTTCGAGGGCGCGCACCTGTCCAGCGGGGGGCTGCGGATCCTGGCGCTGGCGTCCACCGACGCGCGCGGGCGGCCGGCGATCGTCTCCTCGCATCCGGAAGGAGCGCAGGTCACGGTCCCGGGGCACTCCGTCGATGTCGTGGTGACCGAGCACGGCGTGGCCTGGCTGCGCGGGCGCACCCTATCCGAGCGGCGCGAGGCGCTGCTGGCCGTAAGCGGGGGGCTGGCCGCGAGCGAGGGGCTGACCGAGAGTGGGGAACCGGCTGCGAACGGGGGACTGGATACGAGCGGGGGACTGGCCGCGAGCGGAGGAGGGGAACGATGACCGACCGGCGGATGGGCATGTGGTACGAGGAACTGCCCGTCGGCACCAGGGTGGAGCACGCGATCAGGCGCACGCTCACCGAGACCGACAACGTGCTGTTCACGACCATGTCGATGAACCCGCAGCCGCTGCACCTGGACGCCGAGTTCGCCGCGGGCACCCAGTTCGGGCGGCCCCTGGTGAACTCGCTGTTCACGCTCGCGCTGACGGTCGGGATCTCGGTGCCCGAGCTGACGCTCGGGACGACCGTGGCCAACCTGGGGTTCTCGGAGGTCACGTTCCCGGGCCCGGTGTTCACCGGGGACACGCTCCACGTGGCCAGCGAGGTGATCGCCGCGCGGCTGTCGGCGTCGCGGCCCGGCGTCGGGATCGTGACGTTCCGGCACGTGGCCCGCAACCAGCGCGACGAGGTCGTGTGCTCGGCGGACCGGCAGGCGATGATCCGTTGTCGGCCGGAGCCCGCCTCACCGGAACCGCCGGAGGGCGCGGCGTGAGCACCATGCGACGCGTGAGCACCATGCGACTCCGGTCGCCGCTGTTCGCGCCCGCGAACCGGCCCGACCTGGTGGCGAAGACGCCGCGCAGCGGGCCAGACGCGGTCATCATCGACCTGGAGGACGGGACGCCGCCCGACGCGAAGATGGCGGCACGCGGGCAGGCGGCGACGGTGGCTCAAGATCTTCTCGATAACGGGTATTCCGGACTCATCCTTCTCCGGGTCAATGCTCCGGACGCGGTCGACCTCTTCGAGGATGACCTGCGCGCGTACGCGGCCGGGCCGTTCGGCGGCGTCGTCGTGCCGAAGACCGAGACCGCGGCGCAGGTGCGGGATGTCGAGGCGCGGCTGCGGGATCTCGGAACCCCCGGCCAGGGCGGGGCCGGCCAGGGCGGAACTGGCCAGGACGGGGCCGGCCACAGGGTCATCTGGGGGATCGAGAGCGCCCGCGGCGTCGTGGAGGCGGTGCCGGCGCTGGCCGCGAGCGAGCTCGGCGTCGCCGCCTACTTCGGCGCGGAGGACTACATCGCCGACCTCGGCGGGCGGCGCACCGCCCGCGGGACCGAGACGTTCTACGCCCGGACGCAGCTGGCGATGGCATGCCGGCTCGCGGGCCTGGTCGCGATCGACCAGGTCGTCACGGCCATTCGCGATGCCGCGCGGTTCGAGGCGGACGCGCAGTTCGCGCTGGACGTGGGGTTCGGGGGCAAGATGTGCGTGCACCCCTCGCAGGTGGAGATCTGCCACGCCCTGTTCACCCCGCCGCCCGAGGCGGTCGAGCGCGCCCGGCGGCTGCTGGCGTGCTACGAGCGGGCCTTGCGAGAGGGCCGGGCGACCGCCAACTTCGAGGGCCAGATGATCGACGGCCCCCTCGTCGCCCAGGCCCGGCAGGTGCTCGACCGCGCGTGCGGATGACCCTCGCGCCGCGGCACTGCGGGCAGGCGGCAGGCGATCAGGCTCAGGCGGGCGGGCGATCAGGCGGGCAGGCGGAGCCGGCCGGCCTGATCGCGTAGCTCGGCGATCAGCACGGCGAGGCTTGGGGTGCGGGCGCTGCCGGCCCGCACGGCGACCGAGACCGCCCGGTACAGGGTAGGGTCGGCCACCGCCCGCAACCCGATATCGGCGGACGTGCGCTCGGTGGCGAGTTGCGGGACGAGGCTTACCCCGAGCCCGGCGCTTACCAGCGCGAGGATCACGGTGTAGTCGTCGCTCGTGTAGGCCAGCCGCGGGCTGAACCCCGCCAGCCCGCAGGCGCGTTCCAGGGTGGCGCGCAGGTCGCTGTCGCTGAGCGGGGCGATCCAGGGCTGATCACGGAGCGCCGTGAGGCGGAGGGCGCCCCGGGGCAGCCGCAGCGTCGCGGGCACCGCGGCCAGCAGGGACTCGGTGACCAGCGGCGTCAGCTCGATACCCGGGTCGGTGATCTCGGGCAGCAGGTTGTACTCGTAGACCAGCAGCAGGTCGATCTGGCCCGCGCGCAGCGCGGCGATGCCGGCCGATCCCTCGCGGTCCTCCAGCGACACCGTCAGGTCCGGATGGGCCGCCTGGGCGGCGGCGATCGCGGCGGGGACCAGGGAACTGGCCGCGGTCGGGAAGGCGGCTATCCGCACCACCCCGCTCACGCTGTCGGACAGCGCCTCCAGCGCCGCCTTGGCCGCCTCCAGGCCGGCCAGGACCTGCTCGGCGTGCTCGACGAGCACCCGGCCCGCCTCGGTGAGGATCAGATGGCGGCCGTCGCGTACCAGCAGCGGCGTCCCGGCCTCGCGCTGCAGCACGGACAGCTGCTGCGAAACCGCCGACGGCGTCAGCGAGCAGGCTTTCGCGGTGGCGGCGATGGTGCCGCGGGCGGCGAGCTCGCGGAGCAGTCGCAGCCGGTGAACCTCGAACATTTAGCCAGCCTAAACGAGATCATCAGAAATACGTGCTTGTGCTAACTTAAGTTGGCGACGCAACCTGTGCCCGTGACCATAGAAGCACTTCCGGCCGACGCCGGCGGCGGCCCCGCGACCGGTGCCGCGCGTGCCCGCCCCGTGCCCGCTCACGCTGACCCCGCGCTCGCCAACGTCGATGCCGAGCACTCCGGCCGGATCTCCCGGCTGCGGCACAGCATGGATGCGTCCCGCGTCAGCGCGGTCGCGCTGGCCAGCCCGGAGAACATCTACTACCTGACCGGGCTGGACCACCTCGGATACTTCGCCTTCACCCTGCTGGTGGTACCGGCCGCCGGCGTCCCCACCCTGATCACCCGGGCAATGGAGCGGCCCACGATCCGGGCGCAGGTTCCCTGGTGCCGGCACCTGAGCTTCAGCGATGGCGAGCCCCCGGGCGGCCTGTGCGCCAGGGCGGTCGCCGAGGCGGCGGCAACGGGAGCAACAGGGGCAGCGGGGGAAGCGGGAGAAGCCGTGGCCCTAGAGCAGGAATCGACCTTCTTCCCGCCGGCGATCGCGGGCGCGATCCGGTCCGGGGTGCCCGGAGTCCGGTGGTCCTCGGCCTCGGACCTGCTGGCCAGGCAGCGGGCGGTCAAGTCGTCGTCGGAGATCGGCCACGTGCGGCGGGCCGCCCTGATCTCCGACGTCGCCATGCGAGCCGGCATCGCCGCCGCGCGCCACGACGCCGACGAGCGGGACGTCGCGGCCGAGGTGTACCGGGCGATGATCACGGCCGGAGGCGAGCCTCCCGGGTTCGCCCCGCTGATACGGCCCACGACGATCCTGGACCAGGAGCACGTCTCCTGGTCGGCCAGGCGGATCCGTCGTGGTCAGGGGATGTTCTTCGAACTGTCGGGCAGCGCGTGCCGCTACCACGCGCCGCAGAGCCGGATCGTCTACATCGGCCAGGCGCCCGACGGCGCGGCCGAAGCGGCGGACGCGGCGCTGGCCGGCCTCCTCGCGGCCCAG
>JAFMRC010000129.1:5389-13278 GCA_017354375.1 Nocardiopsaceae bacterium | reverse complement strand
GGGCAGGCCCAGCCGGGGGCGCCCGAAGTCCCGTCGCAGCGCGCGGCCGGGGAGACCCTGGCCACGCGCCGCCCCGACCCCGAGTAACCGGCGCGCCACCCGCCCCGCGCCACCCCCCACCGCGTGCCAAATGCGCGTTTGGGCTCGCTCTAGCTGGCCCGAGTGCGCACCTGGCACGTTGGGTGGCGGTGGGTGAGCTGGCCCGGGTGCGCGCTTGGCATGCGGGGGCGAAGGCCGCATGATGTGGTCAGGGGCCGGGGCTAGACGCAGGAGGCGGCGGCATGGCAGGGCGCGGCGACGGGGCCACTGAGTTCGACCATGTCATCGTGGGGGCGGGGTCAGCCGGGTGCGTGATCGCGCGAAGGCTCGTCGATGCCGGCCGGCGCGTCGCGCTCGTCGAGGCGGGCGGCATCGACGACAACCCCGCCATCCACGATCCGGGTCGCGCCTGGGAACTGTGGGACAGCCCGCAGGATTACGCGTTCATCACCGAGCCGCAGGAACATTCGCTGAAGACCAGCGTCTCCTGGCCCCGCGGCAAGGTGCTCGGCGGCTCCAGCGCGCTGAACGGCATGATCTACGTGCGCGGAGCCCGCGCGGACTACGACAACTGGGCCTACAACGGCGCCACCGGCTGGTCCTATGCCGACGTACTGCCATATTTCCTGAAATCAGAGGATTTCGAGGGACGTTACGGGGACGAGGGCCGCTCCGGGGATGAGGGCCGCCGCGGGGACTCCGCGGGCGGCCAATCCGAATACCACGCTACAGGCGGTCCGCTTCCCGTCACCCGTAACCACGACCCTAACCCGGTCAGCCTCGCCTTCCTCGACGCCTGCGCCGAATATGGCATCCCGCTCAACGACGACTGCAACGGCGCTGAGATCCTCGGCGCGGGCCTGTGCTACCTCACGATCAGGAACGGCCGCCGGGCCAGTGCCTGGACCTCGTTCGTGCTGCCCATAGCGGATAGCCCGCTGCTCACCGTCTTCACCGGCGCGCAGGTCACCGGCCTGGCCTTCGACGGAGACGGAGACGGAGACGGCGGCGGGAGCGGGCGCGGGGCGAGCCGTGCGGGCGGAGGTGGCGGTGGCCGCGTGGCGGGCGTGCGACTGGCCGACGGCCGGCGGCTGCACAGCGCCGGGGACGTGATCGTGTCGGCCGGCGCGATCGGCTCGCCGCAGCTGCTGTTGCTGTCCGGCATCGGCCCCGCGGACGACCTGCGCGAGCTGGATATCGATATACGTGCCGATCTGCCCGGAGTGGGCGCCAACCTTCACGACCACATGCTGGCCACGGTGCTGTTCGAGTCGGCACGATCCGTTCCGGATGGAAAGGCGAACAACCTCGAGGCGCAGTTCTTCGCGACCAGCGAGCCAGGGATGCCCGCGCCCGACCTGCAGCCGCTGATGTCGCATTTCCCGATGCCGGTTCCGGGCTACCCGCAGCCGGATTACGGGGACGGGTGGGCGATCGTCGGGGGCGTGATCCGGCCGCTGAGCCGGGGGCGGCTGTGGCTGCGTTCCGCGGATCCGGCGCGGCATCCCGCCCTCGACCCGCATTACCTGGAGGAACCCGCCGACCGCAAGGCGCTGCTGGCCGCGATGAAGCTGTCCCGTGAGATCGGCGCGGGTGCCGCCCTCGGCGAGTGGCGGAAACGGGAGATCGCCCCCGGCCCCGACGTCACCACCGACAGCGAGCTGCTCGAATACTCGATGGCCAACCTGATCACGTATCACCACCAGGTCGGCACCTGCAAGATGGGCATCGACCGGATGGCCGTCACCGCGCCCGACCTGGCGGTGCACGGCGTCGAAGGGCTCCGGGTCGCCGACGCGTCGGTGATGCCCGCGGTGACGTCCGGCAACACGAACGCTCCCACGATCATGATCGCCGAACGCTGCGCGGCCCTGATCCTCGGCGAACATAGCCTCCGAGAGGACTGACCGGGGACGGCGCGAGCACGGCACAGAAGTGCCCGCGCCGTCATGGCGGTCACGCCCGGTTGACCTGCCCCTGCGAGACTTAGGCCAGCCGAGTTCCCCGCCACCGGTTCAGAGAAGCCGCCGCTTGCCCAGATACGTCGGCTTGTGAACGGCTTTACGTTATATGATCGTTATAAGAGGGTTTGTATCTCACGTCACGGGCGTACCTCATTGCCGTCAGGAGCCGGGTGCCGGATCTACACTCCGGGCATCCGGCCAGTGCGCTAGAAGAAGCGTTTCAACGTCGGAGCAGGAGGGGCCCTGCATGGCATCGAAGTTCATAATTGTCCAGCCAGGCGATGGCGAGCTGGCCGAGGGTTCGGCGCCGCGCCGCAGGAGCTTCGTCGAGGCAACGCTCGACCGGCATGACGCAAGCGTGCTCGACCCGCACGTCGCACATACCGTGAGCGACTGGCCCTCCCCGATGCCGAGCGTCTACCGGAAGCGGACGCTCCTGCTGCCGCACGACCTGCACGAGGAAAGCGCGCTCAGCGCGCTGAACGAGGTGCTCGCGGAGGCCGGGATGCGGATGGCCTCGCTCCGCTCGCACACAAGCGTCGTGAGCGGGGAAGCGGCCCGCAAGCTTCAGCGTCCGGTCGTCTTGGTCCCGGCCGGGCAACCCGGTGCCGACGGCGAGGTCGACGCGTGGCAGGCCCTGGCCACGCTTCGTAAAGCCGCTGGCCAGAGTGGGTCGGCCGGATCCGCCGGCAAGCCGGCGCTGGACGTCGAGGACGTCAGGCGGATCTCACTCGAGCACCTGCTCGTCGGTGCCGCGATAACCGGAGCGCCCGAGGTTTACGGCAGTCCCGAGATCCACGGCGGGCCGGAGATACACGGTGGTCCGGAGATTCACGGCGGCGGCCCTGCCACGAGTCCCGCGGTCGCCAGGTCGTATTTGTACGGCGGCAGGGATTCGCGCACGCCGGTAGACCTTTTCGTGGACGCGCCCGCGCGGAAGTCCCTCGCGGAGTGCGCTCATCAGTACGGGCGGCGCCCGGTGATCGCTGTACCGGACACCGGCATCCGGGCGAATCCCTGGCTCGGCGTGACGACCACGGGCGAGGACCCGGGCGGGATGCCCGCGGATGGGCCGGTGCGCTTCGACCAGGATATCCAGGACGCCATCTACGCCTACGAGAATCAGGCGGTCGATGCGGGAGACCTGCAGCACGAGCTCATTAGCGGCCCGTGGGACGAACCCGTCACCCTGGACAAGCTAGTCGGTGAGGTCGCACCGTATGCGGGGCACGGCACGTTCATCTCGGGCATCATCCGCCAGATCGTGCCAGACGCCACCGTGCTCAGCATCCGCGTCATGCACAGCGACGGGATCATCTACGAGGGGGATTTGCTACTCGCGCTCGAACTGCTCGCCGCCCGGGTTGCCGAGGCGCAGAAGGACGGGGATCCCTCCCGGATGATCGACGCGATATCGATGTCCTTCGGCTACTTCAATGAATCCGCGGCGGACGTTTCGTACACGTCGGGGTTGCGGCACATCATCGACATGTTGCTCGACGCTGGGGTCGTGGTGACAGCGGCCGCGGGGAATTTCGCGACCAGCCGCGAGTACTACCCCGCGGCATTCGCCGGCAAGGAGCCAACCGCGATTCCGCTGATGAGCGTGGGCGCGCTGAACCCGAATGGGTCGAGGGCGATCTTCAGCAACGGTGGCCGATGGGTCACCGCCTGGGCGCCCGGGGCGGCCGTGATCAGTACCTATCCCGTCGACGTCAACGGAGCCATCCAGCCGGACCTCCGAGTCGCCCACGAATCCCGCGAGTCGTTCGACTTCGATGACTTCCGCAGCGGGTTCGCCGCGTGGAGCGGCACCTCCTTCGCCGCGCCGACGATGGCCGCGAAGCTTGTCCGCACCATGCTTGAGCCACTCCAGGGCTCGCCACCTGATGATCAGCACTCACTGCGGCTGGACCGGACCGGCGCCCAGGACGCGGTCCGTCGCGTGCAGCACGCGATCCGGCGGCTGCAGGCGCCGGAATGATCGCAGTGGGCGACGGGGTTACCGCACGGGGAAACGAAGATAGGGATGACAGTCGCGGGCGCATCGCGAGCCTCGCCGAGGCCGCGAGGGAAGGGCACCAGGACGCGATCGGCGAGCTCGTGACCGAGCTGACGCCGGTGCTGTGGCAGGTGGCCCGCGCCGCGGGGCTCAGCGCGCCCGACGCGGAAGACGTGGTGCAGACCGCGTGGCTGAGCCTGATGTCGCACCTGGACGCGATCCGCACGCCCGCCTCGCTGACGTCGTGGCTCGTCACCACGACGCGGCGCGAAGCCTGGCGGGTGCGCGCGGCGGGCCGCAGGCAGCAGCCCGCCGACGGCGAATGGCTTCAGTCGATTCCGGATCCCGGCGTGGGCGCGGAGGAGAACGTGGTCCTCAAGGATGAGCATCGACGGCTGCGCGCCGCGTTCCGCACCTTGCCGCAGCGGTGCCAGGAACTGCTCCGGATCGTGGCCTTCGTGCCGCGCCCGGATTACGGGGCGGTCGCCGCCAGCCTCGGCATGCCGCGCGGAAGCATCGGGCCCACGCGCAGCCGTTGCCTGGCCAGGCTCCGGTCGGCACTACTCAACGGGGAAGGGGGGCAGCCATGATCGCCATGGGGGGGCAGCATGGAGGCGCCGGGGAAAGTGACGCGAGCGACGTGAGCCTGCTCGCCTTCGTCAGGGAGACGTTCGAGGCCGCCGACCCCATGCCGGAAGATCTTCCGGAACGCATCAGGTTCGCGATCGCCCTGCGTGAGCTGGAGGCCGAGGTGGCACGTGTCGCTCCTGACTCCGAATCGGAGCTGGCGACTCGCGGCGACCGGGAGAGCTGGACCGTCACCTTCGATAGCGAGAGCCTGACGATCATGATCAGGGTCGATGAAAACCCGGATGGGACGGCCCGGGTAGACGGCTGGATTGCGCCGCCGAGGGCGCACCCAGTCGAAATACGGCGTTCGGACAACTCCATGACCGTGACCGCCGATAAGCTGGGTAGGTTCGTTTTCGGCAGCGTGCCGCGGGGAATGGCCCGGCTTGTCGTGCACCCGCCAGCGGTAGCGAGTGCGGATGGAGGTCACGACGCTTCGGCTGCCGGAGAAGTTGCCGGAGGAACTGCCGGAAGAGTTGCCGGCGGAAAGGACGCCCCGCTTGCCGGGGGAAAGGCGGTCATCACGCCAACGCTGACCTTGTGAGCAGGTGAGGAATCACACCGGAACGGCGTGCACTGGCAGCCCACCGCAAAGGAATGCGGTCGGGCAATGCCGGGCATCCCGCTGTCGGCGCCCGGCAGCTTCGCGCGGGCCTCGCCGCCCTGGGCTGGTCCGAGTCGGCAGGCGAAGACGGCGTGCCAGCGGAGTACCGCGAGCTCGCCGCCCGGCTGGTGATGAGCCTGGCGCTGCTGGAATCGGAGCAGGGACGCGTGGAATACGGACAGCGCCTGCTCGATGGCATTGAGGGCTATGTCGCGCCTGCCGACAGGGGAACGCTGCACCTGCAACGCGGGATTATTCTCCTGCGGATCGGCCGGTGGCGGGAGTCGTTGCCGGAACTCAAGGCGGCCGAGCCGTTGCTGGCGCGAGATCCGGAACGGCTGGCGGCCACTCTCCTTAACCGCGGCGTACTGTACCTGAACACCGGCGATGTGCAGCTCGCATGGAGTGACCTGCGCAAAGCGGAAACCGTCGCGGCATCCGCTGGCCTTGGACTGATCGTCGCGAAGGCTACGCACAATCGCGGATATTGCGATCTTAGTATGGGCGATATTCCGGCCGCTCTCCATTTGTTCGACGTGGCCTCCGCCGCTTACCAGCGAATCGCGCCGGGATTGCTCTCCGGCCTTGAGACCGACCGGGCTCGCGCATTGCTCGCGGCCGGGCTGGCCTCAGACGCCGCCGCAGCCCTGGACGTCGCCATCGCGGGACTGCGCAGGCAGCGGCGGGATCAGCCTTGCGCCGAGGCCGAGCTGTCCCGTGCCCTCGCGGCGCTTGTCACTGGCGATCTCGGTACCGCCCGGCGCTGGGCCACCGCGGCGATGAAACGGTTCCGCGATCGCGGCAACGAGGCGTGGGCGGCGCTCGCTGAGCTCACCCGGCTGCGCGCTACTCCGGGCGTGGCATCCGGCGCGTGGAACGCTCGGGCATCCGGATCCGGGCGCTGGCATCGCCCGGCTCGGGTGGCGGACGAGGCCGGGGAACTAGCGGTCCGCTTGCGCGACCATGGCCTGCGGGCCGATGCCGCCCTGGCGGAGCTGATCGCCGCCCGCGCGCTCATCGCGGCGGGCCGGGGCCATGACGCCGTCAGGCGGCTGGAGTCGGTGGGGGCCGGCCGCGCCCTTCCGCTTGACGTGGCGCTGCTGCGCCGCCTGGTCAGGGCCGAGCTGGCGGCAGGTGACGGCGACCCCGCCGGCGCCCTGTCGGAACTCCGCAGCGGCCTGAAGATGCTCCAGACGCGGCGCGAGCGGTTCGGGAGCGTCGAGCTGCAGACGGGGGCAGCCGCGCTGGGGGCCGAGCTCGCCGACTTCGGCCTGCGGCTGGTGCTCGACCGCGGCTCCGCCCGGCAGGCATTCGCGTGGCTGGAGCGGTCGCGTGCCCAGGCGTTCCGGGTCAGGCCGGTGCTGCCGCCCGCGGACCCCGAAGAAGCCGCCGTACTCGCGGAACTGCGCCAGCTCAGCACGATGATCCGGAGGGCCGAGCTCAACGCCGTGCCCGACCCCGCGAGCATCGCCCGGCGCGCCGAGCTGCAGAGGCTGGTCAGGCAGCGCAGCTGGGAGGCGGCCGGGCCTGGCCAGACGACCGCCGAGGCCACGCCGCGCGAGGTAAGCGAGGCGCTCGCGGAGAGCGGCCAGGTCTACGTCGGCATCCTCGTCACCGGCGGCCGGATGCTCGCCGTCACCGTCTCGGGCGCCGGGACCGGCGCGGGCGGGAAGACGCGGCTGCTGGACCTCGGGGATTTCGCCGCCGCGACGGAGGCCGCCCGCAGGCTCGCCGCCGACCTCGACGCGCTGGCGGGCCGCAATCTCCCGCCGCGGCTGGAAGCCGTCATCAAGGACTCCATCCGGCACCAGACCGAGATCCTCAGCCAGAACGTGGTCGCGCCGCTGCTGTCCGTCCTCGGGGACGACGGCGCCGTCATCGTTCCGGTCGGGGCGCTGGCCAGCGTGCCGTGGTCCATGTTGCCTGGCCTGCGCGGCCGGCCGGTCACGATAGCCCCGTCCGCCTCGTCCTGGCTGACGGCGTGGCACGCCGACCGCGGGGGACACCTGAGGCCGCTGCTCGTCGCGGGCCCGGACCTGCGCCACGCCATTCCCGAGGTAACCGAGATCGCCACCATGTACCCGGGTAGCACGGCGCTCCTGGCCCGGGCCGCGACCGTGGACGATACGCTCCGCGCCCTCGACGGCGCCAGCCTCGCGCACCTGGCGGTGCACGGGCACCATGACCGGGACAACGTGCTGTTCTCCCGGCTCGACCTCGCCGACGGGCCGCTCATGGCCTACGACATCCAGCGCCTGGCCACGGCGCCCCGGCAGGTCGTCCTGTCCGCCTGCGACGTCGGGCGCACGGTCGTCCGGCCCGGGGACGAGATCCTCGGGTTCACCGCCGCCCTCCTGCACGTCGGAACGCCGACGGTGATCTCAAGCGTCAACCGGGTGGCCGACGACGCGTCCGTCGGAGTGATGAGCGCCTACCACCGCGCCCTGCGGTCGGGCGCCCGTCCGGCGGAGGCCCTGGCCGCCGCATCGGAGACCGAAGAGCCCTGCACCTTCGTATGCTTCGGCGCCGGATTACCCGGCATCGCAGGTATCTGGCCGCTAGCCGCGCCCTCTTTATCGATGAGTTGACCGGCCTCGCTTTTTTTGCGGCCTTGGGGCAGGCCGGTCAAACGGGGGAGTGCGGCGCGAGC
>JAFMRC010000129.1:0-5379 GCA_017354375.1 Nocardiopsaceae bacterium | reverse complement strand
CTTCTGGCCCTGGCGCTCGCGCCGCTACCGCATCGGGGGCGGCTGGCCGGACCGCTGCGCCGAAGGTCACAATGGCATGCATGACCGAACGACCCGCCGGCCCCGCCATCGAGCCGGATCCCGCCGTTGAAGCCGAGCGAGCCGCCATCGAAGCCGACATCGTCGGCAGCACTCTGCTGTCCGCCTATGCCGAGACGGTCGCGGAACACGGAGGCACCGAGGCCCACCAGTGGAAGGACGACGACGGAACCTGGCACTCGCTGACCTACCGGCAGGTCTACGATCGCGTCCGCGACCTCGCGCTAGGCCTCATCAAGAATGGCCTCCAGCCCGGTGAGTTCGTGGTGGTCTGGTCGGGCAACCGCACCGAGGCGACGGTCGCCGACTACGCGATCATGCACGCGCGCGGCGTACCCGTGTTCATCTACAACACGGTCTCCGCCGAGCAGGCCGCCTACATCGCCGGGCACTGCGAGGCGACGGTCGCGATCGTGGAGGGCAAGTACCTCCCCAGGCTCCTGGAAGTCCGTGACGAGCTGCCGAAGCTCCGCCAGGTCATCCTCATCGACGGCGCCCCGCCCGGCGGGGCGGTCGTCCGTTACGACGACGTCCTCGCCCAGGGCGGCGCCGTGGCGGCCGAAGACCCCGGCCTCTTCGAGGCCACCTGGCGGAAGGTGACGCCGGACGACCTCACTACCCTCATCTACACCTCTGGCACCACCGGCACGCCCAAGGGCGTGATGATCACCCACCACAACGTGCGCTACTACCAGCTGGCGTACACGCGGATAATGCCGCTCGCGGACCAGTCCGACCCGTCGGGAGTCGCCCGGCTGGTCTCCTACCTGCCGATGGCGCACGTCACGGGCCGCAGCGTCGATCACTGGTCGGCGATGACGCGCCCGGTCACGCTGGCGTTCTGCCCGGAGGTGAGCCGGGTCTTCGAGTACGTGGCGGAGGTGCACCCGACCGGGATCATGGGCATCCCGCGGGTCTGGGAGAAGGTGCACGCGGCGCTGTCGAACCACCTGCCCACGACGGACCCCGGCACCGTCCGCTCCTGGCCCGAGGAGGTGCGCACGGCCATCCTCACCCGGATCGGCCTGGACCAGTGCATGATGGCGTCGAGCGGCTCCGCCCCGCTCGACCCCGGGATCATCGACTTCTTCCGCGCGCTCGGCGTGCCACTCACCGAGGGCTGGGGCATGTCGGAACTGTCCAACGCCGCCACGATCGCTCGCCCGGAGGACGCCCGCACCGGCGCGGTCGGCAGGCCGTTCCCCGGCGTCGAGATCGTGATCGCGGACGACGGCGAGGTCCTTGTCCGGGGTCCCCTTGTCATGGGTGGCTATTA
Organism: Nocardiopsaceae bacterium; assembly: GCA_017354375.1. Taxonomy (GTDB): domain Bacteria; phylum Actinomycetota; class Actinomycetes; order Streptosporangiales; family Streptosporangiaceae; genus Trebonia. The sequence continues at coordinate 4,025 of JAFMRC010000129.1, read as the reverse complement.
CAAGGATCCCGAACGGACCGAGGCGTCTCTGGACGCCCACGGCTGGCTGCACACCGGTGACATAGGCGAACTGGACGCCGACGGCTACCTGAAGATCACCGACCGGAAGAAGGAGCTGATCATCACCTCCGGCGGGAAGAACATCTCGCCGGCGCTGATCGAGTACCACCTGCAGCGCCACCCGCTGATCGGCCAGGCCTGCGCGGTTGGCGATGGCCGCAACTACGTGACCGCGCTGCTCGTGCTGGATCCGGAAACGGCCCCGGCGTGGGCGGCCGAACGCGGTATTCCTGGCCTCTCGCTCGCCGAGCTGGCCTCCCGCCCCGAGGTACTGGCGGAGGTCCAGCGCGGTGTGGACGCGGCTAACGAGCACCTGGCCAGGGCGGAGCGGGTGCGGAAGTTCCGGCTGCTCGGCCAGGAGTGGACGGTCGGCACCGGGGAGCTGACGCCCACGCAGAAGCGCCGCCGCAAGGTGATCGCCGAGCGCTACGCCACGGAGATCGACGAGCTCTACCAGTAACGAAAGTCCCAGCCACTGGCCACGGCGCCCATATCATGGGGGCGTGACATCCGGACAGCAGCTCAGGCTCTACAACTCCCTCGGCCGGCGCCTTGAGGACTTCACGCCGCGAGGCGCCAGTGCCGGGACGTCCGAGGTTGGCCTGTACACCTGTGGTCCGACCGTCTACTCGTTCCAGCACCTGGGCAACATGCGGCCGTATGTGTTCTCCGACACCCTGCGTCGCGTGCTGCGCTGGAAGGGCATCGGTGCCCGGCAGGTCGTGAACATCACCGACGTGGGGCACGCGGTCGCCGACTCCGACACCGGCGAGGACAAGCTCGAGGTGGCGGCCGCGCGGGAGCGCCGCTCGGTCGAGGAGATCGCGGCGTTCTACACGGAGGACTATTTCGACCGGATGGCCGCGCTGAACGTGCGCCCCGCCGACGCGTACCCGCGGGCCAGCGAGTACGTGCCGCAGATGGTCGAGTTCGCGGCCCGCCTGTCGGAGAAGGGGTACACCTACGAGCTGCCGTCCGGACTGTACTTCGACACCTCGAAGTCCCCGGGCTACGGGACCCTGGCGCTGCTCGACCTCGAAGGCCAGCGCGAGGGGGCGCGGGTCGAGCAGGTGGAGGGCCGGCGAAACAAGTCGGACTTCGCGCTCTGGCGTGCCGAGGAGCCCGGCTCCCGTCGCGTCATGCGCTGGGAATCGCCGTGGGGCTGGGGCGCGCCCGGCTGGCACCTGGAGTGCTCGGTGATGTCGATGGCGCTGCTCGGCGAGCACTTCGACATCCATACCGGCGGCATCGATCACCGCGAACTGCACCACGTTAACGAGATCGCGCAGAGCGAGGCGTACCTCGAAGATGGGCAGCCGTGGGTGCGGTACTGGCTGCACAACGAGTTCATCCTGCTGGACTCGGAGAAGATCGCCAAGTCCGCGGGACATACGCTGCGCCTCGCGGACCTGGAGGAAGCCGGGTACCACCCCCTGGCCTACCGCCTGTTCCTGCTCGGCGGGCACTACCGCAGCCAACTCGACTTCACCACCGCCGCGATGGACGCCGCCCAGGCGACGCTGCGCCGCCTGGTATCGCGGGTCGCTCCGCTGCGCCCGCTGCCGTCCGTATCGACGCTCGAAGAGGCGCGGGCACTGGTTCCCGCCGGTGACGTCCCTTCCCGGGAAGGCGGTGCTTCCCGGGAAGGAACTGCCGCGGCGGAGTACATCTCCAGGCTCGATGCCGCGGCCTGCTCGGACCTGGCCACGCCGACGATCCTGGCGACCCTGCAGGAGTCGCTGCGGGATCCGGCCGTTCCGGAGGCCGGCCTGCGGGTGGTGGTCGCCGCCGCCGACGCCCTGCTCGGCCTGCGCCTCGGTGACCTGGAGCTCCGCGAGGTAGAGGGCCGTCGCAGCGCGTCGGACCTGGCCGCGGACGAGGTGGAGCGGATCGAGCGCCTCGTCGCCGAGCGCACCCAGGCCCGCAAGGAGAAGAACTGGCCCCGCGCCGACGAGATCCGCGCCGAGCTGGACGCCTTGGGCGTCCAGCTCACCGACACCCCCTCCGGCCCCCTCTGGGAACTCCGCTAGCCCCCCGTCCCGCGCGCTCCCCGCCCCCTCTCGCGCGCTCGATTGCGCAATTGGGCGCGCTATCACGCGCTCGATCGCGTAACTGAGCACGCTTACGCGCAACTGCGCGCCTATGCGCGCGGGATCGGCCGCGTCATCATGGCGACATGAGGGACGAACCAGAACGGGGCCGTGCACTTAAGCAACAGCTTCCGCCCCCGTACGACCAAGATCTGTCAAAGGTCCTCCGGGGCCTCAAGCGACGGCGCAATCCGCTTTCCCGCCGCAGGCAGGCCAATGACCCGGTGACCGCGGCCTACCTGGCCGCCGCGATGCGGCTGGTCGAGCGGCATCTAGGCCCGGGCGCAACGCGCATTCCGGACGATCCGGGAGATCCGGACTCCATCGACCGGCCGTTGCTGAGCTTCCTCTCGCAGCGGGCGGTGGCCAGGGAGGTCGATCGCAATCCGTCGCCGTTTCCCCGCGCGGGCCGGATCTCGACCATGCGGGAACGGTGGGAGCACCAGTCGTACTTCATCGCGGACATGCTCCGGTTCGGCCTGCTGGCGTCGCACTACCCGGCCCAGCACCAGGACGAGGTGGCCGACGCGGAAGACGAGGTGATCCGCGGGCCGGACCCGGTGCGGAGCCTGCACCGGCTGTGTTACTGGTATATGACCAGGCTGCTCGGCACGCCGGCGTTCCGGCTCGAGCTGGTCGCGGTCGCGGCGGCGGAAGGCGATCCGGTGATCCGAGAGGCGATCTTCGAGCGCCACCGGGAGAACAGGCCGCTCTGGAGAACCTTCTACGATCAGGTGCTCGGCTCTCGCGGACTGCGACTGCGGCCTGGGATCACGCCGGAGGACTGCGGCATCATCCTGTCCGCTCTCGCCGATGGCCTCGCCATGCGGGCCCTTGGTGATTCCGCCGCTCCCGTCATCGATTCCGCCCGGCGGCGCTGCCTGTTCGGGACGGCCGCGCTGATGTTGGCCGCGGGCGGCGTGGTAAGGGCCGACGACGGCGACGCCTTGCCGCTCGAAGACGCGGTCCGCGCCATCGTGAACGCGACTCCCGCGGACCCGGGCCGGAAGGGAGAGTGAGAGATGGAGATGCTGGCCGGGCTGGCCGGGCTGGTGGTCGGTGCGTTCATCGCCTGGGAAGTCGCGCGAGGATACGCGACCGCGGAGATGAACCGCCTGTGGGCGCGATCCGAGGAGAAGATCCGCTACTGGCAAGCCGAGACGAAACGAGCCAAGGCCGCCGCCGCCCAGGCCGAGGACCGGGTGGCCGCCTGGATGGACGGCTGCCAGCAGGGCCGCGAGGACGCCCTGTCGCTGGCTCGCTCCCTCGCCCGGCACCCGGCCCCTCCCCTCCCTTCGGCGAGCCGATCGCAGCCGCCTCACCCCGCCTCCTGAGAGAGCCCGCGCTCCAGGGGGGTGCGGAAGCGAGGGGTGACCCGCAGCGGACCCAGCCACGACGCCAGTCGTGCCGCCTCGGCCTCGACGGCGCTGATCGCGTCGGTGCCTGCGTCTTCCAGCAGCCGGAAGACGACCTCGCCCGACGGGCGCTGCGCCCAGCCGCCGACGACCCGGCCAGCCCACCACATGGTCGGGCCGATGTTCCCGGTTCGGTCGAACAGCAACGGCCCGTGCGGCCCGAGGAACCAGGACCGGTCCTGCCAGCCCATCGGCGTCGGGTCGAGGCCGGGCAGCAGCGCCGCCACCGGAGCGGGATCCCCTTCGCAATCGCCGAGGTCATCGGCGAGCATCACTCCTGGCTGCCCATCGAGGTCTACCTCAATCGTCGGCAGCGCCGCCAGCGCGGCCTTTGCCTGCGTCTTCGTCCACCCGGCCCACCACTGCAGGTCCGACGCGGGCGCCGGCCCGAACGTGAGCAGCCACCGCCGCGCCAGCTCCGCCCGCGCCGCGCCTGGCTCCAGGCCGCCGTCACCGACAC
>JAFMRC010000128.1:10744-13286 GCA_017354375.1 Nocardiopsaceae bacterium | reverse complement strand
GGAGCCGTAGCAACGCGCCGTTGACGCCGGGTCAACAGGAGCGCGGGCCGCGCAGCGCGCGCAGCGCGCGTTCCTTCTCGAAGTCCAGCGCCCGCACCGGCCCCGCCGGGACACGCCCGGTCCGGCGGCCCAGGTCCGCGATCGCCGCGCGCACCGCGGGCTCGGTCAGCACCCGCAGCCCGAACGCCAGCGCCGCGGGCGTTATGTCATACCGCCGCTCGAGTTCCATGCCCGCCCTGATGGCGTCCAGGTCGGACTCGGTGAACTGCCGGTGCGCCGCCCCCCGCCCGTCGGCCCCCCGCCTGGACGCCCTCCGGCCAGTCGTCCGCAGAACCGGAAGCAGGCCTAGTTCCTCCCGGTATCGCAGCATTCGGGGGGATATGTCGAGTCGCCGTGCCGCTTCCGTGATCCTCACGCCAGCGAATCCTAACATTCTCGTGTCAGGAACAGCGCCCGGAAGATGCGCCGGCACCCTCGCATCCCGTACCGTCGTGCTTATCGCCCGCCGCCAACGTAAGGAGCCACGACAGGCATGACCACTGAGCCGTTCAAGGTCGCCGACCTGACCCTCGCCGACTTCGGCCGCAAGGAGATCCAGCTCGCCGAGCACGAGATGCCGGGCCTGATGGCGGTCCGCGAGGAGTACGCGAAGGAGCGGCCGCTGAAGGGCGCCCGCATCACCGGTTCGCTGCACATGACGGTCCAGACCGCGGTCCTGATCGAGACCCTCACCGCACTGGGCGCCCGGGTGCGGTGGGCGAGCTGCAACATCTTCTCCACCCAGGACCACGCCGCGGCCGCCGTCGCCGTCGGCCCGAACGGGACCGCCGGCGACCCCCAGGGCATCCCGGTCTTCGCCTGGAAGGGCGAGACCCTCGAAGAGTACTGGTGGTGTACCGAGCAGGCGCTGACCTGGCCGGGCGACGAGGCGCCGAACATGATCCTGGACGACGGCGGCGACGCCACCATGCTCGTCCACAAGGGCGCGGAGTACGAGGCCGTCGGAGCCGTCCCCAGCCCGGCCGGGGACGACCCCGAGGAGTGGCGCGTCGTCCTGGCCCGCCTCGGCGAGTCCCTCAAGGCCAGTCCGGCCAAGTGGACGACGATCGCCACCAGCGTCAAGGGCGTCACCGAGGAGACCACGACCGGCGTGCACCGGCTGTATGAGATGGCCAAGTCCGGCTCGCTGAAGTTCCCGGCGATCAACGTCAACGACAGCGTCACCAAGTCCAAGTTCGACAACAAGTACGGCTGCCGGCACAGCCTCGTGGACGGCATCAACCGTGGCACGGACACGCTGATCGGCGGCAAGGTGGCGCTGGTCTGCGGCTACGGCGACGTCGGCAAGGGATGCGCGGAGAGCCTGCGCGGCCAGGGGGCCAGGGTAATCGTCACCGAGATCGACCCGATCTGCGCGCTGCAGGCGGCGATGGAGGGCTACGAGGTAACGACGCTCGAGGACGCGCTGCCGCATGCCGACATCTTCGTCACCGCGACCGGTAACAAGGACATCATCACCGCCGATCACATGAAGCGCATGAAGCACCAGGCGATCGTCGGCAACATCGGTCACTTCGACAACGAGATCGACATGGCCGGCCTGGCCGCGATTCCCGGGATCAAGAAGGTCACCGTCAAGCCGCAGGTCGATGAGTGGACGTTCCCGGACGGCCACACGATCATCGTGCTGTCCGAGGGCCGCCTGCTGAACCTCGGCAACGCGACCGGCCACCCGAGCTTCGTGATGAGCAACAGCTTCACCAACCAGGTGATGGCCCAGATCGAGCTGTTCACCCGGGCCGACGCGTACCCGCTGGGCGTCCACACGCTGCCGAAGTTCCTGGACGAGAAGGTCGCCCGGCTGCACCTGGACGCGCTCGGCGTGAAGCTGACCACGCTCTCCAAGGAGCAGGCCAACTACATCGGCGTCCCGGTCGAGGGCCCGTACAAGCCCGACCACTACCGCTACTGATGCGCTCACCGGCCCCCCGGGATGGCTCTCCCGGGGGGCATTCCCGCGAGCGACCCCCCGGCCCGCTGCCCGCCTCCAACCCCGGGGCCGCCCCCGGCCCCCAGGCCTCCTCCGGCCCCCAGGCCTCCTCCGGCCCCCAGGCCTCCTCCGGCCCCCAGGCCTCCTCCGGCCCCCGGGCCTCCTCCGGCCCCCGGGCCGCCTCCAGCCCTGGGGCTGCCCCCAACTCCCGGGCTGCCCCCAACCCTCTGCCCGACATTTCGGATATGTCGGGCAGTCGAGGTCCGCTCGTCGACCGGGCGCTGGCCGACGAGGGGCTGGCTAAAATCCGTTATTCCGAACGGATCATGCCGGCTCTGGCCGCCCTGGCCTCTCGCTTCGCCGCCGAAAGGCCGTTCGACGGGATGGCCGTCGCCGCGTGCCTGAACGTGACGGCGGAGACGGCGGTGCTGGCCCGGGTCCTGACGGCCGGCGGGGCCAGGGTGTCGCTCGCGGCGTCCAACCCGCTGTCCACGCAGGACGATGTCGTCGCCGCCCTCGTGGCGCATGACGGCCTCCCGGTCCACCCCCAGG
>JAFMRC010000128.1:0-10734 GCA_017354375.1 Nocardiopsaceae bacterium | reverse complement strand
CCCAGGCGGGCGTGGACCGGGAGGCCTACTACGAGCACATCGCGCTAGCGGTGGGAGACGACGGCCCCGACCTGGTCATCGATGACGGCGGCGACCTGGTCAACAGCCTGCACACCGACCGGGCCGACGCGGCGCCGAGGGTGCGCGGCGGGTGCGAGAGCACGGCGACCGGCGTGCTGCGGCTGCGCCGCATGGTGGCGGAGGGGGCGCTCGCGTTCCCGATGATCGCCGCCAGCGACACCCCGGCCAAGCGCCTGGTGGACGACTCCCGTGGCACCGGGCAGTCCGTCATCGACGGGCTGCTCCGGGCCACCGGCATCCTGCTGGCGGGCAAGACCGTGGTGGTGGCAGGCTTCGGCACCTGCGGCGCCGGGATCGCCGAGTGTGCCCGTGGCCTCGGGGCTCGCGTGCTGGTCACTGAGGTGAACCCGGTCAGGGCGCTGGACGCGGCACTGCGCGGGTTCCGGGTGCTGCCGCTGGCCGACGCGGCACCGCTGGGAGAGGTGTTCGTCACCGCGACCGGCTCGGCGGAGGTGATCACCGCCGAGCACATGTCCCTGATGCGGGACGGCGCCATCCTCGCCAACGCCGGCCACTTCGACGTGGAGATAGACGTGCGGGGCCTGGAGCGCCTGGCGGCGGCGGTGGAGCCGGAGGTGCGCCCGCACGCCGACGCCTACGAGCTGCCCGACGGCCGCCGCCTCCTCTTGCTCGCCGAGGGCCGCGTGGTCAACCTCGTCGCCGCCGGGGGCCACCCACCGGAGGTGATGGACCTGGCGTTCGGAATCGAGGCCCTGTCCCTGGCCTGGCTGGCGAGGAACGCCGAGAAGCTGTCGGCGGACGTGCACCCCGTCCCTGCCGACATCGACGCCGAGGCGGCCCGCCTGATGCTCGGTGCCCTCGGCGCGGACATCGACACCCTCACCGAAGCCCAGCGCGCCTACCTAGCCTCCTGGCGCCTCGGCTCCTGATCGCGGGATCTCGCCGCGCAGGAAGCGGCCTACTTGGGCGCCGATGCGGCGGGCCGCGCGCTCGGCGACGTCCCTGGACGCGCCGGCCAGGTGGGAGACGGTGAGGACCTGCTCCATGGTGAGCAGCGGGCTGTCGGCGGGCAGGGGCTCGCGGGCGTAGGTGTCGAGGGCCGCGCCGGACAGGTGGCCGGAGCGCAGGGCGGCGATGAGCGCGGGCTCGTCGACGAGTGCCCCGCGGGCGGTGTTGACCAGGTACGCTCCATCGCGCATCCGGCCCAGGGCCGCCGCGCCGATCAGCTGCCGGGTCTCGCCGGTCAGCCGGGCGTGCAGGGTGACCACGTGGCTGCGCTCGCACAGCGCGTCCAGGCTGATGAGCTCGGCGCCGCGCTCGGTGGCGACATCGGGGTCCACGTACGGGTCGCAGGCCAGGAGCCGGACGCCAAAGGGCCGGAGCAGGCTGGCGACCCGGGTGCCGACCTGGCCCAGCCCGACGATGCCGACGGTCCGGCCCGCGATCTCGGGTCCGGCCTGGTCGTACCGGTAAAGCTCACCGCTCCACCGCCCCTCCCGCATGGCCGCGTGGCTGCGGGCGATGTTGCGCTGGCCGGCGATGAGGATGCCGACGGCGAACTCGGCCACCGCTCGCGCGTTGCGCTCTGGCAGGTTCAGCACCGGCACCCCGCGCCGGGCGGCCGCGTCCGCGTTCACGTTCACCGGGCCGCCCCGGCAAACCGCGATCGCGCGCAGGCCCTCCGCCGCGGCCAGGACCCGTTCGGTCACGGGCGCGAGATGGGTGACCAGGAGGTCCGCGCCCCGGGCCAGCCCGGCGATCTCATCGGCGTCCCCGGCGAACTCGGCGATTTCGTCGCCTTGTTCCCACGGCTCGCTGGGCCAGCGGCTGGCGTGAGTGACGATCTCGGCACCGTCGACCTGCTTCCGCACGGCCCCGGCCAGCATCTCCGGCGAGATGAACTCATCACCCGCGCATAGCACCCGCATTCTGCCTCCCGGCGTTCTCGTGAGCGATCCACGCCCGGTACCGCTCGACTTCCGCGGCCACCGTGGCGGCTGACCAGCCCAGAAGCTCGCCGGCGAGCGGCGCGACGCTCTCGGCCGCGCGGGCACCGCCGTCCGGCGTGCCGGTGGCGACATGCAGGCGGCGGGCGAGGATGTCCTCCAGGTGCAGAGCGCCTTCGTGGGTCACGGCGTAGTGCGCCTCCGCCATCAGGTAGTCGTCCGAGCCGGGGACCGGCTCGGCCAGCGCGGGATGGTCCGCCATCAGCGCGAGCAGGTCGTCGGCGAGGCTCCCGTAGCGGCGGTACAGACGCTCCCGCCGTTCCGTCGGCAGATCCTCCGACGGCGGTGCCGGCGGGGACGCGTCCCTCCGGGCCTGGTGCCCCTCGGCGCCGAGCAGCGGTATCTCATCCGTGCGGGACGGGGGGACCTCCCGGCCAAGGTCGCGGCTCGCCGCGTCTACGGCGTCACGGGCCATGACGCGGTAGGTCGTGTACTTGCCCCCGGCGACCACCGTCAGCCCCGGGACGGGCGTGACCACGGCGTGGTCGCGGGTCAGCCGGCTGGTGGCGGTGTTGCGCGGCAGGGCGGTAGCCCCTCTCCGAGGGGTGGCGGCACTGCCCGGCGGGGTGGCGGTGTTGCCCGACAGGAGCGGGCGCAGTCCCGCGTACACCGCGGCGACGTCGCTCTCGCCGAGCGGCGGGTCGATGATCCGGTTGACGTTGCGCAGGAGGTAGGCGATGTCCTCCCGGGAGGCGGCCGGGGCCGAGAGATCGTGGTGATAGGGGGTGTCGGTGGTGCCGATGAGCCAGCGATGGCCCCAGGGCCGGATGAACAGCACGCTGTCCTCGGCCCGGACGAGAATGGCCGCCTCGGACCGGATCCGTTCCCGCGGGACAAGGATGTGCACGCCCTTGGACGCCCGGACCCGGAAGCCGCCGCCCGTGCCGGATCCACTGGTGCCGGGTCCGCGGGTGCCGAGACCGCCTGGGCCGGATCCGCTAGTGCCGGATCTGCCGGGGCCAGGGCCGCCCGAGCTGGCCATGTCCTGGATGCCGTCGGTCCATACGCCGACCGCGCTGATCACGTGGCGGGCGCGCACGGTGAGATCCCGGCCGGACTCGGTGTCGCGGACATGGACACCGCGGACCCGGCCCCCGTCCCGCAGCAGGCCCGTGACCGTGGCCGCCGAGGCCATGACCGCGCCGTGCGCGGCGGCTGTCCGAGCCAGCGTGACGGTGTGCCGGGCGTCGTCGACCTGCGCGTCGTGGAACGTGATCGCGCCGGCCAGCCCGTCGGCCCGCAGCGCTGGCGCGACGCTCAGGGCGCCCCGCTTCGTGAGATGACGGTGGCGGGGGACCGTCTTTGCCCCGCCAAGCGCGTCGTAGAGCGCGATCCCGGCGCCGACGTAGGCGCGCTCCCAGGCCCGGTGGGTCAGGGGGAAGATGAATGGCACCGGCCGCACCAGGTGCGGGCACAGGCGGCGCAGCATCAGGTCGCGCTCACGCAGGGCATCGCGGACTAGGCCGAAGTCGCGCTGCTCCAGGTAGCGGAGCCCGCCGTGGATCAGCTTCCCCGAGCGGCTGGAGGTCCCGGCGGCGTAGTCGGTCATCTCCACCAGCGCGACCGACAGGCCCCGGGTCGCCGCGTCGAGGGCCGTGCCGCACCCGGTGACGCCGCCGCCGATGACGACGACGTCGAAGACCTCATCCGCCATCCGATCCAGCGCCGCGGCCCGCTGCCGCGCTGACAGCCGGGACGGGTCGGCGGTACCCGAGGGGCCAGGGTCCGGGGGGCCGTCGCCAGGACCCGGGGGGCCAGGGTCGCCGGGGTCCGGGCGGCCAGGGCCGGCCATCATGCGTTTCTCCACATCGGCTCCGCCGCGGCCCGGTGCTCTCGGTACCGGCCGAAGGCATCGTCATACTGGGCCTTCGCGGCCGGATCCGGATCGATGACCGACTCGGCGGTGGTCCACCGTTCGGTCCCGGCATCCTGCCCGGCCGCGCGCAGGCCGGCCAGCACGGCGCCACGCGCCCCCGCCTCGGGAGCGCGGGCGATATGCAGCGGCTGGCCGAGCACGTCGGCGAAAATCTGCAGCCACGCGCGGCTCCGGACCCCGCCGCCGCAGGCGAGCAGCCTTCCAGTGACCTGGGCCGCGGCCTCGAAGCAGTCCCGTGCCGCGAACGCGATGCCCTCGCACACGCCGCGGAGGATGTCCGCGCGCGTCGTGCGCAGCTGAAGGCCCGTGAACTGTCCCCGGGCCGCGGGGTTGACGAACGGCGCCCGCTCCCCGGACGGCGCCAGGTATGGCAGCACCTCGACCCCCGCGGCACCTGGCCTGCTCGCCTCGATGGCCGGGCCGACCTCGTCATGGCCCATGCCCAGGATGCCCAGCACCCAGTCGATGGACGCCGTGCCGACCATGGCGGGCAGTGCCCGCAGCCACCGGCCGGGCTCTCCCGTCGCCAGGTGCATGCCCGTCACCGGGCCCGTCGTGTCCACGTGGTCGGTCAGCACCTGGCAGGCCAGGGTGGTGCCGATGATGAGCACGCCGTCACCGGGCTGCCCGGCCCCGGCCCCGATCGCGCAGGCGGGCAAGTCGAACGGGCCGCTGGAGACGGGGGTCCCCGCCGGGAGCCCGGTGAGCGCCGCTCCTTCCGCCGACAGCGGGGCGGCCGGCAGCGGATGGGCGACCGGAGGCAGCAGCGTGGCCCGGCGTTCCAGGCCGCACAGCTTGATCGCCTGGGCGCAGTAACCCGGCCCGGCCGGATCGCCGAACGGAAGCGAGGCGTCGGACGGATCCGTCGCCCGCAGGCCGGTCAGCCGCTGCATGACCAGGTCCTTGCAGTACCCGGCCGTCGCCGCGCGGTCCAGCGCGGCGGGCTCGTGGTCGTCCAGCCATCGCAGGACGGTGCCCGGCGCGCCGGGGAACAGCGCGTTCCCGGTGAGCCGGTAGACCGCCTCGGCGGTGCCGTCGGCCTCCCACCTGGCCAGGATGCCCGCCCCCCGGCCGTCGAGCCAGGAGATCGCGGGACGGACGGCCCGGCCGTCGGGATCGGCCAGCCAGCATCCGTCGCCCTGGCCGGTGAGGGCCAGGCGCGCCGGCCGGGTGCCCGCGCCGGCCGCGAGCACCTCGTCGATTACTCCGGTCACGCTCCGCAGCACGTCCTCGATATCCTGCTCGACCTGTTCCGGTCCCGGGGTGAACAGATGAGTGCGGCGGTCGGTGGCGGCGAGCACCTCACCGTCCTCGTCGAACAGGACGGCCTTGGTGACCGATGTCCCGATATCGACGCCCACGTAGCTGTGCGGGCCGGGCGGAATGTGCGGGCCGGGCGGCGGAGTCGGTGGGATTGTCACTGGAGCACCTCCCGGTGGGGCGGGCGGTAACGCGGAGCGAACGCTCCGGATCCGGCTGGTCAGGCAGTCGGCACGGCTTGCCCGTAACCTTCGAGCTTCTTGCCGACCCGCTCGATCTCGTCGGCGGGCAGCAGGCGCGGCTCGCCGAGCAGGCGGGCCTGGTAGTACATCCGGCAGACCCACTCAAGGTAAATGCTCCGGGTGTAGGCCTTGGCGAGGGACTCGCCGCACGTGGTCGCGCCGTGGTTTTGCAGGATGACGCCGAAGCGTCCCTCGAGGGCGGCGACGCTGCCCTCCGCCAGTTCCTCGCTGCCATAGGTGGCATACGGTGCGACACGGACCGGGCCGCCAAGCAGGGCGATCATGTAGTGAATCGGAGGCAGTTCATCGATCAGGGCCGACAGCGTGCTGGCGTAGATGGGGTGGGTGTGCACCACGGCCGCCGCGTCGGTGTGCTGGTAGACCTTGGTGTGCATCGGCACCTCGGAGGAGGGTTCCAGGGCGCCGTCCGCCGTCCGCCCGTCCAGGGTGATCACGCAGATCGACTCGGGGGTCAGCGTCTCGTAGGCGGTGCCGCTGGGAGTGATGGCGATGTGGTCGCCTACGCGAACGCTGAGGTTGCCCGAGGTGCCCACCGTGAGCTCGTCGGCCTGCATTCGATGACAGAACTCCACCAGCTGCGCTCGCTCGTCCGCCAGTAGCATCCGGTCTCTCCTTCGCATCCGTGTGTCGTTCGCTTGCGTCCGGCCGTCGGCCGCCTGGTCGGCGGCCGGCGCTCACCCCGAGCGGGCGAGCTCGCCGCGCCGGGGCCGGACGGGCTGTTCCCCGGGGTCACTGGCATCCTTCAGGAATTTCGAGAGCATGGCCACGATCACGTACATGACGCAGAACGCGATCGCGACCGCCCCGCCGCCGCCCACCGGGTAGAAGATCGTGACGATGGCCGGCCCGAGGAACGCGGCGCCGCCCGCGCCGAGGTTCAGGATCGCCAGCGACGCCCCCTTGTCGTTGAGGGCGACCATCGAGGGCATGAGCGCGGACAGCGGGACGAAGCCCGCTAGCAGGATCCCGTAGATCACGCCGCCCGTCGCGGTCACGGCGAAGCTCTGCGTGCCGACCGACGCGAAGTACCACAACGGCGTCGCGACGGCGCAGCCGACGCAGCCGAACCAGGTGACCGTCCGCCGCCAGCCGAAGAAGTCGCCGAAGATCCCGAAGAAGAGGTTGGCGGCGATGTTGGCGCCGTAGGCGATGGACGCCAGCTCCGCGACCTCGGACGTGGTCAGGAACCCGCCGCCCGGTGTGCCCGGCCCCAGGGTGAAGGGGAACATCGCGAAGAAGCCGTACTCGGGCGCGGTGTTGACGATCCTGACCAGGCCCCCGGCCAGAGTGCGCTTGTCCCGCCACAGGATGTCCACGCCCTCGAACAGCCGGGTTAGGCTGCGCGGTTTGGCGACGGTCTCGTCGGCGATCGGCCGGGTTCCGCTGGGGTCGGTGACCGCCACGCTGCCGATCAGGCCCCCGGCGGCCACGAGGATCAGGGACAGGACGAGCGTGTCGTACAGGCTGAGCCCGAATGGGCCGATCGCGAGGGCGGCGATGCCGGAGCCAAGCGTGGGAAGGCCGCCGGTGAAGGCGAACCAGAACCAGCCGGCCACAGTCCCGCGCATGTGCTCCTTGCTGGTCACCTGGGCCCAGACCAGGAACGCGAAGGCGAACAGCGGGTAGGCGAAGCCGCGCAGGCCATAGATCGTGAAGATGAGCGTGGCGTTCTTGGTGGGAATCGCCACGGCGAGGAACAGGATCTCGAACACGACCCACCAGGCGGCGCCCAGCCACATCACCCGGCGCGGCCCCCAGATCGCCGACAGGGTGCCGGAGAACCAGGACGCGATCAGGACGGCGATCCCGTACACGGTGACCGTGGCGAACCCGGCCTCCGACCCGGACAGGCCCCCGCCGGTGGGCAGCGTCAGGAACCGGGTCAGGTATGTGACCTCGACACCGTCGCCGATCATGAAGATCAGGACGCCGGCGAATCCCCACGCCAGGTGCCTCGGGATGCCGATCCGCTCGATCCAGGGCGCGGAAGCTCCGGGTTCGGTCATGCGTCGCTCCTTCCTCGCAGCGTTCTCCGCGTGCAGGGTCCGTGACGTGCAGCGCTCATCACCTGCAGCGTTCATCACATGAAAGTTGTTACTTTTCACGCATTAGAAGTGAAAAAAGGGGCGTCGTCAACACCTGCGCGGGACGTATCGTGAGGTGGGACCGGGAGCGAGCGGGAAGGAGAGGCGGGGCCGTGGACCACGGACGGATGGCTCCGGACCGGCGCCAGCGCGCCATCATCGAGCACGTCCTCGGCCACGGATCGGCCACCATCACGGACCTGGCCGGCCTCTGCGACGTCAGCGAGATGACGATCTACCGCGATGTCGACCAGCTGGAGCGCCAGGGGATCGTCCGTAAGGTCCGCGGCGGCATCACGGCCCAGCCGTCCGGCGTGTTCGAGAGCAGCGCGGCCTTCCGGCTCCGCCGCATGGTGGCGGAGAAGGACGCCATCGCGCGGCAGGCCCGCGAGCTGGTGGAACCGGGGATGTCGATCATCCTCGACGATGCGACCACGACACTGGCCCTGGCCAGGCTGCTGACCGACGTCGCCCCGCTCACCATCGCGACCAACTACCTCGAGACCCTCCGGGTGCTGAGTTCGGTCCGCGAGCTGGACCTGATCGCGCTCGGCGGGTACTACGACCACACCCACGACTCGTTTACCGGCACCGCCTGCGTCGACGCGATCGAGGCGCTCAGCGTCGATGTCACCTTCGTGTCCGTGTCGGCCATCTCGGGCGGCTACACCCATCATCAAGAGCAGCACATCGTGGCGGTCAAGCGAGCCATGCTCCGGTCCGCCCGGCAGCGGATCCTCCTCGCGGACCACTCCAAGCTCGGCCGCGACGCGCTGCACCGCCTGGTGCCGCTCAGCGACTTCGACCTGGTGATCATCGACAGCGGGGCATCCCCCGAGGCCCTCCGCGAGCTCGACGCCCAGGGCGTGGCTCCCACGCTCGCCCCCGCCTAGCGTGCCAAGCGCGCTCGGGCTCGATTGGCCCCCTCTTCCCAACGTGCCAAGCGCGCACTCGGGCCGGCTAGAGCGAGCCCAAAAGCGCACTAGGCTCGCAGCGGGGTTGGTGGGACGCGGGGTTGGGGCGCGGGGTTGGTGGGGCGCGGGGTTGGGGCGCGGGGTTGGGGGGCGTGGGGCGGGACGCCTCTTCCCAACGTGCCAGGTGCGCGCTCGGGTCGGCTAGAGCGAGCCCGAACGCGCATTTGGGCCGCTGGCCGGGCCTGGCGGGCGCTGAAACGGGAGGGGAAGACGGAACGGGGGAGTCGCCCCTATCCGTTCGGATGAAAGGGTTGTGCAGGATACCCAGCCGATCAGGGCCAGCGGGTAGATGAAGTAGCCGAACCGGGACGCGGGGTCCAGGATGAACACGGTGGCGTAGCCGACGGCGAGCCGGCAGCCGGCCGCGAGCACGGTCCGCGGCGGGCGCAGCAGCATCCAGCCCGCGAACGCCACCGCGGCGACGGCCATCAGCACGACCGCGGCGAGGTGCCCGCCAGGACCCAGCGAGGCCAGCAGGTGGCCGGGGAGCGGGCTTTGCGCCGGGGTCTTGTGCTTGGTCAGGCCGAGCGGGAAGTCCACCGTGTTCTGGATGACCGCCTCGGGTCGCGTCACGGCCCCCGGCGCCGCGATCAGCGACAGCAGGCCGGTGGCCGCCACCGTCGTCACGGTGAACCGCAAGGCGGCGCCGGGCGCCTCCCGCGCCCAGGCGAGCACCGCGAGGACCGGGATCGCGGCCCAGGCCGTGGATTTCATCGCGCAGGCGACGGCGAGCGCCACTCCCGACCATGCCCACCTGTTGCGGTACGCCAGGGCCAGGGTGAGGCACAGCAGCGCGATAATGGGCGGATCGGTGATGCCGAGCGCCAGCGGATACCCGAAGACCGGGGACGCGAGCGCGATGGCGGTCAGCGTCGCGGCGTGACGGCGGCACCGCACGCAGTCCCGTAGCCGGTGCGGTTGCACGATGGCGAACGACGCCGCCAGTGCCGCCGCCGTACCCACGGCCATCCAGATCCGCGGGTCGCCGAGGACTCCGATAAGGCCGATCGAGCGCGGCAGCCCGAACAGTTCCATGATCGGGAGGTACGGGTTGTAGGCCTTCCAGTTCGTCAGCTGGCCGGGCGGCAGGTAGGGGGTGCCGTAGCTGAGCAGGTGATTGACGGAGCGGTCGATGACGATGACTTCCGCCGTCGCGGGCCGCTGCGTGATCAGCCAGAGGACGGGGGCCAGCACGCCGACGCCGAGCGCGGTGCCCAGCGGCGGGATCCAGGACTTGCCGAACCGCAGCAGCAGAGTGGTAAGCGCGTACCCGCCGGCCGCCCATACCGCCCAGGTCCGGTCGGCGTGCCCGGTGAAGATCGCCCCCAGGCTGGCGTAGAGGGTGAAGCCCGCGAACCACGCCGCGGCGGCGCGGCGGCTGGGCCAAGTCGGGTGTGCCTGTCCTGGCGTACGGGCTTCCTCGGTCTCCAGCACGGGCACAGTATCCACGGAGACCACACTAGGGTCATCGCGGACTTAGTAAGCCACCCCCGGAAGGCTCACGGGAGCTTCCAGTCCACCGGCTCGGCGCCGAGCTCCTCCAGAAGCTGGTTCGCACGGCTGAACGGACGGGAGCCGGGGAAATCGCTCACCGTGACCATCGGGCTCGGGTGCGCGGACTCGATCCGCGGGACGTCCCCGAGGAGCGGCGCGAGGTTGCGGGCGTCGCGGCCCCACAAGATCGCGACGAGCGGGTTGCCCGCGGCGTGCCGTCCGGCGAGCGCCCTGATGGCCTGTTCGGTGACCTTTTCCCAGCCCTTGCCCCGGTGCGAGCCGGGCTTGCGTGGCTGGACGGTGAGGACGCGGTTGAGGAGGAGGACGCCGTGTTCGGTCCACGGAGTGAGGTCCCCGGTGGACGGCTTGGGGTAGCCCAGGTCCTCGCAGTACTCGCGGAAGATGTTGAGCAGGCTGCCTGGCAGTCGCTTGACTTTCTGGTTTACCGAGAAGCTGAGGCCTACGGCATGACCCGGGGTCGGGTACGGGTCCTGGCCGACGATGAGGATTCTCACATCCGCGAACGGCTGCTGGAAGGCGCGCAGCACGTGCTCGCCCTTCGGCAGGTAGGTGCGGCCCGCCGCGACCTCGGCCCGCAGGAAGTCCCCCATTTTGGTGATGTCGTCAGCGACGGGGGCGAGGGCGGCGGCCCAGCCCTCCTCGACGACGTTGCGCAACGGTTGCTCCGTCATACCGGGAACTGTAGCGAACGCGGGCGAATCGATGGGGCGCCCG
>JAFMRC010000127.1 GCA_017354375.1 Nocardiopsaceae bacterium | reverse complement strand
GGGGGGCGCGCGCCCGGATCGTCGGCAAGACCGCGCTGACCGAGCTGTGCTGGTCGGCGAACGGGGTCAACCACTGGCAGGGCACCCCGGTCAACCCGCGCGACCCCCTGCGGGTCCCCGGGGGCTCGTCGAGCGGGTCGGCGGTGGCGGTCGCCAGGGGCGAGGCGGACATCGGATTCGGAACGGATACCGGCGGCTCGATCCGTATCCCGGCTTGCTGCTGCGGGATAGCGGGGCTGAAGACGACATGGGGACGGGTGCCGGTCAACGGCGTGTACCCCCTCGCGCCGTCGCTGGACACGGTCGGCCCGCTGGGGGCGGACCTGGCCGCCGTCGAGGCGGGGATGCGGCTGGCGGAGCCGTCCTTCCGGGTTCCCGGCGCCGGCACCGCGCCGCCGGTGGCGCGGCTGTCGGCGACCGGAGTGGAAGTGGACCCCGCGATCGACGCCGCGGTCGACGACGCGCTCGCCGCGGCGGGCGCGGGGGCGACCCGCGTGGCGTGGGACGACGTCCGGGCCGCCGCCCCCGGCTTTCCCGAGGCGCGGTACGCGGCCGGCGTGATCATCGACGCCGAGGGATTCAGGTCCAACGCCCGCCTGATGCCGTACCTGCACCAGCTCAGCCCGCACGTCCAGCGGAACATGGAGCGCGGCGCGCGGCTGCGGGCCGGCGACGTCGATGCCGCCCGGAGGGCGAAGGACGAGGTGACCGCGGCGCTGCGCTCGCTGCTCGCGGACTACCCGGTGCTGGTGCTGCCGGTGCTGGCCGGGCAGCCGCCGCTGCTGGGAGCCCACGGCTTCCCGCTGACGGTGCTGACCGCGCCGGCCAACCTGGCCGGGCTGCCGGCCCTGTCGCTGCCGGTGCCCGCACCGGGCGGGATCATCGCGGGCATGCA
The DNA here is from genome assembly GCA_017354375.1 of Nocardiopsaceae bacterium. Lineage (GTDB taxonomy): Bacteria > Actinomycetota > Actinomycetes > Streptosporangiales > Streptosporangiaceae > Trebonia. Next base: position 12,426 of record JAFMRC010000127.1, on the reverse strand, counting down.
GGTCATCGGGGCGGATGAGGAAGGGGTGCTGGCGTTCGGGAAGGTGATCGAGGCGGCGCTCGCCGGCTGAGAGAAGTTGGGCCACAATGGTCGGATGGACGTTACCTCCTCCGACTCCGCGCTCCGGGGGTTCCTGCACGGGCTACCCGGCGTCGATGAGGTCGGGGCGCGGGCGCGGGCCGAGGAGCTGGCGAGGCGTTCGGTGAAGGCGGACGCCAAGCGGCTCGCGCTGGACCTGGCGATCTCGATGATCGACCTGACGACGCTGGAAGGCCAGGACACGCCGGGGAAGGTCCAGGCGATGTGCGCCAAGGCGCGCCAGCCCGGGTACGGGGCGCCGCCGGTCGCCGCGGTGTGCGTGTACCCGGACCTGGTGCCGCTGTGCGTCGCCGCGGTGAAGGGATCGCCGGTGCGGGTGGCCAGCGTGGCGACCGCGTTCCCGTCCGGGCGGGCCGCGCTGGACGTGAAGCTGGCCGACGTGAAGTCCGCGGTGGCGGCCGGGGCCGACGAGATCGACATGGTCATCGACCGGGGCGCGTTCCTGTCCGGGCGGTACCTCGCGGTGAGCGAGGAGGTCGCGGCGGTCAAGGCCGCCTGCGGCGACGCGCACCTGAAGGTGATCCTGGAGACCGGAGAGCTCGGCACGCTCGACGGCGTGCGGCGCGCGTCGTGGCTGGCGATGCTGTCGGGGGCGGATTTCATCAAGACCTCGACCGGGAAGGTGGCGCCTGCCGCTACGCTTCCGGTCACGCTGGTCATGCTGGAGGCGGTGCGGGACTTCGCTCGCTTCGACGGCGGGCGGCGTGTGGGGGTGAAGGCAGCCGGGGGCATCAGGACCGCCAAGGACGCTTTCCGGTACCTGGTGCTCGTCAACGAGGTCGCGGGGGAGGAGTGGCTGGATCCTCGGTACTTCCGGCTCGGCGCCTCCAGCCTGCTGAACGACCTGCTGATGCAGCGGGTCCGGATGGAGGCCGGCCGGTATTCCGGCCCGGATTACATGACGGTGGACTGATGACATGACGGTGGGCCAGATCGCATGACGAGGCCAGATCGTAGGACGAGGACTGTGTATGCGCTTTGAGTACGCCCCGGCCCCCGAGTCGCGCTCGATCGTACGGCTGCGCGACTCCTACGGGCTGTTCATCGGAGGCTCGTTCGTCTCCGGGAGCTCGGTGTTCAAGACGATCTCCCCGGCGACGGAAGAGGTGCTCGCCGAGGTCACCCTCGGGGGGGTCGAGGACGTGGACAGCGCCGTGGCGGCCGCGCGGCACGCCTACGAGCGGACATGGTCGGTGATGCCGGGACGCGAGCGGGGCAAGTACCTGTTCCGGATCGCGCGGCTGCTGGCCGAGCGGGCCCGCGAGTTCGCCGTGGTCGAGACGCTGGACAACGGCAAGCCGATCCGCGAGTCGCGTGACGTGGACGTGCCGCTGGCCTCGGCGCACTTCTTCTACCACGCGGGCTGGGCCGACAAGCTGGGATACGCCGGGTTCGGGCCGTCGCCTCGCCCGCTCGGGGTGGCCGGGCAGGTGATCCCGTGGAACTTCCCGCTGCTCATGCTGGCCTGGAAGATCGCGCCGGCGCTGGCCTGCGGTAACACGGTCGTGCTCAAGCCCGCCGAGACGACGCCGCTGACCGCCATGCTGTTCGCCGATGTCTGCCAGCAGGCCGACCTGCCGCCGGGCGTGGTCAACATCGTGACCGGTGACGGCGGCACCGGCCGGCTGCTGGCCGGGCACCCCGGCATCGACAAGATCGCGTTCACCGGCTCCACGGAGGTCGGCAAGGAGATCGCCCGCCAGTGCGCCGTGTCCGGGCAGCGGCTCACCCTCGAGCTCGGCGGCAAGGCCGCGAACATCGTCTTCGACGACGCGCCGGTCGATCAGGCGGTGGAGGGGATCATCAACGGGATCTTCTTCAACCAGGGCCATGTGTGCTGCGCCGGATCCCGGCTGCTGGTGGCCGAGCCGGCCCTTGACCCGCTCCTGGACGCGCTGAAGCGGCGGATGGAATCGCTCCGGCTCGGGGATCCGATGGACAAGAACACCGATGTCGGGGCGATCAACTCCCGCGCCCAGCTCGACAAGATCCAGTCGCTGGCCGCCTTGGGCGAGGAGGACGGCGCGGTCCGGTGGTCGGCGCGGTGCCCGCTGCCCGACCGCGGGTTCTGGTTCCCGCCGACCCTGTTCACCGAGGTGTCGTCCTCGTCCCCGATCTCCAGGGAGGAGATCTTCGGGCCGGTGCTGGCGGTGACGACGTTCCGCACTCCGGCCGAGGCGGTAGCGAAGGCGAACGCCACGCCATACGGGCTGTCCGCCGGGGTGTGGACGTCCAAGGGCTCCCTGGCGCTCGAGATGGCCTCGCGGCTGCGGGCGGGCGTGGTATGGGCGAACACGTTCAACCGGTTCGACCCCGCGTCGCCGTTCGGCGGCTACAAGGAATCCGGGTTCGGCCGGGAAGGCGGCCGGCACGGGCTCGAGGCCTACCTGGACGTGGTCGCGACGGACGTCGCCGGGACGCTGGGGGCCAGCGATGTCTGAGGGGGCGCAGGTGTCCGAGGGGTCAGAGGTTTCAGTCGCGGCGGAAGCGGGGCGGATCGCCGTGCGCAAGACCTACAAGCTGTACGTCGGCGGCGCGTTCCCCCGGTCGGAGAGCGGCCGGACGTTCGAGGTGACCGACCACGCGGGCGGGTTCTGGGCGAACGCGGCGCTCGCCTCCCGCAAGGACGCCCGGGACGCGGTGGTGGCGGCGCGGAAGGCCTTCCCGGGCTGGTCCGGGCGCACGGCCTACAACCGCGGCCAGGTGCTGTACCGGGTAGCCGAGGTCCTGGAGGGCCGCCGCGCGCAGTTCGCGGCCGAGGTGCGGCTCGCGACGGGCGTCTGTCGCGACGAGGCCCTGGCGGAGGTGGACGCGGCGGTGGACCGCTGGGTGTGGTACGCCGGCTGGGCCGACAAGATCGCCCAGGTGCGCGGCGGCGTGAACCCGGTCGCCGGGCCGTTCGCCAACTTCTCGGTCCCCGAGCCCAGCGGGGTGGCCGCGGTGCTGGCCCCCCGGGACTCCGCGCTGCTGGGGCTGGTCTCGGTCCTCGCGCCCGCCATCGTGGGCGGCGGCACCTGCGTCCTCGTGGCCAGCGCCCGCTATCCGCTGCCCGCCATCACCCTGGCGGAGGTGCTCGCCACCTCCGACCTTCCCGGCGGCGTGGTGAACGTGCTCACCGGCCAGGTGGCGGAGGTCGCCCCGTGGCTCGCCTCGCACATGGACGTGAACGCGATCGACGTCACGGGCGCGCCCGGAGGGCTCGCCGACGACCTGGCGGTCGCCGCCGCGGGCAGCAACCTCAAGCGCGTGCTCCGCCTCCCCCCGGTCGCCTGGACCGCGGATCCCGGCGTGGACCGCATGTTCGGCTACCTGGAAACGAAGACGATCTGGCACCCCATGGGGCTGTGACGATGGCGCGGGGGGAGGCGCCACGATCCGTTCGGGATAACGATGGTCCTGACCCGGCCGGGCGGGTAGCCGGCCCGCCTACCCCAGCCTGGGAATGATCCGGGTCGAACTCGCCGTCGGCATAGAACTGGGGAATGGCAATACCGAACCTCATGGGCGCATCGTAGCCGGGTAATGATAGACGTAGATCCGGCGCTTCGCCCGCCTGTGTCCGGGTGTGATGGTTATCCCACGGCACCGCTGTGGTGCGGCGCTCGAAGCGCGGACTAGCGTAGCTAGACAAGACCAGAGGACCCCAACGGGGCGGTGCCGCGGTCGACGATCTCGGCCATTCGCCGTGCGCGCGTCCCGTCCTAGCGTGAGAGGGGCGTCAATGCCCGACGTGAATCTCGAAGACGGCTCGACCGTCCTGCACTACCCAGGCGGCGAGCTCAAGCTCGAGGTCAAGGCCGCGAGCGAAGGCTCATCCGGTATCGAGGTGCCGAAGCTCCTGGCGAACACCGGCATGGTGACGCTCGACCCTGGCTTCGTCAACACCGCGTCCTGCTCCTCGGACATCACCTACATCGACGGCGACGCCGGCATTCTCCGGTACCGCGGGTACCCGATCGACCAGCTGGCGGAGAAGTCCACCTTCCTTGAGGTCAGTTACCTGCTGCTGTACGGGGCACTGCCGACCTCCACCCAGCTGGCCGAGTTCACCGAGCAGGTCACCCACCACACCCTGCTCGACGAGGACTTCAAGACGTTCTTCAGCGCGTTCCCCCGCACGGCGCACCCGATGGCGGTGCTGTCTTCCGCCGTGTCCGCGCTGTCCAGCTTCTACCCCCACGACCTCGACCCGCACGACGACGACGAGGTGGATATCTCGGTCGTCCGGCTGCTGGCGAAGCTGCCGACCCTCGCCGCGTACTTCTACAAGCGGTCGATCGGCCAGCCCTACCTGTACCCGGACAACTCCCTGAACCTGGTCGAGAACTTCCTGCGCATGACGTTCGGCGTGCCGGCCGAGTCGTTCAAGCCGGACCCGCTGATCAGCAAGGCGCTGGACACGCTGTTCATCCTGCACGCCGACCACGAGCAGAACTGCTCCACCTCCACCGTCCGCGTGGTCGGCTCCTCGGACGCCAACGTGTTCGCCAGCGTCTCGGCCGGGGTGCACGCGCTGTCCGGCCCGCTGCACGGCGGTGCCAACGCCGCCGTCCTGGAGATGCTCGAGGGCATCCGGGACTCCGGCGGGAACGTCGACGAGTTCGTCACCAAGGTGAAGAACAAGGAAGCCGGCGTGAAGCTGATGGGCTTCGGCCACCGGGTCTACAAGAACTACGACCCGCGGGCCAAGATCGTCAAGCAGACCTGCGACGAGATCCTCGGCCGGATCGGCGGCGACGACGAGCTGCTGCACCTCGCGATGCAGCTTGAGGACCGGGCGCTGTCCGACGATTACTTCGTCTCGCGCAAGCTCTACCCGAACGTCGATTTCTATACCGGCCTGATCTACCGCGCGATGGGCTTCCCGACGGAGATGTTCACCGTGCTGTTCGCGATCGGCCGGCTGCCGGGGTGGCTGGCGCACTACAAGGAGATGCGGCACGACCCGGCGACCAAGATCGCCCGGCCGCGGCAGGTCTACACCGGCCCGACCGAGCGCGCCTACGTCCCGATCGAGAAACGTTAACCCCCTTTCGCCCTAACGGGTCGTGGCGCCTCCCCCGTTCCAGCGGACTCTCCCGGATCGCGGACGGGGGATGCGGGCGCCGAAGACCGGTACCGTGGCCTGGTGACCGAAGAAGCGGTATCCGGATCCCCGTCGGAGCCGGCCTCATCCGCGACGGAGCCCCGCGCGGACGAGGCCGGCGGCGCCCAGGCCCGGCCGGCCAGCCCGTGGGACGATCCGCGGCTGCCCTGGTCCGGCAAGCCCAGCCGGGCCGACATCATCTGCTGGGCGGGCATCGTCGGTTCCGGCCTCTACTACCTCGCGCTGATGCCGTTCCGGGCCAGCCTGGTGGGCACGCACCCCCTGCTGGGCACGTTCCTGAACGGCGCGACCGAGTCGATCGTGGCCGCCGCGGCGTTCGCCCGAGTCGGTCACGGCAGCCTTGCCGTCGTCCTGCTCGTCGCCATCCCGGGGCTGATGAAGTTCGACGTGCTCTACTGGTGGGCGGGCAGGCTGTGGGGGGAGCGGGTCGTACTGCTGCTGTCCGGGCGGCGCAAGGCGGGCGCGAGGTACATGGACCGGGTACGCCGGTGGGGTGCCTGGTTCACCTGGCCCGCCATGGTGGTGGCGCCGTTCCTGCCCATCCCGAGCGCAATCATCTACGTGATAGCGGGATGGGCCGGCATGTCGGTGGTCACCTACCTCGTCCTCGACCTCGTGGGCGAGCTGCTGTGGGCCGGGCTGCTCGTGAGCCTGGGGTACGCGCTCGGCAAGCACGCGGTCACCGTCGCGGAGACGGTTTCCCGCTACGGCCTGTGGATTTCACTCGGGATAATTGCCATTGTGTTCGTTTCTCAGCTGCGATCTGTTCGGACGCGCCGGTAGGTGACCGTTAGGGGGAACTTGTTAGCTGCACGTTACAAATGAACGTGCATTTGGCCTTGCATCTGCATGGGTACTTCCGGCAATATGTTTCCTGCGCCAATCACCCGGATGGCGCGGAACCGCTCCTCGGGGTCGCGATGAGCTTGCAAGAGGCAGCACAACTGCCCACACGGACCAGGATCGATCCGGCCGCACAGCAGCCCCTCGATTCGCCCGGCCATAGGGCCTGCGGGTCGGGACGCATGCGGGTGGTGCGGATGCCAGCGGACTGGTGGGACTCCCCGGCCGCGGTCAGTTCCCAGCTCGGCTATGGTCCGCAGTCGGCCCGTACGGCACGCCGCCTGACCAGGAACACCTTCCGTAGCTGGGGTCTGGCGGCCCTCGCCGAGGACGCGGAGACCATTGTCGGGGAATTCGTCGCCAACGCGGTCACGCACGCCGCCTGGGCCAGCACGGACCGGCCGGACTCCGACTGCCTGGGGCTGCGCCTGCTGCGCCGCACCGGTGAGGTGATTTGCGCGGTGCTCGACCCGAGTGACGACGCTCCCGTGCTCAAGACCCCCGACTGCGCCGACGAGGTAGGCCGCGGGCTGCAGATGGTCGACGCGCTCAGCGACATCTGGGGCTGGAGCCCGGTCGCCGGGCGCGGCAAGGCGGTATGGGCCATCCTCTTCTCCGCCTGACCCGTCTCCGCTTCTCCACCCGGACCGCTCCCGCCTGGCCCGTTTTCGCCTGGCCCGCGCGGGAAATTCTCCGAGTTCACCGGAGGGTTCCGATGACACCCCGCCGTCAGTTGGCTTAATCTCGCTTGACGCAGCTAAGACATGGGAGGCGTGGCGGGATGCCCTGGACCTGGCGGTACGAGAAAGCCGATGGCGTGGTCGTGAGTGCGGAGGGGCTGCAGGAAGCCATCTTCGCTAGTCAGGGAGACGCCGAGAGCTGGCTCGGCGAGAACTGGCGTGCCCTTCTCGACGCTGGTGTCGATCAGGTCACGCTGCTCGACGACGACCGCACCGAATACGGCCCCATGAGCCTTCACTCCGAGGTCTAGTTGACCCGGCGTCAACGGCGCGTTGCTACGGCTGGGGCCGTAGCAACGGCACTTTCATACGGTCGCGAGACCGCCTCATCTAGAGCTTGTCGCCGGGCCTGAGCCGGGGCTTCGGGTTGCGCAGCTGGCGGATCTGCATCGCGCGCAGTATCACGTACGGGGTGAGGCCGCGGGTGGACTCGCCGGGGTAGCGCTCCGCGGCGAGCTTGAACAGGCTCCGGCGGATGAAGAAGCCGTCGATGACGAGAACCGCGACCAGCAGGGCCACCAGCGGCGTTGCGAGGTCCTCCAGCACCGGGTCGTGGGTGACGACCGTGGCCAGCAGCACCGGCAGCGCGTACATGTAGAACTCGCTGGCCCGCCGGCGGGAATCGACGTAGTCACGGGCGAGCTTCTTGAGCGGACCGCGGTCGCGCGGGAGGAGCGCCCAGTCCTCGCCCTTCCGCATCGCCTCCATGCGCTTGGAGTGCGCGGCCCTGGACCGCTCCTTTTCCTGGGCCTTCTCCTCTGGCGTGAGCTTGCGGCGGGGATCGCGGGTACCGGTGCCGGCGCGGCCAGAGGTCGTACCGCCCTGGATGGAGCGGTAGCGGCCGCGCTCGGCCTCGCTCCGCTTGGGGGTGGGCCGGCCCTTGCCGACCTGCTCGGGCGGCTTCGTCTTTACCGGGGCCTTCTCGGCCTGGGCGGCCTCGCCGTCGGCGGCCTTATCGCCGATCTCCCCGGTGCTGCTGCGTCGGAACACGCGCATAGCTTAGATCGTCCTTAGGAGTAGTTGTGGAGGAACCATACCCAGGTAGCTACCACAGCCGGCACGACGTAGTGTTGAATCGCATCAGCTGGCGGCGTAAGCCGCCTGGGCCGGCACAAACGTAAATGAAGGGGACGGCCGCGTCGATGAGCGTGATGAAGCGAGTCTCGCTGATTTTCCGGGCCAAGGCAGACAAGGTCCTGGACAGGATGGAGGATCCTCGCGAGACGCTGGATTATTCGTACCAGCAGCAGGTTGAGATGCTGACCCGGGTGCGGCGCGGGGTCGCGGACGTTGCCACGTCCCGCAAGCGGGTCGAGCTGCAGATGAACCAGCTGCAGAAGGAATCGGACAAGCGCGAGAACCAGGCGCGCAGCGCCCTGTCCCAGGGGCGCGAGGACCTGGCTCGCGCCGCGCTGCAGCAGAAGTCGAACCTGCAGAGCCAGCTCAACGAGTTGCAAGGGCAGTATGCGTCGCTGCAGGAGCAGGAGGAGAAGCTCACGCTCGCCTCCCAGCGGCTGGACTCCAAGGTGCAGTCGTTCCGCACCAAGAAGGAAACGATCAAGGCCACCTACACCGCGGCCGAGGCGCAGACACGGATCAACGAGGCGTTTTCCGGAATTTCCGAGGAAATGGGCGACGTCGGCATGGCGATTCAGCGGGCCGAGGATAAGACCTCGCAGATGCAGGCCCGGGCCGGCGCGATCGACGAACTGCTCGCCTCCGGTGCGCTGGAAGACCACGTCGGCGGGCAGCAGGACCAGATCCAGGCCGAGCTCGACAAGCTCGGCGCGGATCATTCGGTCGAGTCCGAGCTGGCCCGGATGAAGGGCGAGCTCGACGCCGGCTCGACGCCGCAGATCGAGGCGAACAGCAGCGGCACGGCCAGCAATGGCACGGCCAGCAGCGACAGCGGCACCGCTAGCGATGCTTCCGCGGCGGAGCCACAGGACGGGTGACCGGTGATGATCGTCAGGATTCTTGGTGAAGGCCAGTACAAGGTTCGCGACGACGCCACGGCGCAGCTCATCGAGCTAGACAAGGAGCTGGACGCGGCCGTCGACCAGGGCGATGAGCCCGCGTTCCAGGCCGCGCTGGACGGCGCGATCGGGCTCGTGCGCGAATCGGGGACGCCCGTGCCCGCCGAGGAGTTCGAGACGGCGGAATTCATCCTGCCGTTCTCCGACGCCACGCTGGAGGAGGTACGCAGGCTCCTCTCCGACGGGAAGATCCCGGGCGACTCCCTCGGCTTCCCGGCCGGCGGCGGTCTGGGCTGATCTCGCGACCAGCCAACCTCCGGGAAACGTTGAGGTTCCCAGAGGCGTTACATGGATAGACTGTCATACGGAACCGGGAATAAGCGGCATAACGGACGCCGCACCCGGGCTGATCGGAGGTGTCGTGTTATGGCGCGCACGAGGTACGCGCCAGACCGGGGGCTCACCGTGCGGATGACCGCCACGATGTTCCTGCTCGGCCTGGTGTTCGTCGCGTTCGTCGCCCTGATCATCGGGATCATGATGGCGATGCGCGCGTCCGGTGAGGCGATCGTGGTGATCGCGCTGCTCTTCGGCGGCGGGATGGCGTTCGCCTCCCTCTTCTACAGCGACAAGATCGCCCTTGCCACCGCGGGGGCCCAGGTGGTCACGCCGCAGCAGGCACCCGAGCTGCACGGGATCGTGGACCGGCTGTGCGCGATGGCGGACATGGACAAGCCCGTGGTGGCGATCGCGCCCACCAGGATGCCGAACGCCTTCGCCACCGGCCGCAACAGCAAGCACTCCGTGCTGTGCGTCACGGACGGCCTGCTCAGGAGGCTGGACGGCAAGGAACTCGAGGGCGTGCTCGCACACGAGATGTCGCACGTGGCGCACAAGGACGTCCAGGTCATGACCTACGCCTCGCTGCTGGCGATCGTGGCCGGCCTGCTGGTCCGGTTCGCGTTCTACTCCGAGCTGTTCGGCGGCGGCCGTCGCGGCGGCAACAACAACCAGAACGCGCTCCCGATCATGCTGATCGTCATGCTGGTCTCCATAGTGGTGTACGCCATCAGCTTCCTGCTGATCCGGTTGCTGTCGCGGTACCGGGAGCTGGCGGCCGACCGGAGCGCGGCGGTGCTGACCGGCCAGCCCAGCGCGCTGAAGAGCGCCCTGGTCAAGGTCAGCGGGGCGATGTCGCAGATCCCGGACCAGGACCTGCGCGCGGCCGAGCCGATGAACGCGTTCTTCTTCGCCCCCGCGCTCAACCTCCGCAAGAAGCAGGCGAGCCTGTCCACGATGTTCTCCACGCACCCCTCGCTGGAGAAGCGGATCGAGCAGCTGGACAAGATCCAGCGCCAGCTCGGCCAGGTGGACCCCGGATAATGGGTTTCCTGGACACGCTGCTCGGCCGCACCAAGCCCGTCCAGCCCAAGCTGGACGACCTGTTCGGCCTGCCGTCCGCGGCGATCACCCTGCAGGCGGCCACCGGCTTCACGCCGACCGGCTCGGGATCGGTGTGCTTTCGCGCGGTGGAGGGCAAGACGTTCTCCGACGTGCAGGACGACGTGCGCGAGCTTCTCGACATGGACGCCGGAAAGCAGGGCGGCGGCCTTCCGGTGGAGGTGACGAAGGACACCTACGGCTACACGTGGGTCGTCAGCTCGCACCTCTCGGACGAGATGCAGTCGCTGGTCACCGACCTGCACGCGGTCAACAGCGCGCTGGTGGACAACGGGTTCGGCCCGCAGCTGCTGTGCACGCTGGCCGCCTTCAGGGACGACAGCGAGCGCCGGCTCGCCCTCGTGTACCTGTACAAGCGCGGCACGTTCTACCCGTTCGCCCCGCTGAAGGGCGAGCGCAGGGACAACGCGCTCGAGCTTGAGATCAAGGGGGCGCTCGGCGACGACCTCAAGTTCGAGCAGGACCTCTCCCGGTGGTTCCCCGTGTGGGGGGCGCCCGGGATGTGAGCCCGTGTTGGCAGGAATGCCTGTGCTGGGCTTACAGTTGAAAGTAGTGAATGGTGCCGCCTACGGCGGCACACTGTTCGACGGTGCCGCGCTAGCGGCACGATGACGACGTAGACGGGAGCCAGTCACCGATGTCCGTTACCGACGACGTGACCGAGCAGGGTGTCATCCTCACTGAGGCCGCCGCCTCCAAGGTAGGCGCGCTTCTCAGCCAGGAGGGCCGCGACGACCTGCGGCTGCGCGTGGCCGTGCAGCCGGGCGGCTGCTCCGGGCTGCGCTACCAGCTCTACTTCGACGAGCGCGACTTCGACGGCGACGTCGTCAAGGACTTCAGCGGCGTCGAGGTCGTCACCGACAAGATGAGCGCCCCGTACCTGACCGGCGCCACGATCGACTTCGTGGACACGATCGAGAAGCAGGGCTTCACGATCGACAACCCGAACGCGACGGGTTCCTGCGCCTGCGGTGATTCTTTCCACTGATCGGCGTGCCCGGTGGCAGAAATCGCCACCTTACCGGGCACGCCAATCAGTGAGCATCTCCCGGGGGGACGACCCCCCGTACCCCCCGATGCGCCCTGCGGCATAACCCGCCTCCGGGCGCGCGGCCAGCGGGCGGCCACGTTTCCCGGCGGACGACAGAGACGGATGACTCCCTACCGATGCGGATAGCTGTAACAGGGTCGATCGCGACCGACCACATCATGACGTTCTCCGGTAAGTTCGCCGACACGCTGATCGCCGAGAAGCTGGACAAGCTCTCCGTATCGTTCCTCGTGGGGGACCTGCAAGTCCGCCGTGGCGGCGTGGCGGGCAACATCGCGTTCGGCCTCGGCTGCCTCGGGCTCAACCCGCTGCTGGTCGGCAGCGTCGGGCCCGACTTCGCCGAGTACCGCGAGTGGCTGGATTCCCACGGGGTGGACACCTCGGGTGTCCGCACGTCCGCCACCAGGCACACCGCCCGGTTCACCGCCACGAACGACACCGAGGGCAGCCAGATCGCGTCCTTCTACCCGGGCGCGATGAGCGAGGACAGCGAGATCGACATCGTCGCCCTGGCCCGGACCCATGGCATCGACCTGGTGGTGATCGGGGCCGGCGACCCGGCCGGGATGCAGCGCTACACGGCGGACTGCCGTAAGGCGGGCATCGGCTTCGCCGCGGACTTCTCGCAGCAGGTGGCCTTCCTCGACGGCGAGGCGATGTGCTCGCTGATCGACGGCGCGGCCTACCTGTTCTCCAACGAGTACGAGGAAGCCGTCATCGAGCGGAAGACCGGCTGGTCTTCCGCCGAGATCGCCGACCGGGTCCAGACCCGGATCGTCACCCTCAGCGCCGAGGGCGCCAGGGTGGAGCGCAAGGGCGAGGAACCGGTCACGGTCGGCTCGGTGCCGGATGCGACGTTCGTGGAACCGACCGGCGCGGGCGACGCGTTCCGCTCCGGCTTCCTCGCCGCCGTCGCCTGGGGCCTGCCGACCGAGCGCGCCATCCAGCTGGGCAACCTGCTGGCCGTCCACGTCCTGGAGACGGTCGGCCCCCAGGAGTACGAGCTGAAGCCCGCCACCCTCGCCGAGCGCGCCACGGCGGCCTACGGCGAGTCCGCCGCCACCGACTTCACCTCCCACCTCCCCGCCGCTTAGCCCCCGCCCAGCCCCGGCCCCCGCCAGCCCCTCGGCCACCCGCCTCCCGCTGCGG
>JAFMRC010000026.1:13796-29496 GCA_017354375.1 Nocardiopsaceae bacterium | reverse complement strand
CGGCGGTCCTGGCGGGGCCGCCGGGGGCGACGGCAAGACGGTGCGCTCGACCGGGGCGGCGGACGCCGCGATCCAGCTGGCCTACGCCAGCCAGGTGGTCATCGTCCCCGGCTACGGCATGGCGGTCGCCCAGGCCCAGCACGCGGTGCAGGAAATGGCCGCGCTGCTGCAGCAGCGTGGCGTGGACGTCCTGCACGCGATCCACCCGGTGGCCGGGCGGATGCCCGGCCACATGAACGTGCTGCTGGCCGAGGCCAGCGTGCCGTACGAGCAGCTGAAGGAGATGGACGACGTCAACGGGGAGTTCGCCCGCACGGACGTGGCCCTGGTGATCGGCGCGAACGACGTCACCAACCCCGCCGCCCGGACGGATCCGGGATCCCCGATCTACGGGATGCCGATCCTGGACGTCGACCAGGCCCGCTCGGTCATCGTGCTCAAGCGCTCGATGGGCTCCGGCTTCGCCGGCATCGAGAACCCGCTGTACTTCGACCCGAAGACCGCGATGCTGTTCGGCGACGCCAAGTCCTCGGTCACCGAGATCACCGCGGAACTGAAGGCCCTCTGACCGCGCATACGTAGAGGCCCCGGGCGGGAACCCGCCCGGGGCCTCAACGCGTCGTCGATTACAGGATCACCTTCTTCTCGCGCATGGCCGCGATCGCGGGGCCGTCGTAACCCAGCTCGGCCAGCACCTCCTCGGAGTGCTCGCCGAGCAGCGGGGCGCCCTTGACCTCCGGCTTGAAGGACGAGAACTTGATCGGGCTGCCGACCGTGAGGTACGACCCGCGGCCCTTCTGCTCGACCTCGACGATCGTCTCGGAGGCGCGCAGGTCCGGATCGTGGGCCAGGTCCTTCATGGACATGACCGGCGCGCACGGGACCTCCCACTTGCGCAGGATGTCGATGGCCTCGAACTTCGTCTTGTCGGCCAGCCACTTCTCGACCTCGTCGAAGATCTCGAAGAGGTGGTGCTGCCGGGCCTTCGCGGTCGAGTACTCGGGGTCCTCGGCCCATTCCGGGTGGCCGATGGCCTCGGCGGTGCGCTTCCAGTTCTGCTCCTGGAGCGTGAAGTAGATGTAGGCGTTCGGGTCATCCTCCCAGCCCTTGCACTTCACGACCCAGCCGGGCTGGCCGCCGCCGCCGGCGTTGCCGCCGCGCGGCACCGCGTCGCCGAACCCCATGTCCGGGTACTGCGGGTACTCCTCCAGGACGCCGGTGAGCTCCAGCCGCTGCTGGTCGCGCAGCTTGACCCGGCACAGGTTCAGCACGGCATCCTGCATCGATACCGACACGCGCTGGCCCTGGCCGGTCTTGTTGCGGTCGATGATCGCGGTGAGCAGGCCGATGAGCAGGTGGTAGCCGGTGTTGGAGTCACCCATCGCGCCGCCGGACACGGTCGGCGGGCCGTCCCAGAAGCCGGTCGTGGAGGCGTTGCCGCCCGCGCACTGCGCGACGTTCTCGTAGGTCTTCAGGTCGGTGAACCGGGACCAGTCGTTGAAGCCCTTGACCGAGCCGAAGATCAGCCGCGGGTTCCACTCGTGCAGCGTGTCCCAGCCCAGGCCCATCCGGTCCATGGCGCCGGGGGCGAAGTTCTCGACGAGGATGTCGGCTTCCCGGACCAGCTTCTCCATGACCTCCTTGCCCTCGGGGGTCTTGGTGTTGATGGCCAGGGAGCGCTTGTTGCTGTTCAGCATCGTGAAGTACAGCGCGTCGATGTCCGGGTCGTCCCGCAACTGGTTGCGGGTGACGTCACCTCCGGTGGTGCGCTCGACCTTCAGGACGTCCGCCCCGAACCAGGCGAGCATCTGGGTGCACGCCGGGCCTGCCTGGACGCCGGTGAAGTCGATCACCTTGATCCCGGCCAGGGGGAGTTCACTCATCTGTCAGTTTCCTTTCTTACGTGACGTGGCCGCCGTTCCGGCGGGGGTGGGAGCTGAGGTGGCCGACAGTCCCTTGGGGTTGAGGTGGCCGATGTTGCCGCTCTCGGTTCCGTCGGACGGATCGATCACGCAGTCGATGAGCGCCGGGGTTCCGGCGGCCAGCGCGGCGCGCAGCGCGTCCGCGACTTCCGCGGGCGTGGTGGCCCGGTAGCCCGTACCGCCGAACGCCTCGATGAGCCGGTCGTGCCGGGCGCTGAGGTACGTCGGCGCCGGGTCGGAGGTGGTGGACGCGTCATCTCCGCGGTACACGCCGCTGTTGTTGAGCACCACGGTGATCACCGGCAGCTTGTAGCGGCAGATCGTCTCTACCTCCATGCCGCTGAACCCGAACGCGCTGTCGCCCTCGACCGCGACCACCGGGTCCCCGGTCTCGACGGCGGCGGCTATCGCGTAGCCCATGCCGATGCCCATCACGCCCCAGGTACCGCTGTCCAGGCGGTGCCGCGGGACGGACATGCCGATGGTGTTCCGCCCGAGGTCCAGGGTGTTGGCGCCCTCGTTGACGAGCCGGACTTCCGGATGCTCGGCCACCACATCCCGGATCGCGCCCAGCGCCCCGAGGAACTTCATCGGGTGGGCGGTCGCCGCCGCCTCCAGGCGCCCGGCCATCTTCGCGACGTTCTTCCCGGAACGGGCCTTCAGTTCCTCGCGCCATTCGTTCCTTGCCGTTACCAGCTCGTCGGCGTCCGCGGTCAGGCCGTTCCTCGCGGTTATCATTCCGGGCTTGCTCCGCTCCAGGAGCAACTCCATGACCGACCCGACGTCGCCGACCAGCGGTGCCGCGATCGGCTGGTTACTGTCCATCTCCTGCGCCGCGACGTCGACCTGGATGAACTTCGCGTCCGGGCTCCAGGTGGGGGCATCGCCGTGGCTGAGCAGCCAGTTTAGCCGGGCGCCGACGAGCAGCACCACGTCTGCCCGCTTGAGCGCGAGCGACCGGGCGGTGGCCGCGGACTGCGGGTGGTCGTCGGGCAGCACGCCCTTGGCCATCGACATCGGCAGGTACGGGATGCCGGTCGTTTCGATGAACTCGCGGATCCACTCGTCGGCTTGCGCGTAAGCTGCGCCCTTCCCGAGCACCACCAGGGGGCGCTTCGCCCCGGCTAGCAGGTCGATCGCGCGATCGACGGCGGCCGGCCCTGGCAGCTGCCGCGGGGCCGCGTCCACCACCTTCCACAGCGAGGCGGCGCCCGCCGCGGAGTCCATGACCTCGCCGAGCACGGCCGCGGGGATGTCCAGGTACACACCGCCGGGCCGGCCGGACGCGGCGGTGCGGATGGCGCGGGCGATCCCACGGCCGATGTCCTCGGCGCGGCTGACCCGGTAGGCCGCCTTGGCGAACGGGCGGGCCGCCGCCAGCTGGTCCATCTCCTCGTAGTCGCCTCGCTGCAGGTCGACGATGTGCCGCTCGCTCGACCCCGAGATCTGCACCATCGGGAAGCAGTTCGTGGTGGCGTTGGCCAGCGCGACGAGGCCGTTGAGGAACCCCGGCGCGGACACGGTCAGGCAGATGCCCGGCTTCTTCGTCAGGAACCCGGCCGCCGCCGCGGCGTGCCCGGCGTCGCTCTCGTGCCGGAAGCCGACGAAGCGGATGCCGGACGCCTGCGCGAGCCGGGCCATGTCGGTGATGGGGATGCCGACTACCCCGTAGATCGTCTCGACGTCGTTCAGCTTGAGCGCATCGACCACCAGATGGATCCCATCGGTGAGTTCGGCTGGCTCTTCCGCGCCTTTCGCGGAAACTTCACTCATAGTCATAGTCCCTTCCTGGGACCTCCCGTTTTTCGCTTACGTCTATTTACTGTGGTAGATGTGCGGGCAGTTGTCCAAGATCTGTTCACGACCATTCAATAAGCAGCAGTTATCAAACGGGGAGTCGCGATCATCCGTTCGGGATAAATGTTCTGTTCGGGGTGGCGCTCCGGGCAGCGGGCATCCGGTAAAGGCTTCATGCCGTTATCGCGCTCATCGAGTCGGGTTCGAAAACCTCGGACAACATCAGGCCCGCCGCGACGTTGAGGAAAGACCGGGCCGCTACCGACGCGGGGGCGCCGGCCCGGATGGCCACCGATATCTGCGCCGTGCTGTCCGGGTCGATGAGCCGGATGGCGCGCGTCCCCTCGGTCGCCGGGATCGCGCGCAGCCAGGTATGGGGGACGACGCTGGCCCACGTGCCGGTCGCGACGTGCGCGTAGAGCGAGGCGACCGAGTCCGTCTCGACCTGCGGGGTCGCGGTGACGCCGCAGCTGCGGAACGCGCTGTCGATGAACTCGCGGAACCGCATGTCCGGCTCCAGCAGGGCGAGCGGCAGCCGGGCGGCCTCGGCCCACGTGATCTTGCTGGTGCCCGGCGCGAGCCGGTCGCCGGAGACCAGCAGCACGTACCGCTCCTCATACAGCGGAACCACTTCGAGGCCGTCATGGTCGGCCTGGCCGAAGTGCGCGATCGCGGCGTCCAGCTCGAAATCGCGCAGCTGGCGACGGAGCTCGGGAGACGCCAGGCGAGAGCAGACCTTCACCCTCGCGAGCGGATGCAGCGAGCAGAACGCGGAGACCGGAAGGCCGGCGGTGGTGGACGCGGTGGGGCCGGCGCCGAGGCGGAGGGTGCCGGCGACGCCCGACTTCATGGCGACGGCCTCGGCCTTGAAGGCGTCGTGCTCGGCCAGGATGCGCTTGGCCCACGCGACGAGGCGCTCGCCCTCGGGGGTGAGTCCCTCGAAGTTGTGGCCGCGGTTGATCAGCGTGACGGACAGCTCTCGCTCTAGCCGGACGATCGCCGCCGACAGGGCGGGCTGGGAGACGTAGCACGCCTCCGCCGCGCGGGCGAAGTGCCGTTCCCTGGCTACGGCCACGAAGTACTCCAGCTGGCGGAACAGCATGGCGGCCTCCTTACTCGCTATCCCCGGCCCGGGGCGCTCATCCAACCGGGACGCCGGGCCTCCGGCGGCCCGTTGTCTACCCCATATTGTATTCAGTATCCCGTCTTGGGTAGCCTAGTGCCATAAGATGGTTCATGGGAAGGGGACGGCACTGTGGCAGGAGTGGCAGGAGAGGACGAGGCGCTTGCCGCCGCGGTGGTGCGCGAGGCCGCCGAGGCGATCGTGGTGTGCGACCCCGACGGGATCATCCAGCTCTGGAACGGGGGCGCCGAACGGATCTTCGGCTACCCGCCCGCCCAGGCACTCGGCCGGAACCTCGACCTGATCATCCCGGAGAAGCTACGCGAGCGGCACTGGGAGGGGTACCGCAAGACGATGGCGACGGGATCCACCAAGTACGGGGACACCCTCCTGAAGGTGCCCGCGACGCACGCCGACGGGCACCGGATGTCGATCGAGTTCAGCGTGGCGCTGCTACGCGACGGTTCCGGGGAAATCACGGGGATCTCCGCGGTGATCCGCGACGTCACCGAGCGCTGGAATACCGAGCGCAAGCTCCGCGCCCGCCTCGCGGAGCTTGAGGCGGCTGAGGCCCGGTTACGCGACCTTGTGGAGCCAGCCGAACGGATCGGGCCGCTGGCCGTACTGGATGCCGATGAGCTCCGATCGCAGCCGCATCGAGACCGGACCGGGCGCGCCGGAGCCGATCGTCCACCCGCCGGACGCGCCGAGCACGGATCCGACCGGCGTGATGACCGCGGCGGTGCCGCACGCGAACACCTCGGTGATCTCCCCCGAGGCACAGCCGTCCCGCCACTCGGGCACCGAGATGCGGCCCTCGGTCGCCGGGATCCCGAGCGTGGGCGCGAGCCGCAGCAGCGAGTCGCGGGTGATCCCCGGCAGCAGCGTCCCGGACAGGGCCGGGGTCACGATCCGCGCGGACGAGCCGGACCCGTACACGAAGCACAGGTTCATGCCGCCCATCTCCTCGACCCACTCGTGCGAGGCGGCGTCGAGCCAGACGACCTGGTCACAGCCGTTGGCGGCGGCCTGCTGCTGGGCGGCGAACGCGGCGGCGTAGTTGCCGCCGCACTTGACCGCGCCCGTACCGCCCGGCGCGGCCCTGGTGTAGTCCTCCGACAGCCACACCTTCACCGCCGTCGTCGCGCCGAAGTACGCTCCCGCCGGCGACGCGATCACGCAGAACAGGAATTCCGACGACGGGTGGTTGACGCCGAGGCCACGCTGGGTCGCGATCATGAACGGCCGCAGGTACAGCGAGTTGCCCTCGCCCGAGGGGATCCAGTCTTTGTCCGTGGAAACCAGCAGTTCCACGGCGCGCAGGAACGCCGCCTCGGGCAGTTCCGGCATCGCCATCCGGCGGCAGCCCGCGTTGAACCGGGCCGCGTTGTCCCGCGGCCGGAACAGGACGACCTCCCCGCTGCCGGCGCGGTAGGCCTTCATGCCCTCGAACAGTTCCTGGCCGTAGTGGAACACGGTGGTGGCCGGGTCGAGCGAGAACGGGCCGTACGGTTCCAGCCTCCCGTCGTGCCAGCCGCGCTCGGCCGACCACCGCAGCGTGATCATGTGATCGGTGAAGACCTCACCGAACCCCGGCGCCTCCAGGGCCCGCTCCCGCTCGGCGGCTGGCACCCTGGCCTGGGACGGGTGGATCTCGAATTCGATCCCGCTGTCGAGGCCAGCGGAACCGCCGGTGCTGGACCCGACCGTGCTGGACCTGGCGGTCTCGGGACTGGCGGCCATGACGATTGTTCCTTTCGTGAAGGTATCAAGATATGTCGGATTTGCGACACCGCCTTGTGAGCGGTTATCCCGATACTCGCCCGGCTATGTCCGAGCCAATCTCCACGGTAGACCTTTCATCCCCAGGAGTACCCTCCGGGCCATTGCGCCGCTTGGCCAGGTCCTCCGCGACCGCGGCCTCGATCCGTCCCGCCGCCTCGCCGAGGCCGAGGTGCCCGGCCAGCAGGGCCGCTGACAAGATCGCCGCGGTCGGGTCGGCCTTCGACTGCCCGGCGATGTCCGGCGCGGATCCGTGCACCGGCTCGAACATCGACGGGGCGGACTTCGTGGGGTTCACGTTCCCGCTGGCCGCGAGCCCGATGCCGCCGGCGATCGCCGCACCCAGGTCGGTCAGGATGTCGCCGAACAGGTTATCGGTCACGATCACGTCGAACCGCTCCGGCTGCGTGACGAAGAACATCGACGCCGCGTCCACGTGCTGGTAGTCCACCGAGACCTCGGGGAAGTCCTTCGCGAGAGCCTCCACGTTGCGCTGCCACAGGTCGCCCGCGTACGTGAGCACGTTGGTCTTGTGCACCAGCGTGAGCTTCTTCCGCGGACGCGACGCCGCGACCGTGAACGCGTACCGCGCCACGCGCTCCACGCCGAACGCCGTGTTGATGCTCTCCTGCGTCGCGATCTCGGCGGGCGTGCCATGCCGCATCACGCCGCCGGCGCCGGCGTAGGGCCCCTCGGTGCCCTCGCGCACGACGACCATGTCGATCGACTCCGGCGACCCCGCCGCGAGCGGCGAGGCGACGCCGGGGAACAGCTTGACCGGACGCAGGTTCACGTAGTGGTCGAGCTCGAACCGCAGCCGCAGCAGCAGCCCGCGCTCCAGCACGCCGCTGGGCACGGACGGGTCGCCGACCGCGCCGAGCAGGATCGCGTCGTGATCGCGGATCTCCCGCAGGACCGTCTCCGGGAGCGTCTCGCCGGTGCGGTGCCAGCGCCGCGCGCCGAGGTCGTAGGTCGTGTCGTCGAAGCTGACGCCGGGCGCCGCCGCGCGGAGCACCTTGAGGGCCTCGGCCGTGACCTCGGGGCCGATGCCGTCGCCGCCGATCACGGCGAGCTTGATCGAAGAAGATGACATGCGCGAACCCTACCGGCGATGCGCCGCTGGGGGGCGGCCCCGGGCGTCCCCGCCGTTGTCCCGCCGGTCGAGCGCGAGCTGCAACGCCACGGAGAAATCACGATCCCTTTCTTCCGAACGGATCGCGGCGCCTGCCGGCGTCGCCGCCTTCTCGTCCACGGTGCCAAGGTTCCCAGCGGCGAAAGGACCCCCCGCGGCGGTGAAAGGGTACATCTCGTACACGACGCTTACTCCTCTCCTTCCAGCCAGCTCATCAGCGGGCGGAGCTTGGCGCCGACCTGCTCGATCTGCTCACCCTGTGCCGCCTCGCGGCGCTTGAGGAAGTTCGGCTTGCCGGCGTCGAACTCCTCGACCAGCTCGCGGGTGAAGGAGCCGTCCTGGATCTCGCCGAGGATCTTGCGCATCTCGGCGCGGGTGGTCTCGTTGATCAGCCGCGGGCCGCGGGTGTAGCCGCCGTACTCGGCGGTGTCGGAGACGGACCAGTACATCTTGGAGATGCCGCCCTCGTATATGAGGTCCACGATGAGCTTCATCTCGTGCAGGCACTCGAAGTAGGCGGCCTCCGGCTGGTAGCCCGCCTCGACCAGCGTGGCGAACCCGGCCTTGATGAGCTCGGACACTCCGCCGCAGAGCACCGCCTGCTCACCGAACAGGTCGGTCTCCGTCTCCTCCTCGAACGTCGTCTTCAGGACGCCGGCCCGGGTGCCGCCGATGCCCCTGGCGTAGGAGAGGGCCAGTTGCTGCGCGCCGCCGGAGGCGTCCTGGGCGACGGCGATCAGCATCGGGACGCCGCGGCCCTCGTTGAACTGGCGGCGGACGAGATGGCCCGGGGCCTTTGGCGCGACCATGGCGACGTCGATGTCGGCGGGCGGGGTGATGAGGTCATACCGGATGTTCAGGCCGTGCGCGAAGAACAGCGCGTCGCCCGCTACCAGGGACGGCGCGATCGCCTCGGCGTAGACCTCGCGTTGCAGCGCGTCCGGGATGAGGACCATGACGAGGTCGGCTTCCTCGCACGCCTCGGCCGGGGTGAGCACGCGCAGGCCGTTGCTCTCGGCCCTGTCCCGGCTCTTGGAGCCCGCGGGCAGGCCCACCCGCACGTCCACGCCGGAATCGCGCAGCGACAGGGCGTGCGCGTGCCCCTGGCTGCCGTAGCCGAGGATGGCGACATGCCGCCGCTGGATCAGCGAGAGGTCGGCGTTGTCGTCATAGAAGATTTCTGCCACTAGTTGGCCTTTCGTTGTGTCGTTGTTAGAAGCCGCGGGTCAGGCGGTGCGCTGCTCGACCGGGCGGAGGGTGCGGTCGGTGATGGAGCGGCCGCCACGACCCACCGCCACCATGCCGGACTGGACGAGTTCCTTGATGCCGAACGGCTCGAGCACCCGCACCAGCGCCTCCAGCTTGTCATGACTGCCGGTCGCCTCGATGGTCACCGCGTCGAGCGCCACGTCCACGACCCGGGCGCGGAACAGTTCCACGGCCTCCAGCACCTTCGACCGGGTATCGGCGTCGGCGCGGACCTTGACCAGCATGAGCTGGCGGTGCACCGCTTGTGACGGCTCCAGCTCCACGATCTTGAGCACGTTAACAAGCTTGTTGAGCTGCTTGGTGACCTGCTCAAGGGGATGTTCCTCACAGTTCACCACGATCGTCATCCGGGAGAACTCCTCGTGCTCGGTCGGGCCGACCGCGAGCGAGTCGATGTTGAAGCCCCGGCGGGAGAACAGGCCCGCGATGCGGACCAGGACCCCGGACTTGTTCTCCACCAGCACGGAGAGAGTGTGCTTTGTCATCGGGCTACTCCTCGTCCGGATCCCACTCGGGTGCCAGGTCGCGCGCGTACTTGATGTCGTCATTGGACGTGCCGGCCGCGACCATCGGCCAGACCATCGCGTCGTGGTGGACGATGAAGTCGATGACCACGGGCTGGTCGTTGATCGCCATCGCCTGCTCGATGACGGCGTCCACGTCGCCTGCCCGCTCGCAGCGCAGGCCGATGCAGCCGTAGGCCTCCGCCAGCTTCACGAAGTCGGGGACGCGGGTGCCCCCCCGCTCCTCCGTCTTGCGATCGCCCAGGTTAGTGCTGGAGTAGCGCTCGTTGTAGAACAGCGTCTGCCACTGCCGGACCATGCCAAGGTGGCCATTGTTGATGATCGCGATCTTGACGGGGATGCCCTCGATCGCGCAGGTGGCCAGTTCCTGGTTGGTCATCTGGAAGCAGCCGTCGCCGTCGATCGCCCACACCTGGGTATCCGGCAGCCCGTACTTGGCGCCCATCGCGGCCGGGACCGCGAAGCCCATCGTGCCGGCTCCGCCGGAGTTGATCCAGGTCCGCGGGGTCTCGTAGCCGATGAACTGCGCCGCCCACATCTGGTGCTGGCCGACGCCCGCCACGTACACCGCGTCCGGGCCCGCCAGCTTGCCGAGCCGCTCGATGACGTACTGCGGGGCGATGGTGCCGTCGTCCGGCTCGTCATAGCCGAGCGGGTAGCGCTCCCGCCACCCGTCGAGCTGCGCCCACCAGTCGGAGTAGTCTCCCTCGCGGCCGCCCTCGTGCTCGGCCCGGACGGCCGCCGCCAGGTCGCTGATGGCCTCCTTGCAGTCGCCGACGATCGGGACGTCCGCGTGCCGGTTCTTGGAGATCTCGGCCGGGTCGATGTCCGCGTGCACGATCCGGGCATCCGGCGCGAACGTGTCCAGCTTCCCGGTCACCCGGTCGTCGAACCGGGCGCCGAGCGCGACGATCAGGTCGGCCTTCTGCAGGGCGCCGACCGCGGCGACCACCCCGTGCATGCCGGGCATGCCCAGGTGCTGGCGGTGGCTGTCTGGGAAGGCGCCCCGCGCCATCAGCGTGGTGACGACGGGAGCCCCGGTGACCTCGGCCAGGTCCCGCAGCTCGGCGGCGGCGTCCGCCTTGATCACGCCGCCGCCCGCGTACAGCACCGGACGCCGCGACTCGATGATCATCCGGGCCGCCTCGCGGACCTGCCGGGAGTGCGGCCGGGTGACGGGGTGGTAGCCGGGCAGGTCGAACTGGACTGGCCAGGTGAACTCGGTGGTGGCCTGCATGGCGTCCTTGGCGACGTCCACGAGCACCGGTCCCGGGCGCCCGGTGGACGCCAGGTGGAAGGCCTCGCCGATCGTGCGGGCGATGTCCCCGGGCTCGGTGACGAGGAAGTTGTGCTTGGTGATCGGGTACGTGATCCCGGAGATGTCCGCCTCCTGGAACCCGTCGGTGCCGATCAGGCTCGACGCGACCTGCCCGGTGATCGCGACGACGGGAACGCTGTCCATGTAGGCGTCGGACAGCGGAGTGACCAGGTTGGTGGCGCCGGGGCCGCTGGTCGCCATGCAAACGCCCACCCGGCCGGTGGCCTGCGCGTACCCGGTGGCGGCGTGGCCGGCGCCCTGCTCGTGGCGGACCAGGATGTGCCGGATCTGCTCCGAGTCGAGCAGCGGGTCGTAGGCGGGCAGCACCGCTCCGCCGGGCACGCCGAACACCACGTCGACGCCGACCTTCTCCATGGCGAGCACGAGCGCCTGCGCGCCGGTGACCGTCTGCTTCACGGGCTGCCTGGCCGGCTGCGCGGCAGCCGGGGGCGACGGCGCGGGGCGGGACGGGGACGGCTTGGTCACTGGCTGCTTCGCCGCCGCGATGTCAAGGGGCGAGGGACCTGGCTGGGTTCTCGCGCCTGCCTGCGACCCCGGCTCGGTCGGGGCGGGGTCAGCGGGCGCCTTCGCTGGGGTGGAGCTCGTATGCTCGGTCATCGGGTAGCTTCCTTGTCACGATGTGGTGCGGCCTGCGGCATGAAAAAACCCCCCGTGCCGGATGGCAGTCGAGGGGCGCGCGCAGCAGCTGGCTGGGCTGAGTCAGCTCGCTGCGCGCCAGCCAAGTACTACGAGAATACGGTTCCGCTTCACGGGTACCACCCTCGCCCACAACACTGCCCCATGTCAAATTCTCGACACGCTTGTCTCACTATCCGAGACACCCGCCGGGAGCGTATCTACCGCTCCCGCCTCCCGCACGGCCCGTCGTAGAGTGTGCCAGGTGCGCGCTTGGACAGCCTCTTGCCGGCCCGTGTGCGCACTTGGCATGTTTCGTGGGGTGGTGGAACCGGGAGGGGTCAGGCGGCGGGGACGCCGGGCTTGGGCTTGGCCCGGAGCATCGCCTCCACGCCGGAGGAGGCCATCGGGCGCGCGACCAGGAAGCCCTGGCCATAGCCGCAGCCCATCTCCCGCAGCTCGGTGAGCTGGCGCGGCTGCTCGATGCCCTCGGCGACCACGTCCACGCACATGTCGCGGCCGACGCCCACGATCGTCTTGGTCAGCATCGTCAGCACCGGGTCGGTGCCAAGGCCCGCCACGAACGACGGATCGACCTTGATGATGTCGACCGGGACCTGCCGCAGGTGTGCCAGCGCCGCGTACCCGGTGCCGAAATCGTCGATCGCGACCCGCACCCCGAGCTCGCGCAGCTCCGCCAGGCGCCCGGATACCAGGCCCGCGTTCTCGACCAGGGCCCGCTCCCCGATCTCGATCGTGAGAGCGCCGGCCGGCAAGCCGGAGGACTCAAGTGCCGCCGACACGCGCGCCACGCACTGGGCGGAACTCAGCTGGCGCAACGACATGTTCACCGACACGCCCACGTCCCAGGCCGCTGCCCGCCACTCGGCGCCCTGCCCGCACGCCCGGCTGAGGACCCAGTCGCCGAGCGCCGTGATCATGCCGGCCTCCTCGGCCAGGGCGACGATCTCCGCGGGCGGTACCGCCTCGTCCCCGTGCCGCCAGCGGATCAGGGCCTCGGCACCCGTCACCCTGGAGGTGGACAGCTCCACCACCGGCTGGTACTCCAGGCTCAGCTCGCCCTCGTCCAGCGCGCGCTGCAGCGCGGCGGCCAGGTCCAGGCGGCGGACGACGTCCGCGTGCATGTGCGCGGCGTACACCTCCACCCGGTCGCCGCCGCCCTCCTTGGCCCGGGACATGGCCACGTCAGCGTTCCGCAGCAGCACGTCCGGCGGATCACCGTCCGCGAGCGCGACGCCGATGCTCGCGGTGAGGCCGATCTCCCGGTCCGCGGCCCTGAAGGGCTCACCCGCGATCGCGCTGCCCAGCCGCTCGGCTAGCTCACCGACGTCCTGGGCGCCGGATACGTTCTCCACCAGCACCGCGAACTCGTCCTCGCCCCAGCGCGCCACGGTGTCCATCGGCGGCACCGCGGCTCGCAGCCGTCGCGCCGCCTGTGCCAGCACCAGGTCCCCCACGCCGTGCCCGATCAGGTCGTTCACCGCGGTGAAGCCGTCCAGGTCCAGGACGATGACCGCCGTCTCCCGGGCTTCTCCTGGCCCGGCAGTACCCCCACGGGCAGCGCTTTCTGGCCCGGCAGTACCCCCACGGGCAAAGTCCCCTGGCCCGGCAGTACCCCTACGGGCAGCATCTCCTGGCCCGGCAGTACCCCGACGGGCGACGGCCTCCGCCGCCGAGAGCGCGCCCCTGGCCCTGTCCTCCACGTACGCCCGGTTCGGCAGCCCGGTGAGGCCGTCGTGGAACCTGAGATGGTTCACGTGCTGGCGCAGCGCCACCTGGTCGCTCACGTCCCGCGCGGTCAGCAGCATCCGCGCGGGCTCGCCGGGCATCTGGTACACGAGCGCGGCGCACTCGATGTGCCGCCAGGTGCCGTCGGCGGCGCGGACCCGGCACGAGAACCGGCTGCTTGCCTCCGCGTCGGACGAATCCGGTCCGCCGGTCGCGTCGGCGCCGGACAAGCCCGCGACCGAATCCGCATCGTCGTCCGCCCCCGCGCCGTCCGCTTCCGCGGCGGTCGCATCCTCGGCGGCGTCAGCATCGGTATCCGGAGAGGGCGCGAGCGGCTGTCCCACCCTGACCGCGGTGGAGATCGCGCGCCTGACCGCGGTCTCCCCGGCCGCCAGGTCCTCAGGGTGCACGAAGTCGGCGAGGGACTTCCCGACCAGTTCCTCCTCCGAGTAGCTGAACCCGGTGACCGCGGGGACGGCGTGCCTGATCGTCCCGTGCAGGTCGCATACCAGCACCATGTCGCTGGTCCGGACGGCCAGGTCGCGCAGGCTGTTGCCGGACTCGCGCCACATCCGGGTCGCGATGCCGGCCTCCCGCACCAGCATCAGGATCCGCACCGCGATCACGGCGATCCCCGCGCCGCCGGCGATGCTCAGCGCGAACCCCGACCCCGACGTGCTGGCAAGGTCGTGCGCGATGACCGCGACCGCCGCGATCGCCACGGCTACGGCGGCGATGATGGTGGCCGCGCCCACGCTGGTGACGGCCCGCGTCACCCGCCCGGCCGAGGTGAGCCGCGCGCCCCGCGGGGACCATGGAGACGGCTTGATCCGTTCGGGCAACGGGGGTGGCGCCAGTCGTGCGGCGATCGTGTCCAGCCATGGCCCGATCCCGAGCAGGCACGCGGCGACGACCATCATCAGCTGCTGGGCGATGCCCTCGTGGCCGCCGGATATCCGGGCGCCCACGCCGATGACGTCCGCGACGGCCAGCACCAGCAGCGCCAGGTAGGGCGGCAGCACGTGCCGCCACGCGACCGTCAGCACTGGAAGCAGGGCGCCGAGGACCGCGAGGTCGGTGAGCGGGTGCAGCAACGTGAGCAGGAAGTCCGCCGGCCGCTCCCCCGAACTGCGGAATTCCGCCTCGAACGTCCCGACCCAGCAAATGATCAGCAGCGCCACCGCCATCACGTAGCCGTCGGCGAGGCCGGCGAGCAGGTTCGGCGCCGACGTGCCCGACCCGATGACCATGATGCCGACCGTGATCGCGGCCAGCGCCAGCAACGGCGCGTAGTCGGCCAGCGACAGCGAATCCGCCGGGACGCCCAGCGGGCCCGACATCACCGTGGAGATGACCAGCCCGGCGAGCCAGAACAACGCCGCGGCGGCCAGCCAGCGGTAGCCCCTGGCCACCGGCCCGCTGTACTTCGCCGCCCCGGTCCACAGGGCGATGACCGCCCCCGCCGCGGCAAGCATGGCGAGGACGTTCACTGTCTGCTCCCCGTGACGTTCAGGTGCAACCGAGGCTCCTTCCGGGGTTCGCCGCAGGATGAGGCGCGGCCGGCAGTGGTCTTTAACGGCCCGGCCAGGTATCGAGACAGCAGCGACCCGCTGCCGTGACTGGCGCGGGGGGACAGCGTCGTTCCTCAGCACCCGCCAGCACCCGGCTCGCTGTCCGGGCGGCTGTCGGCTATCTGGCCCGTACAGCTCACTTTACGTACCCGAGATCACGCTTCGGTTGAGGAAGGGCGTCCACCGGGAGACAAACTCAGGTCACCGAGAGCCGGCCATGAGCATGCATGGCCCGTCCATCGTAGGCCAGGAATCCAGCGGGCGCTCGCACTGATCTAGACTCGTCCCGGCGCTAGTTG
The DNA here is from genome assembly GCA_017354375.1 of Nocardiopsaceae bacterium. GTDB lineage: Bacteria > Actinomycetota > Actinomycetes > Streptosporangiales > Streptosporangiaceae > Trebonia. The sequence goes on along the minus strand of JAFMRC010000026.1, from coordinate 14,374 downwards.
ACACGCCAGGTCACCCGAACCCCACGACCCCAGTCCCGCTCCCGCAGCGAGGCAACCAGCGAAGAGGGCGAATTGCGCAAGGTTCTAATCGCGAACCGCGGTGAGATCGCGGTCCGGATCGCGCGCGCCTGCCGCGACGCCGGGCTATCCAGCGTCGCCGTGTACGCCGACCCCGATCGTGACGCCCTGCACGTCAAGGTGGCAGACGAGGCCTACGCCCTGGACGGCGGCACCCCGGCACAGACCTACCTCGACATCGGGAAGATCGTCGCGGTCGCGAAGCGATCCGGGGCGGATGCCGTGCACCCCGGTTACGGTTTCCTCGCGGAGAATTCCGCCTTCGCCACCGCGGTGACCGGGGCCGGGCTCACCTGGATCGGGCCGCCGACCGCCGCGATCGACGCGCTCGGCGACAAGGTGAGGGCCCGCGACATCGCCAAGCGGGTAGGAGCCCCGCTGGCGCCCGGAACGGACGGGCCTGTCTCGTCGGCGGACGAGGTCGCGGCGTTCGCGGCCGCTCACGGCCTGCCGGTGGCGATCAAGGCCGCCTACGGCGGTGGGGGGGGGGGGGGGGGGGG
>JAFMRC010000026.1:0-13786 GCA_017354375.1 Nocardiopsaceae bacterium | reverse complement strand
CCCCCCCCCCCCACCACCGGGGAGATCGAGGCGCAGTACGAATCCGCGGTACGCGAGGCGGTGGCCGCGTTCGGGAACGGCGAGTGCTTCGCGGAACGGTACCTGGACAAGCCCCGGCACGTGGAGACCCAGTGCCTGGCCGACACCCACGGCAACGTCGTGGTGGTATCGACCCGGGACTGCTCGCTGCAGCGGCGGCACCAGAAGCTGGTGGAGGAGGCTCCCGCGCCGTTCCTGTCGCCGGAGCAGGAAAGGCAACTGTACGACGCGTCCAAGGCGATCCTGCGCGAGGCCGGCTACGTCGGCGCGGGCACCTGCGAGTTCCTCGTCGCCGCCGACGGCACGATCAGCTTCCTGGAGGTGAATACCCGGTTGCAGGTCGAGCACCCGGTGTCGGAGGAGGTCACCGGCCTGGACCTGGTGCGGGAGATGTTCCGGATCGCCGACGGCGAGGAACTGGGCTACGGTGACCCGCCGCGCCGAGGGCACTCCATCGAATTCCGGATCAACGCCGAGGATCCGGCGCGGGGCTTCCTGCCCGCCCCCGGCACGATCACTGCGTGGCAGCCGCCGTCCGGGCCGGGCGTGCGGCTAGACGCCGGGTATGTCGCCGGCGACACGGTGCCGGGGGCCTACGACTCGCTGATCGGCAAGCTCATCGTGACCGGCGCCACCCGCGCGCAGGCGCTTGAGCGGTCGCGGCGTGCGCTCGCGGAGTTCACCGTATCGGGCATGCCGACCGTGCTGCCGTTCCACCGCGCGGTCACGAGCGACCCCGCGTTCGCGGGCGAGGAGTTCGGCGTGCACACGCGGTGGATCGAGACCGAATTCTCGGCCCAGCTTGATCCGCAGGACATCCCGGACGCGGCCCCGGAGGCAGGCGAGCCCCGTTCCCGGCTGACCGTGGAGGTCGGCGGGAAGCGGCTGGAGGTCACGGTGCCGACGGTCTTGCCGGTGTCCGCGGCGTCCATCCCCCCTTCCGGCCGCCCGTCCGTCCGGGGCTGGAACGGCGCGTCTCGCTCGTCACGCCGGACGCGCTCCGGCGGCGCGTCGAAGTCCAGCGGCGACTCGCTCGTCACGCCGATGCAGGGCACGATCGTGAAGATCGTCGCCGAAGAGGGCTCGACGGTATCCGCCGGGGACACGGTGGTGATCCTGGAGGCGATGAAGATGGAGCAGCCACTGGCCGCGCACAAGGACGGCACCGTGACCGGGCTGTCGGTCTCGGTGGGCCAGACCGTCACCGCCGACGCGGAAATCTGCCGGATCAAGGGGTAACCGCCGATGGGGCGCATCCCCGGTGACCCGAACGCGGTCAGATGGGTGCTGTTCGCGGTCGGGTTCCGGCTGCCGCCAGAGAACAGGGAGTGGGTGCGGCACGAGCTAACCGACGCCGGCTGGCGCGGAAGGACCGTCAGGCGCCTGCTCGTGCCGCTCGTGCCCATCTGCGTCGTCCTGTCGTTCCTGCCCGGGCCGACGTGGCTGCGGATCATGGTGCCCGCGCTCGCCCTCATCACCAGCGTGGGCACCGTGCTGATCAGCGCCGACGACCTCCGCACCGCCCGCCTCCGCCAGCACGGCCTCCCCGCCCCCCTCGACAAGGACCTGAACCGCCCACCACACTGATCTGGGCGCCCGATGGCAGAACCCGCCATCCTATCGGGCGCCCACATCAGCAGCATCGCCCGGGGGGACGACCCCCCGTACCCCCCGATGCGCTATCGCGCCGGCCACCCCGCCTAACGTGCCAAGTGCGCGTTTGGGCCGGCAAGAGGTTGCCCAAGTACGCACTTGGCACACTGGGAAGATCACGAGAGACGGCAGCAGAGTGACGGATGGGACTAGCGGGGCGGTTGAGCGGATCTCGGGGCTGGTGCGGGAGGCGCCGGCGCGGTGCGGGGGGACGCGGGTGGTCGCGATCGACGGGCGGGCCGGGGCGGGGAAGACCACGCTGGCGACCGCGCTCGCGGCCGGCCTGAACGCCCCCGTGGTCTCGCTCGAGTACCTCTACGACGGGTGGGACGGGCTGGAGCGCGGGATCGATCTCCTCGTCACGCGCGTGCTTGAGCCCCTGGCGGCGGCAGGGACGGCACGCGTGCCGCGCTATGACTGGATCCGGGAGACCTGGGACGAGCCGTGGCCGCTCGATGCGCCGGAGATCCTCATCATCGAGGGAGCCGGCGCCGGGGCCAGGCGGGCCGCAGCGTTCGAGAGCGTGCTGGCATGGCTGCAGGCGCCTCGATCCGTTCGGAAGAAAAGGGCTCTTGACCGGGACGGCGAGATGTTCGCGCCGCACTGGGACCGGTGGGCCGCCGCCGAGGACGCCATGCTCGCCCGCGAGCGCACCCCAGCCCGGGCCGACCTCCTCATCCGCACCTAGCCCCCACCCCATCCCGAGCCCGCGCCCCTCCTCCGCCGCGGTCCGAATGCGCACTTGGGCAGCCTCTAGCGAGCCCAAGCGCGCGCTTGGCACGCGGGGGGGCGGCCGGGGGAAGCGGGGGGCGGCCGGGGGGAAGCGAGGGGGCGGCCGGGGGGACGAGGGGCCGCCCCAGGGGAAGCGAGGGGCCGCCCCAGGGGAAGAGGCGGCGTCACAGCCGCCGCCTCTGAGCTAGACGATCGCGTCGGTGCTGAACTCCATGACGGTGCGGGCCGCCTCGGTGACGCTGCCGGACATCGACGGGTAGACCGAGAACGTGTGCGCGATCTGGTCCACCGTGAGGTTCTGCTCGATCGCGATCGACAGCGGCAGGATCAGCTCGCTGGCGTGCGGCGCGACGATGACTCCGCCGAGGACCATGCCGGTCCCGGGGCGGGCGAAGATCTTGACGAAGCCGTCCCGGATCCCGCCCATCTTCGCCCGCGGGTTCGTCGCGAGGGGCTGTTTCACCGACCGGGCGGCGACCTCGCCGCGATCGACGGCTGCCTGGGACACGCCGACCGACGCGATCTCCGGGTCGGTGAAGATGGTGGACGCGACGTGGCTCAGCCGGATGGGGTGCACCGCCTCGCCGAGCGCGTGCCACATCGCGATCCGCCCCTGCATCGCCGCCACCGACGCGAGCATGAAGACGCCGGTGCAGTCCCCCGCCGCGTACACGCCCTGCACGCTGGTCCTGGACACCCGGTCGACCTCCACGAAGCCGTGGCCGTCGGTGGCCACGCCGACGTCTTCGAGGCCGATGCCGACGGTGTTCGGCACCATGCCGACGGTCAGAAGGCAATGCGACCCGGTGATCACCCGGCCGTCGCCAAGCGTGACGTGGACGGCATCGCCCTTGCGCCGGACCTCCTCCGCGCGGGACCGGCCGAGAACGGTCATCCCGCGCCGCCGGAAGATGTCCTCGATCACGACCGCCGCGTCCTTATCGTTGTGCGGCAGCACCCGGTCCCTGCTGGACACCAGCGTGACCTTGGACCCGAGCGCCTGGTAGGCGCCGGCGAACTCGGCGCCGGTAACCCCGGAGCCGACGACGACCAGCTCTTCGGGTAGCTCGGGCAGGTCGTAGATCTGCCGGCAGGTGAGGATCCGCTCTCCGTCCGCGGCCGCGCCGGGCAACTCCCTCGGGTTGGCGCCCGTGGCTACCAGCACGACGTCGGCCCTGACTTCTTCCCCGCCGGCATCGATGACATGCGGCTCCACCAGGCGGCCCTTCGCCTGGATGATCCTGACGCCCTCGGACGCGACGCGGGTCGCGATGTCGTCCGACTGCGCGGCGGCGAGCGCCTTGATCCGGGCATACAGGGCAGGCGCGTCAACGCCGAGCTCCGGGTTGGCGCCGTCCGCCGCCTGGAGGCCGAGCGCCGCGGAGCGGCTCAGCGACGTCATCGCGGCCGATGACTCGATCAGCGTCTTGGACGGGACGCAGTCCGCCAGGACGCAGGAGCCGCCGAGGCCGACGTCATCAACGACAGTCACTTCGGCGCCGAGCTGAGCGGCCACCAGGGCGGCCTCGTAGCCTCCCGGGCCGCCGCCGAGGATGGCAACGCGTGGTCGTGGCAAGGTCACGTTGCTCAAGTATCGTGCATGTTCCGGCCTGCCGTGCACGCAGGCCCGGCCCACGACGCCGTGCGCTCAGCTTCAGTTTTACCGAAATTTATGGATAAAGTTATCAAAACGGCCATTAACCGGCCGACATCCCATCGGCTGCGGCCTTCATGCGCGGCGAGGGGGCACCTCCGTGATCCCGGGGCGGGGTACAAGCGGGTGTTCGAGCTCGAAGGGCGCACGCCGAGTCCAGTCATCCAGCTTCCTGTAAAATTACCATTTTTGCCATAAAACGGACATGCGAATAAGCGACTGAGCGGGCTTTCTTATAAGTAACTTTCATTAAAGAAACTTACATGCCGAACTCAGCTGTCGAGGAACGTGACGACCTCGGAGAGCGGTGCGCGCGGCATCAGGGGCTGGGGCTCGTCCGGGTCGGCGTAGCCGATCGACATGCCGCAGGCGAGGACGTGACCGCCCGGTGGCTTGATGACCTCCGCGACGGTGCGGTGGTATTCCGCCCAGGCGATCTGCGGGCAGCTATCGAGTCCCTCGGCCCGCAGGAGCAGCATGACGGACTGCAGGAAGATCCCGGCGTCCATCCACTGCGGCGGGAGCATCCGCTCGCCGAGGTAGCAGAACAGGGCGGCCGGGGCGCCGAAGCACTCCCAGTTGCCGGCTCGGATCCGCGCCCGGCCCGCCTTATCCCCTCGGGCGATGCCGACTGCCCCGTAACGACGCTCGCCCATGTCCGCGAGCCGCTGGGCATAGACGGCGGGAAGGCCGGCGGGGTAGGGCTGGACCGGAAGGGGATCACCGGAGTCGCCCGCCGCGATGCGCCGCCGGACACGGGATTTCAGGTTCTCAAGACGGGAGCCGGACAGCAGGTAGAGCCGCCACGGCTGCAGGTTCCCTCCCGACGGCGCGCGCAGGGCCGCGCTGAGAACCCGCGTTAGCACGGCGGCCGGCACCGGCCGGGCAAGGAAGCCCCGGACCGACCGACGCGAGCGCACCGCTTCGTACACGTTCACGGTTCGCGGACTCCCCGAGCCGGAGTTGTGAATGACAGGTAATCAGTAACATACTACTGTCATGCCGATTCTCAGCGGGGCGCCGCTGCAGCGCACCAGCTTGCGAGAGCAGGCTCTCGCCCTGCTCCGCGAGGCACTGATCAGCGGGCGGATCGCCGACGGCGTCGTCTACTCGTCCAAGGCGCTAGCCGCCGAACTGGGCGTGTCCAACGGCCCGATCCGCGAGGCCATGCTCGCCCTCGTCGATGACGGGCTGATGGAGGCCGTGCCGAACAAGGGATTCCGGACCGTGCCGCTCACCCCGGCCGACCTGGCCGAGATCTACGAGATGAGGATGCTGCTCGAAGTCCCCGCCGTCGCCCGGCTAGCCAGGGGCGACCTGCCAGCCGACCGCGCCGCCCATCTCACCGGCCTCGTGACCACGATCGAGCGGACCGCCAGGAGCGGCGACCTGGCCGGCAACCTGGCCGCCGACCGCGACTTCCACCTGACCCTGCTGGCGGCCGGGGGCAACGGCCGGCTCGTCGATGCCGTCGCCCGGCTGCGTGACCAGACCCGCCTGCACAACCTGCGCACGATCAACGCCGACGGCGGCCTCATCACGTCAGCCGAGGAGCACCGCCCGCTGCTCGCCGCGATCATGCGCCACGACGAGCGCACGGCCGAACGCCTGATCCGACACCACATCGAGCACATCCGCCAGGACTGGTCCCGGCCACCTGGGTAGCGGGGCCATCCCGGCCAGGCGCGAACCCGGAATCGAAAATCAAAAATCGGCATACCGAACGGATTATCCCGTCTCCCCCGGTCCATCCCGGTTCTCAGAAGTGGCCAAGTACGGGGTGGGGGAGGTAGGGCTCCTCCAGGTGCCGGATGTCGTCGGGGGTGAGTGCCAGCTCCGCCGCGGCCAGGGCGTCCTCGATGTGGCCCGGCTTGGTGGCGCCGACGATCGGGGCGGTTACCCCGGGCTTGTGCAGCAGCCAGGCGAGCGCGACGCGCGCGGGCGGGACGCCGTATGCCACGGCCACCTCGGCCACCCGGTCGGCCACGTCGAAGTCGGCGTCGGTCTTGTACTGCGAGCCCGATAGCGGGTCGGATCCCGCGCGCGTGGTGCTGGGCACGCCGCCGCGACCGCGGTTGCCGGCCAGCATGCCGCGGGCAAGCGGACTGTAGGGGATCACGGCCACGCCCTGGTCGAGGCACTGCGGGATCATCTCCCGCTCTTCCTCCCGGTACATCAGGTTGTAGTGGTTCTGCATGCTGGCGAACCGCGTCCAGCCGCCCCGGTCCGCGGTGTGCTGGGCCTTGGCGAACTGCCAGGCGAACATGGCGCTGGCACCGATGTAGCGGGCCTTCCCGGCACGGACGACGTCGTGCAGCGCCGCCATGGTTTCCTCAATCGGCGTGTCATAGTCCCAGCGGTGAACCTGGTACAGGTCCACGTAGTCGGTGCCAAGCCGACGCAGCGAGGCGTCGATCGCCGACATGATGTGCTTACGGGACAGCCCGCGATCGTTGGGGCCCTCGCCCATCGGGAAGTACACCTTGGTGGCCAGCACGTAGTCATCGCGACGGGGGAACAGCCTGCCGAGCAGGCGCCCGGTGATCTCCTCGGTCAGGCCGCCAGAGTACGTGTCGGCGGTGTCGAAGAACATCACGCCGCCGTCCACCGCCGCCTTCACCAGCGGCTCGGCCTCGGTCTCGGACAGATGCCAGGCGCGTTGGGCCTGGCTGCCGTAGCTCATCATGCCGAGGCAGATCCTGGAGACTTTCAGTCCCGTCGCGCCGAGCCGCACGTAGTCCACTCGGGCATCATACGAGGACGAGGCCTGGTTCCTGAATGCGAAAGTGCAGGTAGAAACGTGAATGTTCCGTCGAAGAAGAGGGATTTCACAGATTACAACTTCAAAGGCATGGAGGGACTGCTCGACGACATCGACCGGCGAATAGCCGCCGCGCTTCAGCACCAGCCCCGGATGCGGGTGGCCGAACTGGCCCGGCGAGTAGCCTTGTCCGGTCCCGCCGTAGCGGACAGGCTGCGACGGCTGGAGGAGACCGGGCTCCTGTCCTACCACGCTGACGTCGATCCGCGTGCCCTCGGGTACACGGTCTGCGCCATCGTCCGGATCAGCCCGGCAGGCGGCGGACTGCGGCTGATCCCCGGGATCGCCCGGGAGGTGCCGAACGTGACCGAGTGCTACCGGATCACCGGCGAGGACTGCTTCTTCATGAAGGTGTGGCTGCACTCTGTCGACGAGCTGGAGCCGATCCTCGACCTGTTCACGCCCCACGGCCGGACCACCACGTCCATCGTGCAGTCGTCCCCGGTCCCGCCGCGCCCGCTGCCGCTGAGCACGGCGGGGGGCGCCTAACACGGCACGCTGCGGACGAGGGCCAGGCGCACAGCCGCCAGTTCGCCGCGACAAGCAGCGCAAACGGATCATGCAAGGTCGCTGCGGGATATTTCCTTCGATCTGAAGGCCGATCGGGGGCTGGGGCTTCGGAGGTCCATGTACGCCCGGCAGCGCCCGCCGGACAATGGCGTCCGTGCCCGCAGACCAAGCAAACGCCCGGCTGGCTGCCGCGCCAAGGTCAGTCGCGCGCGCAGTGAACCGGATGCCGCCGGCGTCATTCTTCCTGACCAGCGCCGTGTTCCATTACCTTGGGCCATCGCTGGCGGTGCTGTTGTTCGTCCATGTCACGGCCCTGGGCGTGGCCTGGCTGCGGATCGCCTCCGCCGCCGTCGTGTTCGCTGTGTGGCGCCGCCCCTGGCGCATCTTCACGGCGGCCAGCCCTAGCCACCGACTGGTGCTCGTGGCCCTGGGCGTGGTCCTGGCCGCGATGAACTCCCTGTTTTACCTGGCTATTGCCCGGGTGCCGCTGGCAACGGTAGGAGCCATCGAGTTCCTGGGCACGGTCATCCTGGCGGCCGTCGGCGCGCGGACCCGCCGCAACGTCCTCGCACTGACGCTGGCCGCCGGCGGGGTCGCCGTGCTGACCTCGGTCCAGCTGGCCGGGCAGCCGCTAGGACTCTTGTTCGCATTCGCCAACTGCGCCGGGTTCATGATCTACATCATGCTCGGCCACCGCATCGCCAACACCGCGGTCGGCGACGGCGACTCCTCTGGCCTGCCGATGAGCGGCATCGACCAGCTCGGCCTGTCCATGCTCATCGCCGCCGTCGCCGCCACCCCGCTGGGCATCGTTCCGGCGGTCCCGGCGTTTGCCCACCCCGCGTGGCTGCTGTGGGGCATCGGCGTGGGCGTGTCCTCGTCCGTCATCCCCTACGTCACCGACCAGCTCGCTATGGCCCGGCTGCCCCGAGCCACCTTCTCCCTCATGCTCGCGCTGCTGCCCGCCACCGCCACCGCCATCGGCCTGATCGTCCTCGGCCAGGTTCCCACCGCCCGCGACCTGCTCGGCATTGCCCTGGTCATCGCCGGCGTCGCGCTGCACCGGGACGCTCCCGCGCGACGGCAATAGGCTCCAGCCATCCCCGCGCTATAAAGGCGCTCGTTCCAGATGGCGACGTAGGCGGCAGGTTCAAACGTCAGGCCGGTACCGCTTCACCGCCGAGTGCGCCGGCGAGGAAACCCTCGAGCATCTCCACCAGGCTCTTGAAGGCGGGATCGTCGTCGAACATCCACTCGGTGTGACCGCATCCTTCGAGGAACTCCAGCCGCTTGGACTCGGCGGCATGCGAGTAGAGCGATTGCGCCTCAACCGGCTTGTGCAACTCGTTCTGGGCACCGTGCACGATCAGCAACGGGCGAGGCGCGATCCGGTGAACGACCCGCTCGGGCGAGAAGCGCAATAGGAACTCGGCCGATTCCAGCGTCACGCCGGTGCCGAACCCGGGGGCCTTGTAGAGTTCCTCGCCGACGTAGCCATCGGTGACATGATCGAGGTTAAGCCGCACGATGTCCCACGGATCGGCTATCTCCGAACGGCCGGTGGTGGTGCGGTGCCAGCGGTCGGCTTCGATGCGGGCGAGCAGCCTGGCCCATGAGGCCTCATCGTGCATGTTGCGAGTGGATCGGACCCCGTCGGCGATGCCGTTGCAGCACGCGACCGCCTTGACCCTCGGGTCGTCGGCGGCCTCAGCCACCACCACGCCACCACCCAGGCCCCACCCGATCAGCGCTAGCCGGGAGGCATCGACCCGGTCGACGGCGGTGAGCCGGTCGATGCCGGCGCGGATGTCCTCAGCCCACTCCTGGGGAACCAGCCGCCCTCGTTCACCTTCGGATAGGCCAAAGCCGCGGTAGTCGAACGCCAGGACGGCGTAGCCCAGCGGGGTGAGGGCACGGGCGAACCGCTCAGGGTGAATGACCTTCTGCCCCTGGTAACCCGAGCAGGCCACCACGACCGGGTAAGGCGCGCCGGCTCCGCCATCGTCGGGGGTGTGCAGGTCGGCGTCGATGCGCAGGCCGCTGGCGAAGAACGGCAGTGGACAAGTGATCACGAAATCCTCCGGGGGCTGGTAGTGGTCGTGGTCGTTCCGGCCTCGGTGAGTGCCCGGGTGAGGCGATCGGCGGCGGCGGCCACCACGCGGCCGGCCGCGACAAGCCCGTGGCCGAGCCGGAACTCGGGAGCGGAGATATTCAGCGCCGCCGCGGTTCGGCCCCGGAAGTCCCGGACGGAGGCGGCCACCGCGACCATGCCGGGCTCGAACTCCCCGCTGCTCTGCACCCAGCCGCGCTCACGGTCGGCGTGCAGCCGGGCGAGCAGGTCGTCGATATCGACGGGGGCGTTGGGACCCGCGGCAGCGAAGTCGGCACCGGAGAGCAGCGTGCGAACCTCGCTATCGGTGTGATTGAACAGCAGCGCCCGCCCCGAGGACGTGCAGTACAGCGGTGCGGCGCGTCCGACCCATCCGCCTGCCTTCATTGCCCGGGTAGGTCTTTCCGAGAGCAAGGTGAGTACCTCGTTGCCCTCCAGCACCGACAGGTGGGCGCGTTCGCCGACGTAGCCGACCAAGTGGCGCAGCGCATGCGGGGCCAGGGTGAGCAGGTGCTGGTTGGCGACCCCGGCGGCGAGGGCGAACAACCGCCACCCCAGCCGGTAGCGGAGGCTTTCGGGATCACGCACCACAAGCCCCGACTCGGCCAGCACCCTCAGCGTGCGCGAAACCTGACTTTTCTCCCGTCCGACCAGCCTCGCGATCTGCACCACCCCGAGTCCCTCGCCGGTGGTACCCTCGGCCGACCCCAGCACGTTCAGGATGGCAATCGCCCGGGTCAGGCTGGTTGAGCTTCCTACTGCCATGAGCCGATGTTGACCCCCCAAATACGCCACCACAACTTGTGTTGCTCTATTCGCCACGGCACCCGAGTGCCAGGATCGCCAGCCCTCCCGCGCACGTTGCCGGATGCGCACCGCCGATTGTCGGCGGCATGAGGCTGAGGTAGCAAGACGGCATCATGGACAGGTCTAAAGGAGAAAGCGGATGGTACGGATAGCCCTGGCGCAGACCGAATGCGTGCTGGGAGAGCCCGAAGCCAACCTCAAGAAGGCCGAGGACCTAATCGAGCAGGCCGCCGCGGCTGGTGCCGAGCTAGTGGTGTTCCCGGAATTGAGCCTGCATGGCTACGCGCTCGGGCGGATTCCCGGTGACCGGTCGCTGCGCGCCGACGACCCCCGGCTGACGGCCTTGCCGCGAGAGGGCACCGACGTGCTGATCGGGTTCCACGAGCAGGCCCCGGTCCGCCGCTACAACGCGGCGGCCTACCTGACCGCCGAGGGGATCCTGCATGTGCACCGGAAGCTGTACCCGGTGAACTACCTGATATGGGAGGAACGCAAGCACGCCAGCCCCGGCCAGAGCCTGCGAGCGTTCGATACCCGCATCGGGCGGGCCGCGACGCTGATCTGCAACGACGCCTGGCAGTCACCGCTGCCGTGGCTGGTCGCCCAGGACGGCGCCGAAGTGCTGCTGATCCCCACCAGCAGCGCCACCGAGTTCGGCCTGGAATCGCTGGACACGATCGACTACTGGAATGAGCTGCTACGATTCATCGCCCGCATGCAGCAATGCTGGGTGGTCTTCTGCAACCGCGTTGGCACCGATGCCGGAGCCCGCTTCTGGGGCGGTTCACGGATTCTTGACCCGCAAGGCCACGTGGTCGCCGAGGCGCCATTGTGGGAGCCAACGCTGCTCATGGCCGAGATCGATGTCGCCGCGGCCGGACGCCGCCGACGGGAACTCCCGCTTCTCGCCGACGCCCGGCTGGGGCTGCTCGCCCACGAACTCGCCCGGCTGATCGCCGCCGACGGCGACGTCTGACCGGGCTCGCCGGTTCACTGGGCCGCGGCTGGCTGACCGGCCGGTGCCGCACCTCCTGCGGGGGGCAGCGCATCGCCGGTCTCCAGCAAGGTCTTGAGGCTGGACAGCAGCGCCGGCCAGCCGACCCGGCAGGTCCGCAGGATCACGCTCCCGGGCTCGAAACCACCATGGATCACGGTTAGCTTGACCTGCCCGTCCAGCGGCTCGATGTCGAAGCTCACCTTCGATCGAGGCTCGGCGACGGCCTTGCGGACGTCCTGCTCGTCCAGCCCGGCCTCCCGAGCCTTCTCCGCGGTCATCGTGTGCCAGGCGTAGGCCAGGCGCCGGTACGGCCGCGCCTCAAGCACGACCTGCTCGGAATCGCTGCTGGTGAACTCGCCCTCGTGCCAGGTTATCGTCGAGCCTTCCTGCCAGTCGGTTTCCAAGGCCACCCCCCAGTAGCGGCGGGTGAACACCGGATCGGTGAGCGCCTGCCACAGCCGCTGCGGCGTGGTCTTGATGTAGGTGGTGTAAACGAACTCGGTGCTCTCCATCGACTCTTGCTCCAATGCGGTTTTCAGGTCCGCGAGCGCCGCCGCCCGCGCACGGTCGTACCGGCTCATCCACCGGTCGGCGATGGCGTTGATGGGCTCGGCATTGAGGTAGTGCAGCTTCTCCCGGCCGCGCCACACCGTGCTCACCAGGTTGGCCCCCTCGAGCACGCCCAGGTGCTTGCTGACCGCCTGACGTGTCATCTCCAACCCGGCGCACAGCTCCTGCAAGCTCTGCCCACTCCGCACGTTCAGGCTGTCCAGCAGCCGACGGCGACTGCCATCGGCCAGCGCCTTGAACACCTCGTCCATCACTCAGCCATCCAGACATGTAACCATCTAGTTGCCTAAACTATAGGCATCCAATTGGTTGCATGTCAACTCGCCGGAAGACCACGTTAATGATCCGCAAGCCATATGGGTTTAGACAGGACACCCGGCGGAACTATGCACTAGAATTCTAGTACACGATACGCTAGTATTCTGTACATGACGATTCTCCCGCTGGCCGAGGCCCGCATCCAGTTCTCCAAGCTGGTCGAGTCGGCCGTCAAGACGCACGACCGCATCAGGGTGACCCGCAACGGCATCCCCGCAGCGGTCATCCTCTCCGACGACGACTACGAGGGCATGCGGGCAACCATCGAAACCCTCGCCGACTCCGAAGAGATGACCGCCATCGCCGAGGGCATCGCCGACCTGCGGGCAGGCCGCAAGGTCGGGCAAGACGAGATGGCCGAGATCATGCGCAGGGCAGGGCGGGCGTGACCCCTCCCGGCTCGGGTGACACCCAAGACGACAAGGCGTATGACCTCATCTACTCTCGCACGGCAAAGCGTGACCTCTCCGAGATCTTGCCCGAGAAGACCGCGTCAGCAGCCTTCGAGTTCATCACGGGACCGCTGCGTGAGAACCCCTACCGTGTCGGGGCCGCGCTCGACCCCCCGCTCGCACCCGCTCGCAAGGCTAAGCGCGCCGATTACCGGGTGATCTACCTGATCGACGATGACTCCCATGCCATCGAGATCGTCACGGTCCAGCACCGCAGCGACGTGTACCACTCTCAGGGCAAGCAGCAAAGACGGGGACTGGGACGGCGTTGAGGGCAGCATCGCCGAATCACCAGCGTTGACCAACATTATAACTCAGACTATAATTATGGTCATGAAGACTATGAGCCTGGCTACCGCCAAGACTCGGTTCTCCGCAGTGGTGGATGAAGCGGTGGCAACCCATGAGCAGGTCACTGTAACGCGGAACGGCGAACCTGCGGTGATCGTACTCGCGGTCGAAGACTATGAATCGCTTTTGGAGACGCTTGCCATCCTGCAGGATCCAGCGGACCGCGCGCAGTTCGAACAAGCACGCCAGGAGGCCGACGACGGCGACGTGATCGAGGAAGAGGAGATGGCCGCTCTCATGCAGGAACGGCTGGGACGGCGAGACGTCCGGTGAGCCGTAGGGTGGTACTCACCCGCACGGTCAGAAGGCAACTCTCTGAGGATCTGGCTGAGCATGTCGCCGCTGCAGCATGGGAACTCATCCAGGGAGACCTGAGAGACAAGCCACAGATCGTCGGCAAACCGCTCATGGAGCCGTACACGGGCGACTGGTCCGCACGGCGCGGGACTTACCGGATCCGATACCGGTTTGACGACAAAACAGTCATGATCCTCTCGATCAAGCCCCGTTCCACGGCCTACCATGCCTGAATCGGAACTCCGTGCTGTGCGCAGACGCGCTTGCCAGCCATGTCACCGGTCAGTCCTTGCCGTCCTCGAATCCGATGAGCCAGTGCAGGCCGTACCGGTCGATGACCTGGCCATCTGACGCGCCCCACCAGCGTAAAAGGATGTTGTCAAGTGGTGCGGGCGGGGCTGGCGTGGCCTGGGATTTTGCTGTCGGCCGGTCCCGCGTGCCGGGTGCGGGCATGACGATGGCCCGCGTCGCGGGC
>JAFMRC010000126.1:7452-13330 GCA_017354375.1 Nocardiopsaceae bacterium | reverse complement strand
GGCCGGCGGCGGGGACGCGGCGGGCGACGCGCCGGCCTCGCGCAGCGACCGGCCGACCGCACCAGCGTCGGGACGCTGGCCGGGATCCTTCACCAGGAGCCGGCCGATCAGGGGGGCCAGCGGCCCGGCGTGCGTCATCGGGGCGGGCTCGCGGGTGAGGATGGCCGTGATGACCGCGGTCAGGGTCGGGCCGTCGAACGGCACCTTGCCCTCGACGGCGGCGTACAGCGTCGCCCCGAGGGCCCACAGGTCGGCCCCGGGGCCGACCGCGTCGCCCTCTAGCTGTTCCGGGGCCATGTAGTGCGGGGTGCCCAGCACGGTGCCGGTGCTCGTCACGCGGGTGTCGTCCAGGATCCGGGCGATGCCGAAGTCGGTGATGGTGACCCGGTCGCCGGACAACAGGATGTTGTCCGGCTTGAGGTCGCGGTGCACGATCCCGGCCGCGTGCGCGTGCGCGAGCGCCGCCGCGGCCTGCGCGCCGATGTCGGCCACCCGCTGCACTGACAGCCGCGTCCCGTCGGCGAGCAGCGCTCCCAGGGACTGGCCGGAGATGAACTCCATCACGATCCACGGCGTGTCCTCGCGCTCGACCACGTCGTGGATGGTGACCACGCCCGGGTGGTTGAGCCGGGCGGTGGCCCGTGCCTCGCGGGTGGCGCGCGTCACCAGTCGCGTCCGGTCCGCCTCGGTGAGGTGATCGGGCAACAGCAGTTCCTTGATCGCGACATCCCGGTCGAGAACCTGGTCGTGCCCCCGCCACACGCGGCCCATCCCGCCCTGGCCGACCGGCGCGTCGAGCCGGTAGCGCCCGCCGATGACAGACCCGGCCATATCCACCATGACAACGATGTTATCGGTACGAGCGTTCCGGGAGTTGCTACTGGTACAGGCTTTCCAGGAACTGGGCGACGCCGTCGTCGGCACAGCTGCCGATCACGCGGGTCGCGGTGGCGAGGACGGCGGGGTGCGCGTTGGCGACCGCGCAGGAGGTGCCGGCCCAGGACAGGAGGGGGATGTCGTTCGGCATGTCGCCGAAGGCCACGACCGACTCCGGGCCGATCCCATACCCGGCGGCGATTTCCGCGACCGCGCTGGCCTTGCTGACGTCGAGCGCGGTGGCCTCGACGAGGCCCTCGCCGTTGGAGTGGCTCGCGGCCACGATCCCCTCCAGCACGGGGGCGGCCAGTTCCAGGAGCTCGTCGGGCGTGTACCCGAGGTGCCTGCCGAGCAGCTTCGAGCCGGGCCGGGCGAACAGCTCGGCGTCGGAAACCCTCGGGATCGTCGCGTTGACCTCCGGTACCACTGCCTGGTAGAGGTCGTCGGCGGCGTGCCCGCCGGGGTACTCGACGGCGATGCCGATGCCCGGCACCGCCGTGCGCAGCGCCTTCGCCGCGGCGGCGAGGTTCTCCGGGGGGATCATGTGCCGCGCCGTGACCGCGCCGGTGCGCATGTCGTAGTCGAGCGCCCCGTTCGCGCAGATCGCGGTCCCGGCATGGCCGAACGCCGTCGCGATCGGCCCCATCACCCGCGGGGGCCTCCCGGTGACCAGGACGAACCGTCCGCCAGCTTCCTCTACGCGGGCGAGCGCGGCGACCGTGCGCGGGGAGATCGTCCCGTCGCGGCGGACGATCGTCCCGTCCAGGTCGGTCGCCACCAGCAGCGGGATGTTTCGCACGGCTAGCCAGCCTAATCAC
The DNA here is from genome assembly GCA_017354375.1 of Nocardiopsaceae bacterium. Taxonomy (GTDB): domain Bacteria; phylum Actinomycetota; class Actinomycetes; order Streptosporangiales; family Streptosporangiaceae; genus Trebonia. Next base: position 11,636 of record JAFMRC010000126.1, on the reverse strand, counting down.
GGACAGCAGATGCTTTTGCCCGTGATGTCAGTTACGCTCCACCCGTGGAAACCGACATCCCCGTGAAGGCCGGCACCGCGGATGACCGCCGGACGCTCGCGCCCGTCCGGCACCGGGGCTGGTGGACGGCGGGCGGGCTGGCGCTGCAGGCGGCGGGGCTGGTCGGCGTGACGGCGTTCCTCTGGGAGAAGATCCGGCACACCGGCGCGGGCGGGCACATCACCGCCGCGATGCTCAAGCTCGTCTGGCACAACCAGGTCCACACCCGGACCGGGCTCGCCGTCGTGATCGCGTGCGCCGCGGTCTACGCGGCCGGCAGCGTCGTGCTGGCGCGGCCCTACGTGAAGCGCCGCGTGACGCTGTTCGCCGCGGTCCCGGCCGCGGCCATCATCGGGTTCGTGGTACTCGGCATCCTCGTGGCGATCGTCTGGCTGGTCATCGCCAGCATCTGGGAGGGCCTGTTCGACTTCGACTTCGACTCCGGCCGTCGTGGGCGCAGGCGGGCCAGGAGACGGGCCAAGAAGCAGGCGAAGCAGCTAGTCAAGGACTTCTCCGTCGACTGACTCCGCGTACTGATACCGCCGCAGGGAGGATGGCGATGCCGGGTGAGATCAGCCGCAGGACCGCGCTCCGCCTCGGCGCGATCGGCGCCGTCGGGGGCGCCGCGCTAGCCGTCGGCAGCCGCCAGGGGGCTGGGGCAGCCGCCACGATCCGTTCGGGAAGAAAGGGGGCCGGCCCGGGACACGCCGCGGCCGGGCAGCGTGCCCCGGCCGACGCCGCCGCGGACCGGATCGTCGCGTCGGTGCGCCGCCCGTGGTTCCCGCCCCGGTACTTCCCGGTGACCAGTTTCGGGGCGGCGGGCGACGGCAGCACCCTGGACACTGAGGCGTTCGCCCGGGCGATCGCGGCCTGCAACCGGGCCGGGGGCGGCCACGTGGTCGTGCCGTCCGGCGGGACGTTCCTGACCGGCGCGATCCACCTGCTCAGCAACGTGGACCTGAACGTGGAGCGGGGCGCGACGATCGCCTTCAGCCAGGATCCGAACGACTACCTGCCGGTGGTGTGGACCCGCTGGCAGGGCATCGAGCTGATGAACTACTCGCCGTTCATCTACTGCTTCGGCCAGCGGAACGTGGCGGTGACCGGTGCGGGGACGCTCGACGGCCAGGCCGACGACAGCCACTGGTGGAACTGGAAGAACCTGGAAACGGCGGACTTCGACGCGCTGGAGACGATGGCGGACGACGATGTGCCTGTGCAGCGGCGGGTGTTCGGCGCCGGGCACCACCTGCCGCCGCAGATGATCCAGCCGTACCGTTCCGACACCGTCTTGCTCCAGGGAGTCACGGTGGTCAACAGCCCGTTCTGGCACCTGAACCCGAACCTGTGCGCGAACGTGACCGTCGAGGGGCTTTCGATTAGCTCCTCCGGCCCGAACACCGACGGCTGCGACCCCGAGTCCTGCGACGGCGTCGTCGTGCGGGACGTCACCTACGACACCGGCGACGACTGCATGGCCATCAAGTCCGGCCGGGACGCCGACGGGCGACGGGTCAACGTGCCGTGCCAGAACGTGGTGATCGAGGACTGCGACTTCGCCGACGGGCATGGCGGCATCACGGTCGGCAGCGAGATGACCGGCGGGGTACGGAACGTGTACGCCCGCGACCTGCGGATGAACAGCGCGAACCTGGAGGCCGGGCACCGCGTCAAATCCAACACGCTGCGCGGCGGGTACGTCGTGAACACCAACGTCTACCGGGTCGGCGCCGGGACGATCGGCGGCCCGCTGCTGGAGATCCAGGGCAACTACGACGGGCAGACCGGTGACTTCCCGCCGGACCTCACCGGCATTACCCTGGCGGACTGGACCGTGGGCACCTGCGCGGGACTGTGGTCGATCGTCGGCGCGTCGGCCAGCGACCCGGTGGGCACCGCCACCCTGCGGGACATCGCGGTGACCACCTCCACCGCGGGCAACTCCGCGCAGTACATCTCGGACCTGGTCGTCGAGAACGTCACGGTGGGCGGCACCCCCGTGACCGCGTAACCGGACGCCGCGGGGGCGGAACTGCACGCTGATCCGCGGGCCGACGGGTCGGGCCGACTTGGGGACGGCGTGCTCCCAGGTCCGCTGGCAGCTTCCGCCCATCACGAGCAGGTCGCCGTGGCCGAGGCTGTACCGCAGCGTGCCGCTCGTGCCGCCGGCGGCGTGGCGGGTCGTGCCGGCGGGGTGGCGGGGCCGCAGCAGCAGTGGCCGCGCCTCGCCGAGGGAGAGGATCGCGACCATCGTGTCCTCGGTGCTGCCGCGGCCTATGGTGTCGCCGTGCCAGGCGACGCTGTCCCGGCCGTCCCGGTACAGGCACAGCCCGGCCGTCGTGAACGGCTCGGCGAGCTCGGCCCGGTAGTGGTCGCTGAGCATGTCGCGGCAGGCTTCCAGCGCGGCGTCGGGGAGGTCCGCGCCCTCGCGGTAGAAGCACAGCAGCCGCGGCACGTCCACGGTCCGGTCGTACATCCGCCGCCGCTCGGCCCGCCACGGCACCCGCTCCGCCAGCCGGGCGAACAACTCGCCGGCCCCGGCCAGCCAGCCGCGCTGCACGTCGATCCAGGCGCCGTGGGCGAGCGGAGTCCGCTCCGGGCGCAGCGCCCCCGGAACCGGGGCGTCGCCCAGGTCCAGCAACGACTCCTGCACCGGAACGCTCATGCCAACAGCCTATACAGATGCCGTCAAACTCGTAGGATGAGCCTTATTTGCGGCGATTTGCCGATAACTGGGGCAGGCTGAGGAGCGCGCGGATGGACCTATCACGACTACGGAACTCGTCCCCGCGCGGGCGGATGCGCCTGGCTGGCCTCGCCCTGGGCGTCGTGGTGGCGGTCGCCGGGGTGACCGCGGCCGGGGCGCACGCGGCATCGGCCGGCCCTGGTGCTGGATCCGGCAGCGGTCGCGTTACCGGCCGGGCGAACGGTCGCGCTGACGGTCACGCGGTGATTGCCGGCTACTACTACCCGTCGTCCGGCATGCCGGTCTCGAGTATCCCGGCGGGCAAGCTCACCGACGTGATCTACGCCTTCTCGCTGATCAACTCCAGCGGGAAGTGCTACATCCCGTCGTCGGAGCACCCGGCGAGGGAGTTCGCCGCGCTGGCCGCGCTCAAGCGGCGCCATCCCGGGCTGAAGACGGAGATCTCCATCGGCGGCTGGGGCGCCGGGGGATTCTCTGACGCCGCCTTGACCCCGCGGTCCAGGGCGGCCTTCGTCTCCTCCTGCGTCGGCCTCTTCTTCGGGAAGTACCGCGGCGCGTTCGACGGGATCGACCTGGACTGGGAGTTCCCGGTATCCGGCGGCCCGCCCAGCCTTACCAGCAGGCCGTCGGACAAGGCCCACTACACGCTGCTGTTGCGGCGGTTCCGGGCCGCGCTCGACGCGGCGGGCGCCCGGCTGCACGAGCACCTGCTGCTGACCGCGGCGCTGCCGGCCGGCCGCCTGCAGTCGGCCGGGCCGTACGACCCCGCCCACAGCTACCAGCTTCCCCAGGTCGGAAAGCTGCTGGACTGGACGAACCTGATGACCTACGACCTGGAGGACGGCTACTCGAAGTACTCGGGGTTCGATTCGCCGATGAACACCTCGCCCGCCGATCCCACGTCGGAGGCCATCAAGAAGTGGAACTCAGTGGCCGGAGCGACGGACTTCTACGAGCGGCACGGCGTGCCAGCGGACAAGATCGTGCTCGGAGAGCCGTACTTCAGCCTGGCGTTCAAGGTCGCCTCGGCCCGCGATGACGGGCTCTACCAGCCGATCACCGGACCGGCTACCGCTCCGAGCTGGTCGGAGATCGCCTCGAGCTACCTGAAGAACCCGGCCTGGAGTCGTCACTGGAGCCAGACGGCCCAGGCCCCATGGCTCTTCGACGCCAAGAAGAAGACGTTCATCACCTACGACGACCCGGCTTCGCTGCTCGCCAAGTCCGAGTTCGCCAGGGAGCGGGGGCTTCGCGGCGTCTTCACCTGGGCGCTCGACGAGGACGACGCCCAGCACAGCCTTCTCGACGCGATGAGCGCCCCGTTCCGCCGGTAGGGAGTTCGGTTCCGCCGGCAGGCAGCCCTGTTCCGCCGGAGGGGGTCCCCGGTTGGCGTGGGCGCCCGCGCGTCGCATGAAAAACCGCGGTGTGCTTCCGGTAC
>JAFMRC010000126.1:0-7442 GCA_017354375.1 Nocardiopsaceae bacterium | reverse complement strand
GTACCGGAAGCACACCGCGGTATCGCCTTCCGGCTTGTCAGACGGCGCGTACCTCTGCGGCCTGAGGGCCCTTTGGCCCCTGGGTCACGTTGTACTCGACCTTCTGGTTCTCCTCAAGCGACCGGTATCCGGACGCCTGGATCGCGGAGAAGTGGACGAAGACGTCGGCACCCCCGTCATCGGGTGCGATGAAGCCGAAGCCCTTGTCCGGATTAAACCACTTTACGATCCCCTGAGCCATTTGCTCCATATCCTTCGAGACTAGCTGGAGACCCGCGCACTTCACGCGGGTCAACTGCGGGATCCCCCGCCGCCGTACGAACGCATATCCGAAAACCGTCCGGTCACGAAAACTGCGGACGCATCCACGGTCGCAAAGTCCGACAACAGCCGGGGTTAAATCTAGCGCATCGGGTTAGGCGCGTCGTTAAGTTAACAGAAATGGTTACGTCACGTAAGACGTGACTGTCTACATAGTCAGAAGTGTCGCCCCTGTCGCGAATTACGTCGTTTTTGTGCGGTGCCCGCCCCGCCCGGAGAATCCGGGCGGCCCGGGCGGCCCGTGCGCCTGGCCGGCGCCCAGGAGTCCCTGTTCCGCTCGCCGGGGCGCCGGTCTCGTCCACCGCGCCGGGCGGGCGTCACGTCCCGCGGTCCGCGGCCGGTCCGTTCGGCCCCGCGTCGCCCGTGCCCGTCCGGCGTCCGGTCGTCTCGTGAACTTCGGTTGTCCCGGGGGCGATGGTTGTCGTGGGAGCGGTGATCGTCCCGGTTGCGGTGGTCGTCCCGGGAGCGCCGGTCGTCTCGTGAACTCCGGCTCTCCCGGGAGCGGTGGTCGTCCTGGAAGCGCCGGTCGTCTCGCGCGCTCCGGTTGCCCCGGGAGCCGTGGTTCTCCCGGGAGGGCTGGTCGTCCCGGGAGCGGCGGTCGTCGCGTCGGCGGTCGTCGCGCCGTCCCCCGCGCCGCCCCTTGGGGGAGCGGGGCTCGTCCGAGCCGCGGGCCGGGTGGCGCTTGGGCAGTTTCACCATCTCCGTGACCGGCTTTGGCAACCGCACGCGCGGTGCTAGGGGCCCGGCGATCTCGCGGAGTACCTCCGAACCCGGTTCCGCCTCGGCTCGCTGGGGCGAGACGCCCGCCTCGCGCATCAGCCGCCGGACCTCACGGGCCTGCGCGGTTGTCTGCAGGGTGACGACCATCCCATCGGCGCCGCCGCGGGCAGTGCGGCCCGACCGGTGCACGTAGGCCTTGTGCTCGGCCGGCGGATCCGCGTGGATCACCAGGTCGATGCCGTCCACATGGATGCCGCGGGCGGCGATGTCGGTGGCGACCATCACCTGCGCGATGCCGGACGTGAACGCCGCGAGGTTCTTCGCTCGCGCTCCCTGGCGCAGGTTGCCGTGCAGTTCGGCGGCGGGGATGCCGGCCTCGGTCAGCTGGCGGGCGAGCCGCTGCGCGCCATGCTTGGTCCGGGTGAACACGAGCGACCGCTTGTCGCCGCCGGCCAGCGCCGCGACGGTCTCCATCCGGTGCTTCGGGCCGATCGTGATGAGGTGGTGCTCGATCTCGGCGGGGGAGGAGTTCTCGTCCACCGAGTGCCGTGCCGGGTCGGTGAGGAACCGCTGGGCGAGTACGTCGACGGCGCCGTCCAGCGTGGCCGAGAACAGCATCCGCTGCCCGTCGGCCTCAGTGGCCTCGAGCAGCCGCCTGACGATCGGCAGGAACCCGAGGTCGGACATCTGGTCGGCCTCGTCGATCACCGTGACGCGGACTTCGGACAGGTCGCAGTAGCCCTGCCGGATCAGGTCCTCCAGGCGCCCCGGGCAGGCGACGAGGATGTCGGTGGCGCGCTCGAGCGCGACTATCTGCGGGCGGTAGGAGACGCCGCCGTAGATCGTCGCGACCCGCAGTCCCATCGCGCGGGCGAGCGGCACGAGGACGGCTTCGACCTGCGTGGCCAGCTCGCGGGTCGGCACGAGCACCAGGCCGCGCGGGTGAAGGGCCCTGGTCGAGCCCCCGGCGAGCCGGGTGATCAGGGGGATGGAGAAGCCCAGCGTCTTACCGGAGCCGGTCTGCGCGCGGCCGAGGACGTCGCGGCCAGCCAGCGCGTCGGGCACCGTCGCCGCCTGGACCGGGAACGGGGTCGTGATGCCGCCGTCCGCGAGGCTTTCGACGATCGGCGCCGGGACGCCGAGCGACGCGAACGTCACGTCCTCGGGGCGGGGCGCGCCGCCAGCGGATGCCGGCGCGGGCATGACGGACGTGTCTTCAGCGGGTACTACGGTCAAGAAAATCGTCTCCAGGACGTAGGCGGTCACGCGCAGGGCAAAACGGGTCGTTCCGACCTCAGCGGTCACGCAGTGGTAGGCGCCAGGTCCGTGGAAACTAGGTCGCGTTAGCGGACGACTAAGGGGACATACGCCTCAGTGCCCACTCAGCTTACTTCACCCCATGACCTGCCAGCGCCAGGGGCGGCGGCCAGGGGGCGGCCAGGGGGCGGCCAGGGGCGCCAGGGGGCCGGCGAGGAAGGGCGTCAGGGGGTCGGCGAGGGCCACTTGCAGGCGACCGACGGGTCCACGCCGATGTAGTTGAGCGGCCCAGCCGCGATCGTCACGGCGATCGTCGCGCTGCCGCTGCAGCCAAAATGGGCGTGCTGGCCGGTGTAATAACCACGCTGGCCCGCCGCGGCGGCTCCGACGCTGAGCCAGACGAAGATGATGATGCTCCGCCTGGACATGTCCCTCCTTCACACCAATCGCGGGCCTTCATGCCGATCGCGGCACTGGCCCGAAGGGTCCGGCCAGCATCGCACCCGAGATATTAGTGCTAGTGCCGCCGACTGCCGCTCATTCACGCCGCGCCACGCCGCGCTCCGACCCGACTACTACCGTCGGTAGTCGTTATTCCGGCTGTGGTTACTGACAGTAGGTCCCTAGGTCCCGGGGACGCGGATGGCGAGGGTGCCGTCGGCCGCGATCGCGGCGATCCGCTCCCGCGCGTGCCCGGCGCCCTCGGCGTGGATGGCGGCGTAGCGATCGCCGAGTGCCCCCCGCGCCGCCCGCTCGGCCTGCTGGTGGAGGTCCTCCATGATGGCGGTGCCGCTGAACCGCTTGCCGCCGCGCTCCCACAGCGGGTCGGCCGCGCCGAACAGCCACGCGGTCCGCTCCCAGCTCCCGGTCCGCGCCGCCAGGCAGCCGAGCGTCTCCAGCGTGTACGCGGTCCCGATCAGGTCGCCGAGTTCCTGCTTCGCCGCCATGGCCGCCACCGTGACCGCCTCGCATTCCTCTTCCCTGCCCGGCTGGCGGAAGAGCACGTAGCCGCAGATGCTGTGCAGGTAGCTCTGTACCCACCGCTCGGTGCTCGCCTCGCCGAGCATCTCCAGGCCCCGCGTGCAGGTCTCGATTGCCCCGTCCAGGTCCCCGGACAGTTGCTGCAGCTGCGCGAGCTGCGCCATGAACATATGCAGCCCCGGCCGGTCGCCGCACTCGGTGAGCCGCCGCCTGGCCTCGGCGCCGGCCGCCGCCGATTCCTCGTGCAGCCCCTGGAACAAGAGCGCGAAGCTCAGGTACAGGTAGCCGCGGGCGGTGATGGCGGGCTCGCCGAGTTCCAGGGCCATCTCGGTGCCGGCGTGGCAGTCCTCGAGCGCGCCCGGGATCTGGCCGCGGAAGGAACGGAGGAATCCGCGGTTGACGAGCGCGCCGGCCCGCTCCGGCGACGGTGCGGGAAACCGGTCCAGCACGCGGCTCAGCCAGTAGCCGCCCTCGCGCAGCCTCCCGGAGATCTGCCAGTACCCGTACAGCGACGTCGCCAGTTCCGCGCCGCACCGTGCCCTCAGGTCGTCCAGCGCCCGGCCGGGATCCCGGAGTTCCGGTAGCTCCGGGGAATTGCCGGGAAGCAGGCCGTGCTCCAGGGCGCTGCGGACGTCGGCGTGCTCGCGGCGCAGCTCGCGGTAGCGCGGCAACTGGTCGTCGTCGGTGAGGTGCTCACCGAAGTGGCGCGCCATCCGGAGGTACCGCGCCAGGTGACGGTCGCGGCAGGCGCTCACCTCGCCGGCCGCGGCCAGTTGTCCCGCGCCGAACTCGCGCAGCGTGTCCAGCAGCCGGCACCTGCCGTCAACGCCGTCGTCCCGCAATACGACGGACTTGTCGATGAGGCCCACGAGCGCGGCCATGATGTCGTCACGTTCCAGCTCGGTCTCCGCGCAGGTCTCCTCGACGGCGCGGACGTCGAACGTCCCGGCGAAGACCGACAGTCGCGCCCACAGCCGGCGCTCAGCGGGGGAGCACAGCCGGTGGCTCCACTCGATCGCGGTGCGCAGCGTCTCGTGCCTGCCCGGCGCGGCGGTCTCCTCGCGGCCCAGGATCTGGAACGTCTTGTCGAGCCTGGCCACCAGGTCCGGCAGCTGCATCGTCCGCAGCCGCACCGCCGCCAGCTCGACCGCCAGCGGGATGCCGTCCAGGCGACGGCAGAGCCGGGTGACGTCCGCGCGGTTCGCGTCCGTTATTCGGAAGCCCGGAACGACCGACGCGGCCCGCAGGGCGAACAATTCGACCGCACCCCCGTCCCCGGCCGCCTGGACCTCCCCGGCTGACCGGGCCTCCCCGGCCGCCCCGGCCGCCCGGGCCGTCTCGTCGGCGTGCGGCACCGGCAACGGCGGCACGGCGTAGACGTGCTCGCCGGGCGCGTCCAGCGGTTGCCTGCTGGTGGCGAGGATGGTCACGCCGGGCGCGGCCCGCAGTATCTCGTCGGCGAGTTCCGCGCAGGCGCCGACGAGGTGCTCGCAGGTGTCGAAGACCAGCAGCACCCTGCGGTCGCGGAGGTAGTCCAGGAGCGTGTCGAGCGGCGTCCGCGTGTCGTGATCGGGAAGCCGGAGCACGCTGGCGACGGTGCTCGCCAGCAGGGCCGGGTCGCGTAGCCCGGACAACTCGACGAGCCACGCCCCGTCCGGGTAGCGGCCGACCGCCATCGCGGTGGCCGCCCGCGCGACGCGCGTCTTGCCGACGCCGCCCGGTCCCGTCACGGTGACGAGGCGGGACTGGCCGAGCAGGCTGGCGAGCGCGGCGAGCTCGGCCTTGCGACCGACGAGATCGGTGATCCCGGCCCGCGCGTTCGGTGTGGCTTCGCCTGTCACGCGTCCAATATTAAATAGGCTGGAGAACAGGGCTACCGGACCTGGAGGACAAAAATGCGCGACGCTGTCTTGCTCGGCTCCCGGCTGCTGCTCGGCGGGTACATGGGCATCCACGCCTCCCAGAAGCTGTGGGGCAAGTTCCACGGGCCGGGGCTGGACGGCATCGGCGCGGCGTTCGAGAAGAACGGGCTCAAGCCGGGCAGGCAGCTGGCTACCGCGGCGGCGGTCACCGAGATCGCTGGCGGGGCGCTGACCGCCACCGGGATGCTCAGCCCGGCGGGGCCGCTGACCGTCGCCGGAGCGATGTCCGTCGCCACGGCGTTCAACGCCGAGGGCGGCCTGATGGCGGCCCGGGGCGGCGTCGAGCTGCCGGTCAGCTACGCGACGCTCGCGCTGACCCTGGCCGCGACCGGTCCCGGCAAGTACAAGATCGGCCCGTCCCTGCCGGGCTGGGTCACCGCGGCCGGGGTGATCGGCGGCGCGGTGGCGGCCGGCGCGCTAATCGCGAAGATGATCTCCGCCAAACCGGGCGCACCCGAAGACGCTGATGCCTAGCGACGGCGATGTAGCGGCGGGAACTATTTCCCGCGCGTTAGCGTTTGTTAGTTGTCGTAAAGCAATTATTGGACGGTAGCAGCCATGACGGAGACGGACACCCCGGTAGACCGGGCCACCCCGGCGGACCAGGCGGGCCCGGCCGACCTGCCGGGCCGCCTCGGGGTCGCCGTGCAGATGCTCGCGCACGCAGGCAAGGACACCTCCGCGCACGGGGAACTGACGCCGACCCGGCTGACCGCGCTCGCCGTCATGAACGCGGCGGGCCCGATGCGGATGGGCAGTCTCGCGTCCCGGCTGGGCATCCAGGTGTCCACGATCTCGCGGATCGTCGACGTGCTGGTCACCTCGGGGTGGGCCGAGCGCCACCCGGACGAGGCCGATCACCGTGCCTGCGTGATCGGCATCACGAGCGCGGGCATCGACCTGATCGACTCGGTGCGCCGCAGCAACGAGACCCGGCTGGCGGACTGCATCTCCCGCCTCGACCCGGTGGACCTGGGGGCGCTACAGGCCGCCCTGCCGGTCCTGGAAGAACTCGCGAGGCAGGTCACCGACCGCACGCGCGCGCCCCGGCCACGGGAAGCCGCCGCCCTCGCCTAGATTTTCGCCGAACGGATCGTGGCGACTGCCCCCGTTCCCGTTCCCGCTCTCCTGTAATGTGACGGATATCACATCGGCGCGGCAAGCCCCGGCCGCGGCCCGCCCGTAGCTACTTGCTGACAGGGCTACGAACGGAGACGACGATGAGAAGCTTGCCGATGGCACGGTTTCCGGTACCGCTCAGGGCGGGGGTCGTGGTGGCCGCGGCCCTCGTGGCGACCGCGTGCGGTAGCGGCTCGGGCGGGGGGTACGGCAGCGGCTCGGGCGGGGGGTCGGGCGGCGGCGGCTCGTCGGGCGGGTCGTCCGGCACGGTGATCACCACCCGGTCGGGCGCGGACGGGACGTACCTGACCGACTCCTCCGGGCGCGCCGTGTACCTGTGGGTGAAGGACCCCAAGGACAAGTCGGTCTGCTCGGGCGCGTGCGCGGGCGCGTGGCCGCCGGTCCCGGCGTCCGGCCAGGTCACCGCCTCCGGTGGCGCGAAGACGGCTGACCTCGGAACGATCACCGGCGCCGGCGGGAAGAAGCAGGTGACCTACGACGGCCACCCGCTGTACTACTTCGCGGGCGACTCCGGAGCCGGGCAGACCAACGGCCAGGGCAGCAACGGGTTCGGCGCCAAGTGGTGGCTGGTCGCCCCGTCCGGGTCGGCGATCACCAGCGGGTCGGGGCCCGCGGGCAAGCCGTCGTCCTCCGCCTCCAGCGGCTACGGCAACGGATACTGACAGCGATGATGTCCGAGTCCGGGGCCAGGTTCCTGCGACTGCTGCTCGCCGGGCCCGGCCGGGTGCGGCCGGGCCCGGCGCGGCTGGCGGTCTACGCCCTGACGGTCGCGGGCGCGGCCCTGCTGGCCTGGTCCGGGGTGATCCACCTGCGGCTGTGGACGGAGGGCTACTCCGGCATCCCGGTCATCGGCCCGCTGTTCCTGGCGCAGGCCGTGGGCAGCCTGGTGATCGCCGCGGCCCTCGTCATCGCCCGCTTCCTCGTGCTCATGGTGGCCGGCGCCGTCACCCTCGCGGCCACCGCGGCCGGGCTGCTGGTCAGCGTGCACGTCGGGCTGTTCGGCTACCGGGAGAGCCTGGCGATCCCGTACGCGCGGTCGTCGCTGGTCATCGAGTTCGCCGGCGCGGCCGTGCTGCTCGTCGCTGCGATCGCGGTGACGGC
>JAFMRC010000359.1 GCA_017354375.1 Nocardiopsaceae bacterium | reverse complement strand
GCACGGCCAGAGCCGGACCGGCCACGGCCGGAGCCAGGCTGGGCACGGCCGGAGCGGGACCGGGCACGGCCAGAGCCGGACTGGGCACGGCCGGAGCCGGACTGGGCGCCGTCCGCGGAGCCGCGCCGGCGCCCGGGAGGACGCCGACGCGCGTCCGGCGCGCGGGGGCGGAGGAATTCGCACGGCACCAATCGCGGCAGGCTCCGCGTCATCGTCGTCGGCGCCATCGTGATCGTTATCGGGGCGTTCGCCGGCGGCATGCTCATCGCGCCCCGGCTGTCGTCGGACCCGAGCCGCGACCCCGGCGACCCCGGCTGCAAGGCGTACATCTCCACCGCGCTGCCCGCCTACAACCGGGCCGTCAACGCCATGGACTCCAAGGCTCACCAGGCCCCGCTCACCGCCGACCTGACGACCGCCATCGACGACCTCGGCCAGGCCGCGGGCAAGGCGCGGAACGGGTCGGTGAAGTCGGCGCTCGGCGGGCTGCGCATCCGGCTGACGACGGTGCGCGCGGACGTGCGGAAGGGGTATATCCCGCCCTCGGTCGTGCCGATGCTCAACAACGCGTCGCACGCGGCGGACTCCGCTTGCTGACGCGGGGCTTGCTGACGCGGGCCGGGAACCTGGGCGGACGGCATCCGCGAGACGGCCGTACCTCATAATGTGGAAGGCGAGAAGCCTGGTACTAGCCCGGACGGACGCATGGAACCTGATCCTGCCGTACTCGACAGCCTGCGCGCCGCGGTCGACGCGATGCCCGACGACGTGCCGCTCCGCCTGCACCTCGCGGGGCTGCTGCTGCGCGCGAGCCACCGCGACGAGGCGATCAGGCACCTGGGCGCGGTACTGCAGCGCGATCCGGGCAACGCCGAGGCGCTCGCGCTGCTCACCCAAGGGCAACCCCTTTCCACCGAACGGATATCCCCGCCTGGCCCCGATCCCGCTCCCCGCGACGACGGGCAGGAGGCGGCGCCCGACGAGCCCGGGGAACCGGGGCCGGGGTCGGACTACGACTGGTCGCAGGCCGAAAGCGAGCTGCGCGACGTGCTGCCGTCGATGTTCCTCACCGACGACGCGGGCTCGGCGTCGGCCGGCATCGAGGAGGCACGTGGCTACGACGCCGAGCACACCGGGCTGACGCTCGCCGACGTCGCGGGCATGGACGAGGTCAAGAAGCGGCTGGAGGCGGCGTTCCTCGCGCCGATGCGCAACCCGGAGCTGCGCAGGCTGTACGGCAAGTCGCTGCGCGGCGGGCTGCTGCTGTACGGGCCGCCCGGCTGCGGGAAGACGTTCGTCGCCCGCGCGGTGGCCGGCGAGCTCGGCGCGCGGTTCGTCAGCGTGTCGTTCGCCGACCTGATCGACATGTTCGTCGGGCGCAGCGAGCGGAACATCCGCGAGTTGTTCGAGACCGCCCGGCGCAACGCCCCGTGCGTGGTATTCCTCGACGAGGTGGACGCGATCGGGCAGAAGCGTTCCCAGCTGCGGAACACCCCGATGCGCTCGGCGGTGAACCAGCTGCTGCTGGAGCTGGACGACGCGGCGGCGGACAACACCGGCGTGTTCCTGCTCGCCGCGACCAACCATCCGTGGGACGTGGATTCCGCGCTGCGGCGGCCGGGCCGGTTCGACCGGACGCTGCTGGTGCTGCCCCCGGACGCCAAGGCCCGCGAGGGAGTGTTCCGGTTCCACCTGGCCCAGCGGCCCGTGGCCGGGATCGACCTGCGCAAGCTGGCGAAGCTCACCGACGGTTACTCGGGTGCCGACATCGCGCACATCTGCGAGACCGCCGCCGAGCGGGCGCTGCTGGACTCGGTGGACCGCGGCGAGCCCCGGCTGATCGGGCATGCCGACCTGGAGGCCGCTGTCACCGAGGTCAGGCCCTCACTCGGCACCTGGTTCGAGACCGCCCGCAACGTAGCCCTGTTCGCCAACGAGGGCGGCGCCTACGATGACCTCGTGGCATACCTGCGGAAACGTCGGCTCCTGTAGACGGAATGGTTGCCGTGACGGAGCTTAGGCGGGAGCTGGCCCAGGCCGCGGCCATGCTCGACCTCGGGCGGTACTCCGAAGCCTCCGCCGTGCTCGCCCGCGCGGTCTCCGCGGAGCCGGGCAACAGCCGCGCGTGGTGCCTGTTCGCCCGCGCGCACCTGGGCGCGGAGCGCTACCAGGCGGCGGTTGACGCCGCCAACCGGGCCGCCGCGATCGACCCGGGCGAGGAGTGGCCGCACCGGCTGGCCAGCAACGCCCTGATGCACCTGGGCAGCCACGCCGAGGCGCTGCGCGCCGCCTCCGAAGGGCGCAGGCTGGCGCCGGAGTACTGGCAGGCCCACGTGTGCGTCGCCCAGGCGGCACTCGCCGCCTCCCAGCACACGGTCGCCGCGACCGCCGCGACCGAGGCCCGGCGGCTCGCGCCGAACGAGCCCGACGTGTACTTCCTGTCCGGCAAGGTCGCGCTGGCCCGCGGCGACCTGGCCGACGCCCGGTCCTACCAGGAGCAGGCACTGCGACTGGATCCGGCGCACAGCGGGGCGATGAACGAGCTGGGCCGGATCCGGCTGCGGCGGCACGACACCCCGGGGGCGATCCGCCACTTCATCAACGCGGCCCGCACCACGCCCGGCGAGCACATCTACAGCCGGAACATCGACGTGGTCCTGCTTCGCGCCGTGTCACGGACGATCTACTTCTTCGTGCTGATCGCGCTGGTCTTGCTGTGGGTACCGGCGATCGCGCACGTCAGCAGGGGCCCGCTCGCGGCCGGGTTCGGGCTGCTGGCCTTCGGGACGCTGGCGAGCTTCGGGGCCATGGTGCTGCGGCTGCCGTCCGAGGCGCGGGTGCTGGTCCGGCGCACGCTGCGCTCCCGGCAGGTGCTCACCGCGCTGGCGCTCGCCGTCGGCGGCGTGACGGTGGCGTTCGCGTCGGTGGCGTTCGCGCCAGCGGCCGAGCTACCGCAGATCCTCCCCGCCGCGATCATCATCACCCTCGCCGCCCGCGTCGCCGTCTCCGCCCGCCTGCGATCGCGGTTACCTCCGCAGCCCAAAAGCGCACTTGGGCAACCTCTAGCTTGCCCGAGTGCGCACCTGGCACGTCCGGGGTGCCGCCCCGTGGGCTCCCCGCTTCGCGCCACCCACCCTCCCGCTGCGGCCCGAGTGCGCGCTTGGGCTCGTTCTAGCCGGCCCGAGTGCGCACCTGGCACGTTGGGTGGGGGAGCGGGCGGTTTCTGCCATCGGGCGCCCCAGCTACGTCGGGGAGCCGGCGGCGGCGCCGGTGGGCTTGTCGCCGTCCCAGCGCGCCAGGGTGCGGTCCCAGTCCAGCGGGGCGACCATGGCCTGGCCTTCGGCGAGCTCGGCTTCCCAGTCCTCGACCGGCACCCGCCACAGCACCTCGAACTCGATACCGCTCGGATCCTTCGCGTACAGCGACTTCGACAGCCGGTGGTCGCTCTCCCCTACCAGCGCTCCCGCCTCTACGAGCTTGCGCCTCGTGTCCACGAGCTCGCCGAGGGTGCCAACCTCCCACGCTAGGTGGTACAGCCCGACCTCTGGCTTGCCGGACGCGTGGCCCGCGCCGACCTCGAACAGCCCCAGGTCGTGATCGTTCGCCGACCCCGGGGACCGTAGGAACGCCGCCTGGCCCGGGATCCGCGTCCGGACCTCGAAGCCGAGGATGCTCGTGTAGAAATCGACCTCGCGCTGCAGCCCGTTGACGTACAGCACCGCATGATTCAGTCGGCGGACGGGCATCGGTGCCTCCCTAGTGCGACGGCGTGACTCCCTACGCAGGAATAATTGAAGCTTCGACTACTTTATTCCGGGGGCACGCCGGTCCGCGCGGGCCGCCGCTGACCGCTACTGGCCGAGCTGACGGCGGCGCCGGATCGCACGGAGGCGACGGCGCTGCGACGGGGCGAGCATGAAGTATCCGCCGACCGGGATCGCGACCGCGATCACGAAAACCACGGCCAAGGCCCAGAATGGGACGCCCATGATCAGCAGGATCAGGGTGAGGACGATCCCGGCGATCCCGATCTTCAAGCCTGGTGCCATGATGACTCCATCCATCTGGGCTGAGCTCCAGCCATTACCAGCTTATCTCCACGGGCGAGCGGCATGCCTCCGCCGGCACGCGTTGCGGCCGCCTCCCTAATCGCGATGTTACTCGATCAGTGGACGCTCGGGCCCCGGCCAATTCCCGTTCTTAACGCCTTGGCGTTAAGAACGGGCGCATTCGGGATCGGCGCTGTTAGCGTTGCCGGCATGGACGGGATTGAGGCATTTGTCGCGCGGCTTCCAAAGGCTGAACTTCACGTTCACCTGGTCGGTTCCGCATCGACGGCGACCGTACTGAAACTGGCGGAGCGGCATCCGCAAAGCCCGGTACCGCGGACCGAGGAAGAGCTGCGGGAGTTCTACACCTTCCGGGACTTCCCGCACTTCGCGGCGGTCTACAAGATGGTCAAGGACCTGGTCACCGAGCAGGAGGACATCGCCGACCTGGTGCGCGGCATCGCCCGCGACCTCGCGGCGCAGAACGGACGGTACGCCGAGGTCAAGGTCTCCCCCTTCGGCTTCGTCCGGAACGGCATCCCGCGCTCCGCGGTCACCGAGGCTCTCGATGTCGCCGCCGACGACTCGCTGAGCCAGCATGGCGTTCGGATCGGCTATCTCTTCGAGTTCCCCGGGGAACACGCCGGCGAGCACGCCGCTCCCACCCTGGAGCATGCCCTGGCCCTGGCGCCGAAGGCCCTGGTCGGCTTCGGCATCGGCGGGATCGAGCAGGCCCGCGCGCCGCACCAGGACGTCATCAGGGACGTCTTCGGCGCCGCGTCCGCGGCGGGGCTGCACTGCGTGCCGCACGCCGGGGAGATGACCGGCCCGGAGGCGGTCTGGGAAGCCGTCCGGCACCTGCACGCGAAGCGGATCGGGCACGGCATCAACTGCATGCGTGACCCCCGGCTCGTAGCGTACCTCAGCGAGCGGCAGCTGCCGCTCGAGGTGTCCCCGACGTCCAACGTGTGTACCGGCCAGGTCAGCTCGCTGAGCCAGCATCCGCTGCCGCGCATGCTGGAGGCGGGCCTGAACGTGACGCTGAACAGCGACGACCCGCCAATGTTCGGCACCACGCTCAGCAACGAGTACCTAGTGGCGGCGTCCGTGCTCGGCCTGTCGCGCTCGCAACTCGCCGCGCTGTCCGCGAACGCCGTACGCGCGTCCTTCCTCGACGCCCCCGCGAAAGAAGAACTCCTCACCGAAATCGCCGCCGTCGCCCCGCCCAGCTGACGCGCACGTCAGCCACACCCGTCACTCCCGTACTTCATTGTCGGAGTTCCAGCCACTTCTGTGCCCGTTTCGGGCCCGTTTGCCCGTGCGGAACTCCGACAAAGAGCCGGGGCGGCCCCGCAAGGGGCCGCAGACCCGGAGGCGCGCGCGGATCCGCGGGTGGAGGCGGTCAGGCGGGGAGGACGAGGGCGGCGGCGGTGACGACCGCGGCGGCGGCCAGGACGCGGAGCAGGGCCGAGCCAGCGCCGGAGCCGACCGCCGGCAGCAT
>JAFMRC010000558.1 GCA_017354375.1 Nocardiopsaceae bacterium | reverse complement strand
CACCGAGGACGACTCCTGGGCCGGCCGGATGGTCGCCTGGGGCGTGATGAGCGAGCGCGAGGCCCAGGCGGACGCCAAGGCGCACGTGCTGACCGGCTGGCTGGGCGCCGACGCCACCGAGTCCGAGCCGCGGGTGCGCACGTTCACGCCGCCCGGCCCCGGAGCCGTGGTGGTGTGCAGCGACGGGCTGTGGAACTACCTGCCGGAGGCGGACACCCTGCGCGCCGCCGCCCCGTTCGCGCGCACCGACCCGCGCCGTACGGCGGCCGCGCTGGTGCGCACGGCGCTGGACGCGGGCGGCCACGACAACGTCACGGTGGTGGTCGTTCCATTTCCTCTTGCGGAACACTCGGGCGCAGGCATCGGGCGGCAACTGAATAGGGAGCGAAGCGATGAGTGAGGGGCCGGATTTCTCCGTCAGGGTCGACCAGAACAAGTACCTGCCCGAAGGCGGGCGGGAGGTGCACGCGATCGTCACCGTGACGGCCGCCGGCGCCGAGCCGAACTCCCAGCCCGGGCGGATCACCGCCGCGGGGCCCGCGGCCGGCCCGGACGCCGCCGAGGTCATCATCATCGACACCTCGGGCTCGATGACCGGCGAGAAGATCGGCGCGGCCAAGCGGGCCGCCCACGCCGCCATCGACGCGCTGCGCGAGGGCGTGAACTTCGCGATCATCGCGGGCGCCAACAACGCCCGCATGGTGTACCCGAACCTGCGCCGCCTCGTCCCCGTCACCGGGCGCTCCCGCGAGGAGGCCAAGCACGCCGTACGATCGCTGGCCGCCGAGGGGGGCACCGCGATCGGGTCCTGGCTGCGGCTGGCCGACGCGATGCTCGGCCAGCACCCGCGGGCGATCCGGCACGCCATCCTGCTCACCGACGGCAAGAACCAGCACGAGCAGCCGGAGGTGCTGGACGCCACGCTGGCCGCCTGCGCCGGCCACTTCGTCTGCGACTGCCGCGGCGTGGGCACCGACTGGTCCGTACCGGAGCTGCGCAAGGTCGCCTCGGCGCTGCTCGGCACCGTCGACCTGATCGCCAACCCCGAGGACCTGGAGGCCGACTTCCGGCGGATGGCCGAGCAGTCGATGGGCAAGGCGGTCGGCGACGTCGCGCTGCGGGTGTGGATCCCGCAGGGCGCGCGGCTGCGGTTCGTCAAGCAGGTGCTGCCGGACGTACAGGACCTCACCGCCAAGCGGGTCGACTCCGGCGCGCAGTCCGGGGACTACCCGATGGGCGCGTGGGGCGAGGAGAGCCGCGACTACCACATCTGCGTGGACGTGCCGCCCGGCGAGGTGGGCCGGCAGATCCGCGCGGCCTGGGTGAAGATCGTGGCCGCCGGGCCGGACGGCGAGGAGGTACGCGCGTCCGGGAACGTACTGGCCGAGTGGACCACCGACGAGGCGATGTCCACGCAGATCAACCGGCACGTGGCGCAGTACACCGGGCAGGAGGAGCTGGCCGCGGCCATCCAGGAGGGCCTGGCCGCCCGCCGCGACGGCGACGTGGACACCGCGACCACCCGGCTGGGCCGGGCGGTGAAGCTGGCCAACGAGACCGGCAACGAGGGCACCGCGCGGCTGCTGAGCCGCGTCGTCGACGTCATCGACGTCGAGAGCGGCACCGTACGGCTGAAGCCCCGGGTCAGCCAGGAAGACGAGATGTCGCTGGACAGCCGGTCCACCCGGACCGTACGGACCCGCGGCGGCGGCGACCGGCCGGCCGCGCCCGGGCAACCGGCGGCCCGCCCGGAGGGAGGGGGTCCGGCATGACGACCTGTCCGGCCGGCCACGAGTCCGCCGAAACCGACTTCTGCGACAAGTGCGGCCTGCCGCTGGCCGGCGGGGCACCGAGCGGGCGGAGCGGACCGAGCGGCCCCGGCTCGAACGGCCCGCCGGGCCC
>JAFMRC010000025.1:13323-29562 GCA_017354375.1 Nocardiopsaceae bacterium | reverse complement strand
GCGCCGAGCAGCAGCACGGCCGGGGCGGCCAGGCCGACGAACTCCGGGCGGCGGGTGAGCACCGCGGCCAGCAGTCCGGCCGCGGCCAGGGTCAGCAGCCGCCGCGCGTGCCTCGACAGCGTCCACCTCACCGTCGCCTCCGTCGCCTCTGCGGAGGAATGCTGGGCGCTGGGGAGCCGCGACGACCCGTTCAGGATAGAAAAGGACATCAGCCCGTGACCGCCGGCGCGCCGGGGCGGGAGGGGTCGGTGCGCGGAGTCGGGACGGCGGCCAGCAGCCGGGCGACCACGTCGTCGGCGGAGACCTGGCGCACCCACAGCTCCGGGCGGAGCGTGACCCGGTGGGCCAGTGCCGGGACCGCGACCTGCTTGATGTCGTCCGGGACCACGTAGTCGCGCCGGCTGAGCAGCGCCTGGCCGCGCGCCAGCTGGACGAGGGCGAGGCCACCGCGCGGACTGGCACCCACCTGGACCTGCGGATCCTTCCTCGTCGCGCCGGTAATCGCCACGACGTAGTCCAGCAGGTCGCGGGATATCTCCACCTCCTCCAGGGACTCCCGCATGGCGAGCACGCCCGCCGCGTCGGTGACGGGGTTCAGCGTGACGGCCTCGGTGGCGCGGTCCACGCGGCGGAGAAGCATGTCGGCCTCGTCGCCGGGCGACAGGTAGCCGAGCCGCAGCCGCATCAGGAACCGGTCGAGCTGCGCCTCGGGCAGCTCGTAGGTGCCCTCGTACTCGATCGGGTTGTCGGTCGCCAGCGTGATGAACGGCTCCGGCAGCGGCCGGGTCTGGCCATCCACGCTCACCTGGTGCTCGCCCATCGCCTCCAGCAGGGCGGCCTGGGTCTTGGGCGGGGTGCGGTTGACCTCGTCGGCGAGCAGCAGCTGGGTGAACACCGGGCCGGGCCGGAAGACCATCTCCCCCGTCCGCTGGTCGTACAGCGGCGCGCCGATCACGTCGGACGGCAGCAGGTCGGGGGTGAACTGGATCCGCGTGAAGTCGAGGCCCAGCACCCGCGCGAACGACCTCGCGATGAGGGTCTTTCCCAGGCCGGGAAGGTCCTCGAGCAGCACGTGGCCGCCGGCCAGGATGCCGATCAGCACCAGCTCCAGGGCGCGCCGGCGGCCAACGACCGCCTTCTCCAGCTCGTCGAGGATCTCCGCCGCCGCGGTAGCGGTCATTTCCGGGGTCACAGGTGCTCCAATCGATCGACGAGCCGGGTCAGGACGCGGCGCGGGATGCCGGCCGCCTCGGCCGCGGTGGATCCGGAGGGCCGACCCGGCGACCGCTCCCGTGCCGGGTCGATCCAGCGCCACAGCGCCTCGTCCCGCGGGGTACGGCAGAACGCCTTCCGGGCGGCGGCGGGGTCGGTGTAGAGGTTGACGCCGTGGCGTTCAGCGAGACGGGCGGCGAGCAGGTGCTCCAGGGCGGGGCGCAAGTCCGATTCGTAGAACGCCAGGTCGCGGACGCCCATCGCGACCACGAACCGGCGCTGCGCGTAGCCCGACAGCGACCGGGCCGACGGCTTGCTCCTGGCCGTCGCCACGGCATGCTCCGCCGTCCTCGGCGCCAGCCCGCGCACCACGACCAGGCCGAGCCCGGCCGCGACGACCGCCGTGGTCACCAGGCCGGCCCAGCCCGCGACGGCGAGCCCAGCCAGTCCGGTGGCGGTCACCGCGATCGCGGCGGTCAGCAGCTCGGGACCCGCGCCACGCCACGGGTTGCGGTATTCCGGCTCGGTCATGGCGTCGGCTCCACGGGTGTGCTCAGCCCGGCAGGTTCGCTCAGCCCGGCGGCCAGGTCGTCGAGCGACCGGCGGGCCGCGTCTCGCTGCCCGGGGCCGAGGGAGTGGCTGGAGAAGCGCGCCTCGTAGAACAGGCCGGTCAGCGTCTCGGCCGCCCTGGCCCCGGGGCCACGGATGATGCCGGAGGCGGCGGCGCGGGCGAGGAGCTCGTCGGGGGTGTCCGCGATGCCCCTGGCGGTCCCGCGGTCGGCCAGGCTGCGTTCCATGGCGACGTAGCAGGCAATGATCGCCGCGCGGGCATCATCCAGCCCGGCGAGGGCGGCGCGGCCCTCGGCGACGGCGTCGCGAAGCTCCTCGGAGTCCTCCGCGAGGTCGTCGCCGAGCCCCGCGGCGGCCGGTGCGCGCAGCCGGGACGACCACCAGACGCCGGCGACGACCGCCGCGATCAGGGCCGCGACCAGCAGGCCGTACCCGATCGCCTCGAGCGGGATGCGGAACGTCCCGGTAGGCGGCGCGCGGGGATGCGGTGCCGGAGGGTGCCTGGCCGGGGCGGCGGGGGTGCGCGGAGGGGTGCCAGTGAACAGGTGCAGGTTCAGGTTGAGGAGCAGGACGACGGCCACGGCCAGCACGCCGATTCCGAGCACCCACTTGAGCACCCAGCGCAGCGCCGCCGGGACGTCGGCCTGGACGCCGTCCGGGACGTCGGCCGGGGCCGATTCCGCCGCGCGGCGGGCGGCGGAATCCCTGACCAGGGTGACCACGAGCAAGACGATGAGAATGGCCTCCAGGGCCAGGCCGATCACCACGCCGTGAGCCTTCAGCGGCCCGTCCCACCCGGGGGCCGCGGCCCGGCCGCGCAGGCCCGCCGCCGCCAGCAGGAGCAGGGCCGCCAGCGGAAGCAGGCGGGCGAGTTGCTGGCGGCCGGTCATCGACGTCGCCCTCCTCGCTCTCCCGCTCTCCCGCTCTTCCCGCGAGACATGTCTTATTTGCGGCCAACCATACCCACCGGCCGACGCGGCGTGGTGTCGCGGCCACCGCGGAGTTACGCTGAGGCCATGGACAGCGCCGCGCTGCGGACCGCGCAGCAGCCGCTCAAGGACGCGTACCGGGCAGACCCCGGGAAGGCCGCCGTCACGCTGCGAGCCCAGGGGGCGCTGGGCGAGGAGGATGTCAGCTGTTCGGTGGCCACCGGGCAGGCGCTCACCGAGGCGGGGCTGCACCCGGCGACCGGCGGCGACGGGTCGCTCGCCTGTTCCGGCGACATGCTGCTGCAGGCGCTGGTGGCGTGCGCCGGGGTCACGCTGCGGGCGGTCGCCACGTCGCTGTCGATCCCGGTGGACGGCGGTACCGTCACCGCCGAGGGCGACCTGGACTTCCGCGGCACGCTCGCCGTCAGCAAGGACGCGCCGGTCGGGTTCACCAGCATCCGGCTGTCCTTCGACCTGGACACCCCCGCGACCGCCGAGCAGGTCGAGACCCTGCTGCGGCTCACCCAGCGGTACTGCGTGGTCTACCAGACGCTGGCGAGCCCGCCGCAGCTGAGCGTCACCGCTTCCTTACGTCAGTGCCTGCCGCATCGCTCCGGATACCACTAGCTGCGCGACCCTGGCTATGTCGCCCTGCATCGGCCGGTCGCTGTCGATATACGGGGATACTTCGCGCACAAGCTCGCGCGCGGCGCGCACCGCCCGGCTCAAGCCCTTGTCTCCACACAGGTCGGCGGCCTGGGACAGGGCCAGCAGGTGGATCGCGGTGACCTGCTGAGTCAGCACGATCACGGTGCGGGCGTCACGGGCAGCAATAGAGCCCATGCTCACCTTGTCCTGGTTATGCGCCTCGGTGGAGCGCGAAAAGGACGTGGCCGGCATCGTGTTCTTCAATGCCTCGGCGGCCAGCGACGAAGCTGCGATCTGCATCCCCTTGAAACCATGGTGCAGCCCGGCCTCGCGACTGCCGGGCGCGACCGGGTGGATGAGGTTAGCGGTCAGTCCGTTGTTGAACTTCTCGTCCACGACCAGTTCGAGCTGGCGGTCGAGCAGGTCGGCGATGCTGGCCACCGCGGTCTTGAGGGCGTCCATGGCTTGCCCAACGTGCCCGCCGTAAAAGTTGCCGCCGTTGCGGACCGCCCTGCGGGCGACGTCGAACAGCGGGTTGTCGTTCGAAGAATTGACCTCGACGGTCACCCATCGCCCGGCCCAATCGACGGTGTCCCTGAGCACGCCGATGACATGCGGCGCGCACCGGATCGAGTAGCGGTCCTGAATCGGGTCGTCCATCTCGCGAAAGCCATCCTCGGCCAGGTTCGCGGCCTCGGGATCCCGGCCGTTCGTGACGCCGAGCAGCCGCCGGATCGTCCGGGCACTGTCGATCACTCCTTCATGCGGCTTCTGCTCGAATAGAAACGCCGCGAAATGACCCGGGTTGCCCTTCAGCACCGACGAGGTCATCGCCGTGCACAGCTCCGCGGCATAGGCCAGCTCGACCGCGTCCTGCAGGGCCAGGGCGGCGAAGCCGGCCATGAACGAAGTCCCGTTGACTAGGCCGAGGCCCTCCTTAGCGCCAAGTACGAGAGGCTCGATACCGGCTTCGCGGAGTGCCTCGGAGGCTGACCGCTCGACGCCGTCGTGCAGTACCGTGCCCTGGCCGGTGAGTAGCGCCGCGATGTAGCTGAGCGGGACTAGGTCTCCACTGGCACCTACCGAGCCCTGTTCGGGGATCAGCGGCAGGATGTCGTGGCTGAGGCACCCCAGCAGGTTGGCGGCGATCTCGGCGCGGACGCCGGAGTGCCCGCGCGCCAGGCAGTTCGCCCGCACCAGCATGGTCGCGCGGACGACCTCTCGCGTGGCATAAGGACCCACACCGCACCCAAGGAACCGGATCAGGTTCTGTTGCAGGGCTTCGACCTTGCCCTTGCCGATCTGGCGCGTGTTGCTGTCCCCGAAGCCGGAGGTGACGCCATATATGGGGATTCCCGTCTCGACGAGCCTGGTCTTCAGCTCGTCGGACAGACGCATCTGGCGAGCGGCATCATCGGCCAACTCCAGGCGGAGCGCGCCGGGGTGCCGCGCCACCGCCGCGATGTCCGCGAGAGTCAGGCTGTGTCCGTCGATCAGCAGATTTGTCACGTGTTCTTGCTCTCTCCTTGGGAAATCTTCGTGCCGGTCTGCGGACCCGAAGGCCCTGGAAACCCTCGCGTCCACGGGGCGGGTGGCAAGCCTGTTGCCTTCACGAAATGGGAACAGACCAAGTTTTCACGCATCGGCGACATCGCGCTCATGAACACCAAAAAGATCGGTCGCCTCGGGATTGACCTGGGTGCCCCACCAGCGGTGCCGTACAGCGTTCCGCCGATACCGCCAGCACATCCATCGCTGGCTCCACGACTGCGGGCATGACACCCACCGCGGGATGGCTCGCGCGTACCGGGCCAACGAGCGCATCGGGCGCGACTACAACATCATCAGCCAGAACATCCTCGTCGGCGTCAGCTACGACGGTGAACAGCGCGATCGCGAACCGAGTGCGCGGGAATTGCCAGACCCTTTTTCCCTAACGGATCGTGGCGCCTGTCCCTGCCCCCACTGATTGCTTCTGCCGACACGCGGGTAGGGTGGCGAGCCCGCCGCAGCTGACCATCACCGCCGCCTGATCGGGCACCACTGCGCTGGTCTCATCGCATCGGCCAGGTCCATCACGGCGGGGCCATCCGCGGGCTCCCCGCATTCCACCATGTGGATAGTCGATTCGTCCGTGTACCGGCGGCGTTCCCGGCGTTCGCGCGGGTCAGCGAAGCCGTGGCACCGGGCGTAGAATACGGGTGTGGATCTTTCGCTGGACTCGCCTGAGGCGCAGCGGTTCAGGCTGGCAGTAGAGATGGCGGACGTGGGCATCCGTTTGTACCGTCAGCGGATGCGCCGCGAGCATCCTGGCGCGGGCGAGGAGGAGATCGAAGCCAGGGTCCAGGTCTGGCTCATGCGCAGGGCCGGGGACTACTCCTCTCGCTAGTACAGTAGGGCGCTATGACGGGCCTCGAAGAGGTACTCAGGCGTGCTGCCGCCGACCTGGACGGGGTCGGCGCCAAGTGGGCGATCATCGGCGGGCTCGCGGTGGCGACTCGCGCGGCTCCCCGGTTCACGCAGGATGTGGATTTCGCGGTGTCGGTTCGCGACGATGCGGAGGCGGAGGACATCGTTCACCGCATGTCGGTCCGGGGCTACGGCGTCGGGATGATGCTGGAGCAGGAATACGTACACCGCCTGGCCACGATCCGCCTTGTCCGGCCGATACCGGGTACGTCTCAGGTCTTCGTGGACCTGCTGTTCGGGAGTTCCGGCATTGAGGATCAGGTCGTGGCGCAGGCGGATCGTCTTGAAGTCTGGCCGCAGTTCCAGGTACCGGTGGCCCGCGTGGGACACCTGATCGCGCTCAAGCTGCTGTCGAGAGACGAACGCCGACTCCAGGACCAGCTGGACCTTCGGGCATTGCGCGAGGTCGCGACTGACGCTGATCTGGAGGATGCCCGCAAGGGTGTCGCGCTCATCGTGGAGCGGGGGTACCACCGCGATCGCGCGCTGGAGGAAGACTTCGAGCAGTTCGTGCGGGAAGCCAGCTAAAGTTCTCGCCCGGCAGGCGCGGAGCGAGGAGCCCGTGGGGTCATCACTACCGACCGGCGGTGGATACCGGGCAGGACGCCGTCGCCGACCTGCGGCTGGGCGACCTGGACATCGTGCTCACCGAGTACGACGCCGCCAGCTCCCCGCCAACCGAACCCGGGCTCGCCCTGTACCACCTCGCCTTCGATCCGTACCTCCTGGTCATCCCGCCAGACTGGCAGGTCATCCCCGGCAGCCTGCGCGATCTGGCCGGACGGCCGTGGGTAGCCGGACCACCCGGCACCGCATGCGACCATGCCCTGCTCCGGCTAGCGGCCGAGGCGGGCATCTCCATCCCGGCCGGAGACGTCTGCGTCGAGTTCCCCTCCGTCCTGACCCTCGTAACGGCCGGGCGCGGCGCGGCCATCATCCCCCGGACGGCCCTCATGCAGGCTCAGGTAACCGTCTGCGACCTTCCGCCACTCGGCGGACGACACATCGGCGCCTGGCACCAGGCTGGTCCCTCGCAGCCCCCTCCGGCCACAGAGACCGTCCTCGGCGCCCTCGCCCGCGCCGCACACGGGCTGCCGCAAGCAGCCTGACTACTCCGCCCCGGGCTCTTCGTGGCCCGAATGCGCATTCGGGCAGTCTCTAGCTGACCCAAGTGCGCACCCGGCACACGGAGGAGAGGGTGAGTGAGGAGGGCCTGGCATGCGGATTTTAGAATGTAGCACTATGGATTTTCATAACTCTCTATAGTGACGTCACGATCGTCGGACTGAAGAGAGGTCATACAAGTTGTATGCTTCTTGTATGAGCGACACAACGATCCGGATCGACTCCGCGGTACGGGATAGGCTGCGGCTGCTTGCCGACGAGGATCACGTGACGCTCGGTGACTTGCTCGCAAGGCTTGCCGAGCGAGAGCAGTACCAGCGCGAGATGCGCCGTGCCAATGATGTCATGGGACGCATGCAACGCGAGGATCCCGCGGCGTGGCGTGATTACGTGGCCGAGCTGCGCGCGTTCGAAGCCGGCGCCGCGGCCGACGGCCTCAGTGACGCCGCAGCCGAATGGCCAGAGTACAACGACGCGCCGGCAACTGGCGAAGATGCCGTACAGCGCCGGTGACCTGCTGCTCGCTGACCTGGACCCGGTAACCGGCCACGAGCAAGGCAGTCGCCGTCCAGTACTCGTCCTTTCCGGCCGTTCGTACAACGAGCTGCGGAATGAGCAGCTGATCGTGGCCGCGATCACGAGTCGCCAGCGCGGGCTGCCGTTCCATGTCCCTATCGGCCCCGACTGCGGGCTGCGCGTGCCGAGCTGGGTGCAGTCAGAGTCCGTCCGCGCCATCTCCGCTCAGCGGGTCATCCGGCTCCTGGGCCAGGCCCAGCCGGAAACACTCGCGGCGGTCCGCAGCCGCGTAACCGAGTTCCTCCGCGACTGGTAGGGCACCCGTGCCTAAAGCGTGCTCATTAGCCCAATGTGTGACTGCCGTGTGCTGACGGTGCTCTTCGGTGAGGTTGCCCCGTTCTCTGGACACATCGGGTGTGGGATCAAGCTCAATCCCAGACGCTCGCGAGCCTTTGCACCTGAGCGTCACTGTCGTTTAACGCTCGGGGTTGCTCCGCTCCGACAGTACCGGTAGCGCTGGCCTCGAAAGTTGCCGACTCGGTGATCGAGGCCGCGGATGCGGCGGCGAAGGCGGGGAAGGTCGAGGCCGCGGCGCGGCTGGTCAGCATGGCCAGCTGGCTCAAGGGCGGCGCCCTGAGGGCGGCGGTCGCGGTCGGTGCGAGCGCGGTGTACCAGCTCGTAACCAGCGGCAACGTGAGCGGGCAGAAGCTGACCGCGACGGGCCTGACGACCGTGCTGGCGAACCTGCTCCGCAACGAGGGCACCCGGGCTCGGTAATCCCGGTAAGGTAGCTGATCCGATGTTCGTCACCTTTCTCGCCGTCTTGGGGCTGCTGCTTCCGGTGGGCATGATCATCCAAGTGGCACCGACGTTCCGCTACGCGCCAGCGGCGTGGCGGGCCGCCCGCCACGTGCGGCGCCAACCTGAAATCCCGGCGCGGGTGACCGGCCGTCAGCCCGGCCGGCTTGGCTTTGTCTCCCGGACCCGGGTGAGCTTCCGGCTGCCCGACGGGGACGAGGTGGCGACGACCGTGTACACGCCCGGTCCTGCGTGGCGCACCGGATCCCAGCTCGGCATCCGCTACGACCCGGTCGCGTCTACGAGGGCCGCAGCCCAGCCCGCCCGCGCCTACGCCTGGCTGCTGGTGTTCGCGGCATTCATCACCGCGGATATGGCCTACATGGCCGCAACCTGCGTCTACGGGCTCAGCGGCGGCGCTACGCTCATATTCGAATCGTTGTATGTGACGTCGTTCTGTATCCTGGGCGCGGCGGCCGGGCCGCTGGGCACCTTCGCCACCATCCGGGCGATGTGGCGCCATGTCCGCTACGCGGCGACCACCGGCACCATCGTCGATCTCGAGGACCACGACGACACGTCCTACCTGGTGATCGACTTCACCGTGGCCAGTGGGGACACCGTCCGGATCTACCGGCCCGAGGAGCATCAGCGGGCGCGCGGCTTCCCCGCCGACGTGGGCGACCCGGTCCCGCTGCGCTACGACCCCGCCCGCCCGGAGGCCACCGTCACCACCGAGACCGCTCGCAGCCTCCGCGGCCAGCTGATGCTCGGCATCATCGCGATGGCGGTTTCCGCCGCGATGATCTGGCTGGCCGTCATCACCGCGAATTTCTGACGGTCTCTCGCTGCCGCCTCTCGTTTAGCGCGCCAGCGGCGCGAGGGCGGACAGGACCGCCTTCCCGGCCGTGACGGCGCCGTTGTCCGCGACCGCCTCGCTGACCGGGGTGCGGTCGCGCTGCTCACCGGTGTAACTCACGAGGACCAGGAGGTTCTGGCTGAGGATGTTGAGGTGGGCCTGCCTGAATTCGCGATCGCGGTTGACAGCGTCACTGACGTGCGCGGCGTTACCAAGTCCCGGGACCGCGTGGCCAGCGTCATGGTCGATGGAGGACTGCTGGTGCACCAGGTTCTCGAACTCCCCCCGGTCCCCGGCGGCCGAGCGAGCCGCACTATCCCACGTGACCTGGACGATCAGTTGCCGGGCACCGTAGCTGGCCGCCGACGACGATGCCCAGCTGCATCCGCGCGCGGTCAGGGAGCCCTGGGTTTCCGGGGGATCTTCCTTGCCACGCGGCGACAGCCCGAGCCGGGAGAGCACGGCGGCGCTTATCGTCGGGCAGGCGGGGCCGATCTTCCGGTACGGCGCAGCGGGCGCGGTTACCGGGGCCGACGGCGGAGGCTGAGCGCCCGGCACCTGGCCACCCGCGCCGGGCGCCGTGCCACAGCCCGCCACGAGCACCACAAACCCTCCCGCCACGGCCCCCAAGCTCAACGCCCGCCGTGCCGCGAATCGCACGGTACCCACCGCCATGTCCAGGAGTGTACTGCGCCCAGCTGATCGTGGCACGATCACGAGTCGTCAGCGCGGGCCACTGTTCCATGCGCCTATCGGCGCCGTGTCAGGGGCCGTGGTGGATGAGGTGGGTGACCGCGGTGTGCGCGTAGGGCTGGACCTGCTGGATGGCGATGAACGCGACGATGATCACGACCACGGCGACCACGAGCTGCCGGGCCCGGCCGTCCCAGGGCGGCAGTAGCTGGATGAGCGCGTACCCGATGATCACCACGAGGACGCCGAGCAGGTAAAGCCACCACGATGCCCCGTTGCCGAGGTAGTCCCAGCGCTTGGCGGGCGGCGCGGCGGCGATGGCCGTGATCAGCCTCGGCTCGAAGTACCGGCCGATCGCCACGTCCCCGATCCAGGTGATGGCGATCAGGATAAACCATCCCTTGCCGCGCCAGCCCCCGTCCCCGGCGTCCCCCGCGGACACCGCGGACCCCGCGGCCGATTCTCCCGTGGCCGGCGACCCGTCCGCCGGGGCGGCCAGCGCTATCTCCCGCATCGCGAAGATCGCCGTCACCGCGGCCAGCGCACCGAACGCCAGCCCGCCGACGGGAGCCGGCGACCATGACTGGCGCAGCACCGAGATGATCCGCACGACCAGCCCGAGGACCACCAGCGCGCCCGCCGGGAGCGAGGCCCAGCCGACCGCCGCGCGCAGCACGGCGGGAACCGTCAGCCGAACCGCGCTCCACGGCACCGTCGGTCGCGTTCCGACGGCCGCGAGGCCGACCGCGCCGATGATGGCGATCAGCAGGAACACCCCGTCGGCGCCGGCCGCCCCGTGACCGCCGGTTCCGGGCATCGGCGACCACACCAGGACCGAGGCCTGCCGCGCGATCTGCGCCAGGGCGCGCACCCCGGCCAGCTCGGGGAGCTGCCTGATCAGGAAGACGATGGCGTAGGCGGCAACCAGGATGGTCACCGGCAGCCGGCTCAGCAGCAGCCGCGTCCCCTCAGACCTGGGCTCCCGCTTCCCCGCCCCGGCCTCGGCCGACGGCGGATCCGCCGAGTACCTAGACACCGGCGCCTGCGTCCCGCTCTCGCCCATCCCGCCCCCACTGCTCGCTCAACGCCATAAAAGGTAACCGGCCGACAGCCATATGTGAAGGCTATCGGCCGGAATACCGTTATGTCGGGGAAAAACCGACAACCCCCTCCCGCGGAGGCCCGGCAATCAAGGCGCGGCCGCGCACCCCGACAATCCTTATGCCGAACGGATCATCCCGACTCCCCCGCCCCGCTTTCTCACCCGGTCCGGGGGAGCCGGGCTGTCCGGGGCTAGGCGCCGCGCTTCAGGGTCTCGGCGAAGGCGCGCCACACGGCGGGCTCGAAGGTCAGCCGCGCCCCTTCCGGATCCTTGTTGTCGCGCACGGCTACGACCGAACCGTCGGCCGCCATCTCCACGCAGTTGCCGTTGCTTCCGCTGAAGCTCGACTTCCGCCACGCGGCCACTTCCACGCAGTTGCCGTTGCTTCCGCTGAAGCTCGACTTCCGCCACTCGGCACTCGTCATCTCTGCCTCCTCCATCCGCGGGTTTCCTTCCACTTATAGTTCCGTCCTGATCGCGTCAAGCATTGCCCCCGTCGCCCCCAGCCCCAGCGCGGCGGCGCGGAGGTGTTCGAACATCGACAAATACCGGCGGACCTCGGCCTCTTCCTCAAGGAACAGGCCGCCCGCCGCGGTCTCGACGTAGACGATGCCCTGGTCGAACTCGCCGGGGAAGTCAAGGATCACGAACGAGCCGTCCATCCCCGGGTGCGATCCGGCCTCGAACGGTATGACCTGGATCGTCACGTTCGGCCGCGTGCGCATCTCCTGCAGCTGCTCGATCTGCTCCCGCATCACGTCGCGACCGCCCACTATCCGGTGCAGCGCGGCCTCGTCCATGATCGTCCACAGCTTCGGCGCGCCCTCCTTGGCCAGCGCGGCCTGGCGCTGCAACCGCGTGGCGGCCCGGACCTCGACATCCTCCTCGGTAGCGTCCGGCAACACGCCCCTGAGCATCGCCCTGGCGTACTCATCGGTCTGGAGCAGTCCCGGCACGAACAGGGACTCGTAGCTGGAGAGCGACCGGGCGTCCTCCTCGAAGCCGATGTAGTCGGTGTAGACCTCCGGCAGCTCGAAGCGGTACTTCTGCACCCAGCCGCGCTGCTTGGACTCCCTCAGCAGCGTGAGCAGCTCACTGCGCCGCGGCTCGACCGTGCCGTACAGGTCGAGGAGCTGGATCAGGGTCGAGCGCTGCGGACGCTGCTGGGCGTTCTCCAGGCGGTAGAGCGTGGACCGGTCCTTGCCGGTACGGTCCGCTACCTCCTCCTGCGTGAGCCCAGCGGATTCCCGCAGTTCGCGCAGGTGCGCGGCGAGCCGTCGCATTCGCACCGACGGGGACGATCGCATAGCCATGGCGGAAGTATAGCGTACTTTCGCCTATCGGCGCTTCCAAAAAATTCATATGCATCATGTTGCAATTTTCTTTGGACGGGTGCACTATGGGCATACGCTGCAAGGCACCGCTGCTCCGGTCAGCCCTCTGGGCCGGACGGTGACGGGGCCGGCGGTGGCAGGCACCCGGCGCGAGAGCGGTCAGCCCCCATCTGGCCGACGGGAGCGCCGGGTGCCCCCTGGCGGCCGGGCGGGCAACCCGGCTTCCGCGCAGGACAGGCAGTCCGGCTTCCACGAAGGAAGGACGAGATCCGCGGATGCAGACAGCGCAGCGAACACTGGCGCTCGCCGTGACTGGCCAGGCCGATGTTCCTGGCGGCCCGGCCGGCGGTCCCCCGGGCCCGCTGGCCGGCGGCTCTCCGGACCCGCGGGCCGACGGTTCCCCGGGCCCGCGACTGGGGCGCTCCGACGCGCTGGAACTCGGGGCGCTCCCCGGTGCCGTCCCGTCGGCCCGGCTGCACGCCCGCCTCATCCTCTCCGAATGGAGGCTGGATCAGCTCGCCGCCGACGTCGAGCTTGTCGTGAGCGAGCTGACCAGCAACGCGGTGACGGCGACCCGGGCCGCGGGGCTGGACGCCCCGGTGCGGCTGACCCTGCTGGCCGACTCGGCGAGCGTCCTGGTCGTCGTATGGGACGCGGCCCCCGGCCAGCCCGTCCTCCGCCCGATCGACGCGGAGGACGAGAGCGGCCGCGGCCTGACCATCGTGGCCTCCCTGTCTGCCTGGTGGGATTGCAAGCCCGCGCCGCCCGGCCACGGCGGAAAGCTCGTCCGCGCCTACCTCAGGGAAGAGGAACGCTGTGCTTGACCACCCGCGAGCCACCGCCCGCGATGACCGCTAGCGGGGAAGCGAGCGGGTTATGAGGGGGACCGCGGCCTGCGCCCACTTGCCGACCGCGGCGCCCAGGTCGTCGAGCTCCGGCTCGGTGACGTACAGGCCGCGGGCCGGGACGATCGCGCCGAGCTCGACGAGGACCGGGCGCAGGTGCACCTCGACTGACAGCAGGTGGCCGGGCCAGCCGCCCGTCATCACGGGAACGGCGACCACGCCGGCGAGCCCGTTGCCGCCGTAGCGGTCAAGGAACGCCTTGAGCATGCCGGTGTAGGCCGCCTTGTACGTCGGCGAGGCGAAGACCGCCACGTCCGAGGCGGCGACCTCGGCGGTCAGCCGGGTCAGCTCCGGGTCGCCGGGGTCAAACAACCGGGACGCCCGGATGGCCAGGTCGATGTCAAGCCGGGTCACCCCGGCGGCGGCCGGGCCGCCGGGCACCGGACCGGCAGTCGGGCCGATCGCGGCGGCTATCGCGTCCGCGACGGCCACCGCGACGCCGTGAGTGCGGGAATCCGGCTTCGGGTTGCCGGTGACGGTGGCGATGCTCGTCATATGACATCAGTCTGTCATGCCCGGCGGCCGGCTCGGAAGCGGGCGGGTGTTCAACCTGTCCCGCCGGAACTTCGCAGACGCGCCCGCGCGGCGTATCGTCCGGATCATGAGGCTGCGTGATATGCGGGAGCTTGTCCGGCTCCGTCCGATCGACCTGGACGCCACCCGGCGGCGGCTGGCGGGCTGCCACGACGTGTCGGACCTGCGGCGCGCCGCCCGGAAGCGGATCCCGCGCCCGGTGTTCGACTACGTGGACGGAGGGGCGGACGAGGAAGTGGCGATGGCCGCCAACGTGGCGGCGTTCCGGGCGTGGCGGTTCCAGCCGCGGGTGCTGGCGGACGTGGCGGCGGCCGACGCCTCGGCACCGCTGTTCGGGGCCACGCTGCCCGCGCCGCTGGTGCTCGCCCCGACCGGGTACACGATGATGATGCACCCGCACGGCGAGGCGGGCGTGGCACGGGCCGCCGCCCGCCGCGGCCTGCCGTACACGCTGTCCACGATGTCGACGACCGGGATCGAGGACGTGGCCGCGGCGGTCGCCGGGGCGGACGCCACGCTCTGGTTCCAGCTGTACATCCTGCGCGACCGCGCCCGTCAGTCCGGCCTGGTGGACCGGGCGGCGGAGGCCGGGTTCTCGGCACTGGTGGTGACCGTGGACACGGTGGTCTCCGGCAACCGGGTCCGCGACGCGCGCAACGGCCTGACCATGCCGCCGTCGCTGACCCCGGGGACGGTCGCGTCGGTCGCCGCGAGGCCGGGCTACTGGTTGCGGCTGCTGTCCGGCCCTCCGGTCGGCTTCGCGAACTTCCCGGACGAAAAGCAGTCGACGATCTCCGCATCGGCCATGTTCTTCAACCCCGGCATCGACTGGCAGGACATCACGGAGCTGCGCAAGCGGTGGAACGGGACGCTCATCCTCAAGGGCCCGATCGGCCCGGCCGACGCGCGCCGCGCCGTGGACGCGGGCGTCGACGCGATCCAGCTGTCCAACCACGGAGGCCGCCAGCTGGACCGCTGCGTCGCGCCCGCGGACCTGATCGCCCCGGTTCGGGAGGCGGTCGGGCCGTCCGTGCCGCTGCTGGTGGACTCCGGGATCCGGCACGGGGCGGACATCGCGGTGGCACTGGCGCTGGGCGCGGACGCCGCGGCGATCGGCCGCGCCTACATGTACGGGCTGATGGCCGGCGGGGAGGCCGGCGTGGACCACGCGCTGTCGATCCTGACGCGGGAGTTCCGCACCACGATGCGGCTGCTCGGCGTGACGTCCGTCGCCGACCTGCGCAAGCGCGGCTCGGAGCTGATCACGCGATGATCACGTGAGGGAAGGGTTCCAGCGTCCCTCAACATTCCTCATGAAAATATTTGACGTAAAATGATGCAATATGGGAGTCTTTTAACCGGAGCGGGTATCAACCGTTGCGTTAGGGGCAATGGCATGAGAACCAGGAAACGACGGGGAAGATTCTTCGCTCTCACCGTGGCGGGTTCCGCCGCCGTGCTGGCCGCGACGGCGGCGTCCGCCGGAGCCGCGGTCGGCAGCGGGAACTCGCCCGCGGCGGCGACGCCCACGGCGATCTCGAGTGCCGGCACCACTGCGCTTATCCACGCGTACGCGCGGCACGAGAACATCCCGGCAGCGGACATCGCCGGAGTCCGGCCGGGCAGCGTGCACGCCGCGACGGTCAGGTCGACTGGCCTGGAGTGGGCGACGGCCGCCTTCACGCCCGCCTCCTCGGCCCCGGCCGCCATCGCCGACCGCTTCCAGGACGGCGCGGCGATCGGCGTTTTCACCCGCACCGCGCAGTCGTCGTGGACGATGCGGGAAGCCGGAGGCGAGCCGTTCCCCTGCTCCTCTCCCGTGCCGGTCGGCGTGAGAACGGCCTGGGGAGTAGCCGACCCGGCCGTATGCCGTTCAGTCACCGCCCGGCCGAAGGCCACGGCCGGGTCCGTGACCCCGGCGGGCACCACGGCGACGATCGCCTCGGTCGCCAGCGGGCAGGTCGGCCACGGGGACACGCCGGCCAGCACCGACTGGAGCCTGGACTGCGACCCGTATACCGCCCTGGTGGGGGTCGGGGCCAGCACCTCCGGGTGCGGGACCGACAGTTCCTTCAACGTCCTCGACCAGAACGAGTACTGGTGCGCCGACTTCGCCAAGTGGGTATGGGAGCAGGCCGGGGTCACCAGCGACCTTTCCGCGCTGACCCCCGGGGCGACGTCGTTCTCGACCTGGGCCGCCGACAATGGGCAGACTCCGACCTTCGACTCGGGCACGCCGGCCGTCGGCGACGCCATCGTCTTCTACCCGTCGGGCACCAGCACGCCGGTGGGCTCCTACGCCGACCACGTCGGCCTGATCGTGGGCGTCAACTCGTCCAACAACACGGTCGACATGGTCAACGGCGACTTCATGGGATCGTCCAACGTCACCGTGCAGGATTCCGGATACGTCAACATCCAGAGCTTCGCTGACTCGGTCTGGGGCAGCGGCGAGGAGTGGGTGCTCGTCTCCTCCGGCCTCCCGACCGGGTTATCGGTAACTCGGCAACCCGGTGACTCGTAACGAGGCGGGGGGGGGGGGGGG
>JAFMRC010000025.1:0-13313 GCA_017354375.1 Nocardiopsaceae bacterium | reverse complement strand
CCGCCCCCGCCTCGCCCGAATCAGCGCCTTTCCCGGAATCGGCGCGTAATCCAATTGATAATTGTTGATTCATTACTCTATTGCGCGGCGAATGTTAATGGGAGTACTTTCCTGGCGGAGGTGGTTGGCATGACGACACCGCCCGCCGGCAGGCAGGGCCCGCCGCTGGTGACGCCGCACCAGCGAACCCTGCCGAACGCGCCCGTGCAGATGGCGGCTGGCGAAACCTACGTGCGGAAATACGAGGCGGTCCTGGCTCCCCGCAGGTCGGACGGCAGGGGCACGCTGTACGTGACCAATACGCGCGTCATCTTCTACGCGGAGGCGAGGGGCAGGGGAGCCCAGCGAGAGAGCCGGCTGCTGCAGCAGACGCGGTTGCAGGACATCACCGGCGTTTCCGCGTACGTCTCCTACCGGCTCAGCCTCGCCCTGATCCTGCTGACCATCGTGTTCCTGCTCGGCCTGATCGCGGCGCTGATCGACGGGAGCACGCAATGGATAATCATCGACGGGGTCGTGGCCGCCGCCCTCCTGATATTCCTGGCCAGCGGCCAGGCCACGCGCGGCGGCGCGGGCGTGGTCATTAACTCGGCCTCCACCGAGACCAGCCCGATCAATTTCGGCAACTTCGCCACGCGAGGCGGGCTGTCGAAGCTGCTGTGGCGCCTGACCGGCCCGTTCGCGTTGCTGTTCCGCGCCTACACCGCTTTCGACGTCGCGTACGGCATCCCCGGGGAAGATTCTGACCGGATCATCGCCGAACTGGGCGCTCTCATCCTCGACATGCAACAGCACGGCGACGAGGCACTCGACCGTTGGGGCGCTGTCGAGCCGGGAACCCCTGGCGGACCCGGACCTGTCCCCGGTCCCGGTCCCGGACCTGTCCCCGGACCCGGTCCCGTACCTGGTCCCGGACCCGGCCCCGTACCTGGTCCCGGACCCGGCCCTGACCCCCGGGGTCTCGGGAATCCTGGTCCTGGACACGGCGCGGGATAGGAACCGGTACCGCGCGATGGCCCATGCCCGGACGTCCGTCACGGTGGTGGAGGGCGAGACGGTATACGGCGAGCCCCCGCAAGGCTGGGCCATCTTCGACGAGACCGTCCTCGCTCGTCACCTCCTCTTCCTCGGAGCGGTCGGCTCGGGCAAGACGACTGGAATCAAGCACGTCGTCCGGGGGTTGCGCGAGCGCGCCCGGGCCGAGGACACCTTCGTCTTCTTCGACACGAAGGGGGATTACCTCCGGGCGTTCTGCCGGGACTCGGACGCGGTCCTGGGTCCGGGCGCGAGGCGGGACTGGAACGTGTTCGCCGAGCTCACCGAGGCCGACGACGCGGCGCGCGCGGACCAGGCGCATGAGATCGCCTCGACGCTGTTCGGCGACGACGCCGCGACGTCCGGGCAGAATGCCTTCTTCGCCTACGCCGCGCGTGACCTGTTCGGCGCCGTGCTGCTGGCCATGTCCAGGGATCGCGTGCCGTACTCGAACAAGGAACTGCGCCAGCGGCTCGAGGAGCCGGCGGGTGAGATCCGCAGCCTCCTGACGGTCCACGACGACCTGGCCGGGACCGCCGACCGTTACCTGTCGGGAACCGACGCGACGGTGAAATCCGTGCTCGCGTTCCTCCAGCAGAAAGTCGAGGCGATCTTCAGCGGAAGGTTCCGCGCGGCGGGAGATTTCTCGGTCCGCGAGTTCATCCGGGCCAAGGGCGGTCGCGCCCTGTTCGTCGAGTACGACCTCGCCATCGGCGCCCGGCTGCTTCCGGTGTACCGCGTGCTCATCGACATGGCGATCAGGGAGGCACTGGAACTCGGCCGCGCCGCCCTCACCGAGGAGCGCCGCATGGGCCGGGTGTACTTCGTCCTCGACGAATTCGCGCTGCTGCCCCTGCTGCCCCATCTCGCGGACGGCGTCAACTTCGGCCGCGAGCTAGGCCTGCGGTTCATCGCGGGCAGCCAGGACATCCACCAGGTGCTGCACTCCTACGGGCCGGACGTAGGCCAGTCGATCGTATCCGGGTTCGGGACGATCGCCGCGTTCCGGCTGCTGGACGCGGCCAGCCGCGACGTGGTCCGGCAGCGCTTCGGCACCAACCGCAAGCGGATCACGATTCCGAGAACGGTGCAGAGCGACCGCGACCAGCACGAAATCGTCACCGGGAACGTGATCGAGGACTGGGACCTGTCCCGGTTGCGCACTGGAACGTGCCTGATAGCGCCGCACGAGGGGCCGCCGTTCTGGTCCACGTTCCCGCGGCCGGATCGCTGAGCGTTACAGCCCCAGTTCCGGCCCCTCCAGGTCCGGCGGCTCGATCGCCAGGCCCGGCTGCGCCTGCTCGGCGACCAGGTAGACCGCGACCACCTGGGCGGCGGCGTGTTCCCACGCGTGGACGTCCGCCGCCACCTGGGCCGGCGTGACGCTGACCACGACGCTGGCCATGGTCAGCGCGAGCGTCGGGAGGAAGGCGCGGACGCGCTTCAGCACGGCCTGTGCCCTATCGCGAACTGTCCCGGCTCGCTCCTCAGCGGATCCGGAAAGGAGGGCCCGCAGGCGCGCGGCTTGCGCGCACGTGTCCGCGCGCAATTCCCGCACCCGGTCGTCGGCCTCCCGGAACAGCTCCTCTTGCCGCCACCTCGCGTGCCGCCGGGCGGTACGGGCCACGGCCTCGCGGGCTTCCCGCACCATCGGGCCGGCGGTCTCGGCGGCCAGCCCGGACATCGTCAGCACGTCGGCCAGCGCCGGGTCGAGGAAGGCGGCATAGTCCCGCCGGCCGGG
This sequence comes from Nocardiopsaceae bacterium, assembly GCA_017354375.1. Taxonomy (GTDB): domain Bacteria; phylum Actinomycetota; class Actinomycetes; order Streptosporangiales; family Streptosporangiaceae; genus Trebonia. The sequence goes on along the minus strand of JAFMRC010000025.1, from coordinate 10,537 downwards.
AATGGCGTCCGCGACCGTGGCCCCGCGCGGCGGCCGGAGCCGTGCCCAGTCGTCGCTGGCGAGCCAGTCCGTCAGCAGGTCGCAAACCTCGCCGCACGCCTGCGCGAGCAGGCGGTCTTGCTCGCGGGCGGGCACCACGCTACTGGGGCCCGTGCGGTCGAGGGCATCCGCCACGTGCGCGTGCACCCGGCCGATCCGGTCTCGCGTGACGGCAGCCATGACCGACGGTCACCCTCCTTTGCCGGAAGCACCCTACGATGAGCGGCTTCCGCCGTCAACGGACTGGGCGGATAAACGGCACTTCAACACGCCTACGGCTTAAGTTTTAACGAATTTTTGGGACGAATTTATCAAAACGATCATTAATCGGTCGACACCCCCATCGGCTGCGGCCTCCATGCGCGGCGAGGGGCACCTCCGGGACCCAGGGGCGGGGCACAAGTGTTCGAGTTCGAAGGACGCGCCGCGCTCCGCCATCCAGCTTCCCGCCAAAATTCCTATATGTTCATAAAACAGACATTCAAATAAGGCGAACGGGAACGTTAAAACTTGAGTATGGGGTTGGCCGCGAAACTAGCGGGGGTATCAAGCCACCTACTGTCCGTTATACATACTTAAGTCTTAAGCTTTCCCTTAAACTCAAGGCGCGCAGGTCGCTTAGCCGTGTCGTTTGGGGCTCCCCCTGGCCCCTAACGACACAGCTAAGCAAGGTGAATACCACGGCCGGGTATGTCGGCCCTGGAATCATCCGCGGGCCTCCCGTTACGGACGAGGCGGGAGGGGCGGGCGGCGCTTGACGGGGCCGGTCCGCACGTCCGGCGGGGTGGCCGGCGGGTGCTCCGCGAGCAGTTCCAGAGCGCGGTCGACGGCCGTCTCCAGTTGCGGGTCGCGGCCCGCAGCCCAGTCGTCCGGGGTGATCAGCACCTCGGTGTCGGGGTCCACGCCGTGGTTCTCCACGTCCCAGCCGTACCCGTCGAACCAGAACGCGTACCGCGGCACCGTCATCCGGGTGCCGTCCACCAGGCCGTGCCCCGTCATGCTGTCGATGCCGATGACGCCGCCCCAGGTGCGGGCGCCGATCACCGGGCCGAGGCCAAGGATGCGGATCGCGCCGGTCACGATGTCCCCGTCGGACCCGGCGAACTCGTCGGCGAGGGCGACGACCGGGCCGCGCGGGGCCTCACTCGGGTAGCTTTCCGGGCGCATCCAGCGGGCAGAGTCCCAGCCGATTACGCGGCGGGCCAGCTTCTCCACGATCAGCTGCGAGGTGTGCCCGCCGCGGTTGCCGCGCACGTCCACGACCAGCGCGTCGTGGGTCAGCTCGGTGCGCAGGTCCCGGTGCAGGTGCGCCCACCCCTCCCCCATCATGTCGGGGACGTGCAGGTACCCGAGCCGGCCGCCGGACCGCTGGCGGACGAACCGGCGGCGGCTGGCCACCATGTCCTGGTACCGCAGCCGCCGGTCGTCGTGCAGCGGCACGACCACGACCCGGCGCGACCGCGGGCCTTCGGCCGATTCGCCGTTGACATCAGCTGATTTTTCGGATTTGTCCGATTGGGGGGAGGGGGAGGGGGAGGGGGAGGGGGCGGACTCGGTCTTCGCGGGGAGGGGCCTGGGGACCAGGGCGGGGTCGGCGGGGACGATCGTCAGCTCCACCGGCTTGCCAGCGGTCCCGGCCAGCAGCGGCCACGGGCCGGCGGCCGGATCGACCGGGCGGCCGTCAACCTCGGTGATCTCGTCGCCTTCCCGCACCGCGACCCCCGGGGCCGCCAGCGGGGACCGTGCCCGCGGGTCGGACGACTCGCCGGGCAGCACCCGGTCGACGACCCAGCGCCCGTCCGGCGACCGGGACACGTCCGCGCCGAGCAGCGCGGCCGGCTCGCCGCGGACCCGGGACTGCCCGCCGAACAGGCCCGTCGGCATCACGTACGCGTGCGACGTCCCCAGCTCGCCGACGACCTCCCACAGCAGGTCCGCGAACTCCGCCGAGGTCCCGACCCGCGCCAGCAACGGCCGGTAGGCGTCCAGCACCGCGGGCCAGTCAACGCCGGACAGGTCCGGCGTCCAGAAGTCACGGCGGATGCACCGCCCCGCCTCCTCGAACGCGTGCGCCCACAGCGCCGACGGGTCGGCGGTGAACCGCGCCCGCTCCAGGTCCACCGTGACCTCGTCGTCCGACGACCCGTTCTCCGCCTTCCGGTCGGACGCCACCACCCGCAGCTCGCCGCGATCCCTGATGACCAGCCGTGACCCGTCCCCGCTGACCCGGAACCAGTCGATCTCCCCGACTAGCGTGGCCACCTCGCGCTTGCGCATGTCGAACCGCTCCAGCGCCGGCCGCGGCCGGCTGGTGTCCAGGTCGGCCGAGCCCTCGCCGAGCACCCCCGACAACCGCGACCGCAGCCAGGCCAGGCCGCCCTTCACCGCCGCCAGGCCGTAGTACCGGCCCTCATCGACGGGGACCGCGACCACCCGGGAGGAAATGCCGGGGGGGTCCACGGTCACCACGATCCGTTCGGTGGAATCCTTGGGGTTGTTGTCCCCGCCTCCGGCCGGCCGCCCGCCCGGCCGCGGCCCGAACGGCGACAGGGTCGCGGCGGCGAGCGGTACCAGGTAGGGGCGGCTGCCGTAGGGGAACGACAGGTCGAACGTGTGCGCGTCGTACACCGGGTCGAAGGTGCGGCACGACAGGAACGCCAGGTGCAGGCCATCGAGGGTGAAGACCGGCTCGCTGTCGGCGAATCGCCCGTCGGTCACGTCGATGATGGACCGGTCGGCCACGCGCGCCATCCGGATCCGGGCCAGCGGCCGCGGCCCCGGCTGCGCCCACGCGAGCCAGGCCGAGTCCACCGACCAGGCCAGGTCGTCGATCTCGCCGTCGTCGCCGGCCGCGAGCTGCGTCACCACGCCGGATTCGGCGTCCACGAGGAGCAGCCGGCCGTCGTGGGAGGCGACCGCGATGGTCTTCCCGTCCGGGGCGGGCTCCAGGGTGTTCACGTACCCCAGCTCGCCCGAGGCGATCCGGCGGGCAGAGGTGACCGGGGACGCGACCTCGGCGATCTCCAGCGCGTCGTCGCCGTCGGCGTCGGTGACCCACGCGACCTTGCCGGTGTCGCCGAGCACGCGCGGCAGGCGGGCGCGGGCGGCCGGGTCGGCGTGCAGCGCGCGGGCCGGCCCATCATCATGCGTAAGCCAGTGGACGGTACCGCGTACCGACACCACGCTGGCCTGGCCGGTCTGGTCGCAGTCCAGGCCGCCCAGGTGGTCGTCGGCGGTCACCAGCCGGGGGGCGCGGGCGACCGGCGGGGAGGTCAGCTCGATGTCGAGCTTGCGGGGCTCGTTCGCTTCCAGGCTGTCCAGGATCCAGATGTCGCCGGCCACGTGGTAGACGATCCGCGTCCCGTCGGTGGCCGGGTTGCGGGCGTACCAGCCGTCGTGATGGGTGTGCCGCCGCAGGTCCGTGCCGTCGAGCGCGCAGGAGTAGAGGTTGCCGGTGCCCTCGTGGTCGGCGAGGAAGACGAGCCGGCCGGCGATCAGCATCGGGGCGGCGAACTGGCCGTCTAGCTCGGCGCAGACCCGCCGGAACCGCGGGTGCTCGCCGGCGGCGACCCAGAGCCGGCCGGCGGTGCCGCCGCGGTAGCGCTTCCAGATCGCGGGCTCGCGGGCTTCCCTGGCGGTGAGCAGGGCGGTTCCCTCCCGCTCGACGGCGAGGTCATCGACCTGGCCGAACGGGAGCCGACGGGGTGGCGCGCCGAGCGGTACCGCGTAGGCGCTGGCGTAGTGTGGCGCGGGCTGGCCATGCGCGGTGATGGCGAGAACCTCCTCGGCGCCGTCGTGCCTCCGCCAGCCGACGGTACGGGTGCGCTGGTCACCCCACCAGGTGCGGCGAGTCGCGGGACCGCCCGCGACCTCCGCGGTGTAGATCTCCGGGCCGCCGTCCCGCTTGCTGGTCCAGGCGATCATGCTGCCGTCACGGGAGAACCGCGGGTAGCTCGCCTGCGTGCCATCGGCCGTCAGCCGCCAGGCCCGGCCACCGCCGGCCGGAGCGAGCCAGACGTCGTCTTCGGCGACGAAGGCCAGGAGATCACCGTGAATATGCGGGAAACGGAAGTAACCAGGCGATGTCACGCGCTAATCCTAGTGCCGGCGGATCGCTGGCCGACGCCGGTTTTCCCCGCGCTCCTCTAGGACGCCGGTTTCCTCCGCTCCGGAGGACGCCGGTTTCCGGCGCTCGGGCAGAGCGCGTCAGAGCCAGCCTCGTTCTTCGGCGATCCGGCAGGCCTCGGCCCGGTTGCGGGCGCCGGTCTTGCCGATGCACGCCGACAGGTAGTTCCTGACCGTTCCTTCCGAGAGGTAGACGGCCTGGGCGATCTGCTGGATGGTCTTGCCGTCGGTGCAGGCCGCGAGGACGTCGCGCTCGCGCGGGGTAAGCGGGCTGGTTCCCTCGGCCAGCGCGGCGGCGGCCAGGTCGGGGTCGATGACCCGCTGGCCGTCCCGGACCTGGCGGATGGTCGCGGCCAGCTTGTCCGCCGGGGAATCTTTCACGATAAATCCGGAGACGCCGGATTCCATGGCACGGCGGAGGTAGCCGGGCCTGCCGAACGTGGTCAGGATGACGATCTTCGTGTCCGGGTGCTTCGCGTGCAGCTCGGCGGCCGCGGCCAGGCCGTCCATGCCGGGCATCTCGATGTCGAGGAGGGCGACGTCGGGGCTGCTGGCGTTTGTTGCTGTTATCACCTCGTCGCCGCGGCCGACCTGGGCGACCACCTCAATGTCGTCCTCGAACGACAGCAGCGCGGCGAGGGCCTCGCGGATCATCGCCTGGTCCTCGGCGAGCAGCACCCTGATAGTGGTCACGAGGTTACGTTAGCGCGGCGTTGGCGGTATCCGGGGCGGCCGGCGCGCGGGGGGGCTTCGCGGTGAGCGGGACCGTGGCGGTGAGCCCGAAGCCGTCGGGCGACGGCCGCAGTTCCAGGTGGCCGCCGACGGCGGCGAGCCGCTCGGACATGCCGCGCAACCCGGCACCGGACGAGACCATGTTCGGCTGGGCACACTGGCCGTCGCCGCCCCGGCCATCGTCGCGCACCCGCAGGCTGATGGTATCGGGGCGCCTGGTGAGGCCGATGTGGCAGTTCGCGGCCCCGGAGTGCCTGACGACGTTGGTGACCGCCTCGCGCAGGCACCAGGCCAGGGCCGCCTCCGCGTCCGGGTCGAACGTGCCCGACGCCAGCGTGAGCTCCGCGTCGTCGTGCGGCGTGATCCCCGCGGACTCCAGGGCGCCGCGCGCGGTGATGGCCTCGACGGCGAGGGTGGGCCGCCGGTAGCCGCTGATGGCCTGGCGGATGTCCTGCAGCGTCTGCCTGCTGACGCCCGCGACCTGCTCGATCTCGTCCAGGGCCCGGTCGCGTTCCGGCCCCTCGGGCAGCCGGGCGATCAGGCGCCCGGCCAGCTCGGACTTGAGCGTGATCGTGGACAGCGACTGCCCGGTGAGGTCGTGCATGTCGCGGGCCAGGCGCAGCCGTTCCTGCGCCGCCGCCATCCGGACGACCGCGTCCCGCGCCTCGGTGAGCTCGCGCATCAGCTCGCCCTGCTTCCGGCCGCCGATCATCATGAAGCCGATCAGCACGACCGGCAGCAGCGTGATCAGGTAATCGGCGACCGCGTCGTGCCCGGCCACGCTGACCGCCAGGTAACAGGCGCCCGCCGCGAGCACGGCCCTCGTCGCCACCCGGCGCGTCCCCGGCACCGCCCCGGCGGCGGCGGACACGAAGATCCACAGGACGTTCCACTTGGGGGCGCCGAACTCCACGCAGGCCAGGCCCGCGAGCGCGAACATGAGCGCGAGCCCGGCCCAGCGCCACCAGGCGCCCGGACGGTTCCAGGTCACCAGCGTCCCGATGTACGAGGCGCAGAACACGAGGATGATGGCGATCCCCGCCGCGACCCGCGGCGGGGAGTAGTGCTGCTGGAAGAGGCTGCCCACCGGGGAGGCGAGGTACACCAGCCACACGCAGGACAGCAGCATGCGCAGGGCCGGGTGGGCCGTTATCTGCCTCCCGGCCCTGGCATACACCGCCTGGTCCCGGTCTCGCATGGAGTACGCACCCGGCACGGAACCCACGCCGGGAGTGGGTTCCACACCGGTCATGGGATCCGCGCCGCTCACCGGACGATCACACCGTCTCCGCCGTGGCGCGGACGGCGAGCGTGGCCATCCCCGCGAAGATCGCCAGCCAGATGACCAGGCCCGCGACCAGGGTGATGGGCACCGACACGCCGCCGACCACGTCGGTGGAGATCTTCACCGCCTGGTAGGTGGGGGTGACCTCGCCGATCTTCTGGAGCAGGCCGCCGAGCGGGAACCAGATCCCGCCGAGGATGGTGAACGTGAAGTAGACCAGCATGGCGACCGGCTGCACCTGGTCCGGCTGGAACCGGTACCCGATGGCCACCGCCAGGGCGGCGAAGATCATCGCGCCGAGCCAGACCACGGCGGCGATCGCGATCCATTGCCAGGCCGGGAGGTGCACGCCGCCGTAGAACCGGCCGAGCAGCAGCACGATCACCACCGACGGGATCGTGGTGGCCATCGAGACCAGGAGCTTCGCGATCACGTAGGCGTTCGCGGGCAGCGGGGTGAGGCGCAGCTGCCGGATCCAGCCGAGCTTGCGTTCCTCGGAGATCCTGATCGCGTTGCCGTTCAGCGCGCCGCTGAACGAGCCGAACGTCGCCATCGCGACCATGTAGTACGCCGTGAAATCCACGCCGTAGGCCGACTTGCCCTGCTTGGCGACGACGAGATAGAGCACCACGGGCAGCGCGAGGGTGAACAGGAAGTAACGGCGGTTGCGGCCAAGTCGCTTGATCTCGGCCCTGGCCAGCATGAGCGTGCCCTGCATCTCAGATCGCCTCCCCTACCCGGTCGGTGGTGGCCGGGGTCACGCTCTCGCCGTACCCGCCTCCGTCATACCCGGCTTCGCCGTGCCCGCCACCACCGTGCCCGCCCCCGCTGGGCCCGGTGCCGGCGGTGCGGTCGTCCTCGGCGGTGATGGCGAGGAACGCCTGCTCCAGCCCGAGGCTGGTGACCTCGACCTCCCGCGGCCGGTACCCGGCGTCGAGCACCGCGTACAGCGTGGCGTCGGAATCGCTGCTCTGGATCCGCACCTGGTCGTGCCGGACGTCCAGGCTGACGAGGCCGGGCAGGCCGAGCAGGAACGGCTCGTTCACGTTGTCGAGCCGGAAGGAGATCCGCTTCGCCCCGGCGCGCTCCTTGATCTGCCCCGGCGTGCCGTCGGCGAGCAGCCGTCCCCGGTTGATCACCAGGACCCGGTCGGCGGCCTGGTCGGCCTCCTCCAGGTAGTGGGTGGCGAACAGCAGCGTGTGCCCCTCGGCGACCTCTTCCTTCATCGACGTCCAGAACCGCCGCCGGGTTTCCACGTCCATCGCGGTCGTCGGCTCGTCGAGCACGATCAGGTCGCATTCCCCGGCGATGGCCAGGGAGAACCGGACCCGCTGGGTCTGCCCGCCGGACAGCCGGTCCACCCGCTGGTCGGCGATGTCCGCGATCCCGGCCCGGCGCAGCGTGGTCTGCACCGGAACCGGCCGGGGATGCAGGCCGGCGACGAGCGTGACCAGCTCACGGACGGTTACCTCGGGCATCAGCCCGCCGGACTGCAGCATCGCGCCGACCCGGCCGGATTTCACCGCGTGATAGGGATCAGCGCCGAACATCCGGATTTTCCCGGATGTGGGCTTGCGCAGGGCGAGCAGCATGTCCAGGGAGGTGGACTTGCCCGCGCCGTTCGGCCCGAGCAGGGCGACGGTTTCTCCCGGTCTCAGCTCGAGGCTGAGCCCGTCTACCGCCTTCAGGCTGCCGTAGTGCTTGCTGACGTTCTCGAACGAGACAATCGGCCCCGTCCCGCTATGGTTCATCCGAACTCCCCCGTCTTAGGGATGTTATGGGGTATTGCTGACTCCCCATATCACCACCCGCCGCGCACTCTCGGTAGTGCGCTCTCTCAGCATCTGCTCATGACAACTGTCACGGGCGCTACGGGCGCTACGGGCGCTACCGGCCGACGGCGTAGCCCTGCATGCCGCGCGGGTTGGCGGCGGCGTACAGCATCCCGTTCCGCCGCGACACGGCGCTGATCCGGCCGAGCGACCACGGCGGGCGGACCGTGACGTCGTGCCCCCGGCCGCGCAGGGCGCCGACCACGTCCGGCCCGACGCGCTCCTCCACGTCGAGGGCGTTCGGGCAGGACTCGCGCGGGTAGAACGACGACGGCATGTGCCGGGAGTGGAACGCCGGGAAGTCGATCGCCTGCTGCAGGTTCATCCCGTAGTGCACGTGGTTGAGGAAGAACGCGAGCGTCCACTGGTCCTGCTGGTCCCCGCCCGGCGTGCCGAACGCCAGGTACGGCTCGCCGTCCCGCAGCGCCATCGTCGGCGTCAGCGTGGTCCGCGGCCTCTTGCCCGGCGCGATCGTGGCCGGCAGCCCAGGGGTGAGCGTGAACATCTGCCCGCGGGTGCCAAGGCAGAACCCCAGCTCGGGGATGACCGGCGAGGAATGCAGCCAGCCGCCGCTCGGCGTCGCGGTGACCACGTTCCCCCACCGGTCGGCGACGTCGAGATGGCAGGTGTCCCCGCGCCGCGCACCGCGCTCCTGCCCCCGCGTCTGCTCGCCCAGCGGCTCCCCGGAGGTCGGATCCAGCCCCGGATCCCCGGAACCCCGAAAACCCTTTATACCGAACGGATTTACGGCGAATGCCGGCAGTTCCGGCCGTCTGCCCCCGGGAGCGCCCGGTCGCAGCTCTGCCGAGCCTGTTGCTGTTATCAGTCCGCGGCGATCGTCGTTGTACTCCTTCGACAGCAGCTGGCCCAGCGGCACGTCGGTGAAGTCCGGGTCTCCGTACCACGCTTCCCGGTCGGCGAACGCGAGCTTGCTGACCTCGGTCACCGTGTGGATGTACTCGGCGCCGCCCGGCTCCATGCTTGCCAGGTCGAGCCCTTCGAGCAGGGCGAGCTGCTGCAGGAACACCGGTCCCTGGCCCCAGGGGCCGGTTTTGCATATATCGAGTCCCTCGTATTCGTACGTGCTGGGCGCTTCCAGCGTGGCGTGCCAGGTGGCCAGGTCGTGGGCGGTGAGGAAGCCACGGTGCCGCTCCCCCGTCGTGTCCATCACCTCGGTGGCGGCGAACCGGCCGATCGCCTCGGCCACGAACCCCTCGTACCAGGCACGCCGGGCCGCGTCGACCTGCTCGTCGCGGTCGGTGCTCGCCGCCTCCGCCTCCTTGAGGATCCGCTGGTAGGTGGCGGCCAGGGCCTTGTTGGCGAACCGGGTGCCGGGAGCGGGCACGCCGCCGCCCGGCAGGTACACCTCGGCCGAGGTGGTCCAGTGGTCGCGGAACAGGCCGGCGACGCTGGCGATGCCCCAGCTGATCGCGGGGACCAGGGGGTACCCGGACTCGGCGTAGCCGATCGCGTAGCTCATCACCTCGCGCAGCGGCAGCCGGCCGTACTCCCGCAGCAGCAGCATCCAGGCGCCGAACGACCCGGGCACGGTCGCGGCCAGCAGCCCGCTCCCCGGCACCAGGTCCAGGCCAAGGCCGGCATAGGCGTCGGGGGTCGCGCCCGCCGGGGCGGTGCCCTGCCCGCACACCACGAACGTCTCGCCGCGCGCGGCCTCGTAGGCGATGACCGGGACCTCGCCGCCGGGCCCGTTCAGGTGCGGCTCGACGACCTGCAGCACCAGGCCGGCGGCCACGGCCGCGTCGAACGCGTTGCCGTCTTTCTCCAGGACGGCCAGGCCGGCCGCCGAGGCCAGCCAGTGGGTCGATGCCACCATCCCGAACGTCCCCGCCAGCTCCGGCCTCGTCGTGAACTCGGGAACCTCCGCCATGACTGCCTCCGTTCGCCGCCCGCTACGCTCTTACCCCATGAATGATCTCACCGCACGGGTGCGTGCCGTCTGCGACCTGAACGTGGCCGAAGTCCGGGAGTACGCGGGACGGCACGAGTACGACGGCGTCATGCAGGACCTGTCGCCGTCCGGGGTGGCCGCGGCGCTCGCGCGGCTCGCGGCGGCGCGGGAATCCGGCGAGCCGCTGCCGGACGCGCACGACGAGGCGCACCTGCGCGCGTTCGAGGATCTGCAGCGGGTCGTGTACGGCGACCTGGAGCTGCACCGGAGCAACCCGATGTTCCTGCTCGGCGAGCTCGACTTGGCCTGCTACGACAAGGAGTACGCCCCGGTCGCGGAGCGGGACGCCGCCCGCGCGGCGCACCTGGCCGCCTGGCCGGAGACGATCGACGGGGCGCTGAGGTCCCTCGATAAGGTGGCCGCCCCGGTGGCGGACGCGCTGCTGTCCGGCATCCGCGGGCTGGCCGCGGGCATCCCGGCGGACGCCGATCCCGCCGTGCGGGACGCGGCGCTGATCGCGCACGGGCGGCTTGTCGCGCACATCGAGCGGGCCGCGAAGGAGGGGCCGACGGATCCGGCGCTCGGCGCGGACGCCCTGGCGAAGCTGCTCGGCAC
>JAFMRC010000125.1 GCA_017354375.1 Nocardiopsaceae bacterium | reverse complement strand
CGGCGGCTATGGAGGCGGGGGCTACGGGGGCGGGGGCTACGGGGGCGGCGGCGGGGGCGGCGGCGGGGGGATGCTGATCACGGGCGGCACGGTAAGCAAGGTCAGCCCCACCTCGATCACCCTCAGCGGCGGAGCCCGCACCATCACCGCGGCGATCACCGGCGCCACCAAGTTCAGCGGCGTGTCCGGCGCCAGCGGCATCAAGGTCGGCGACCGGGTCATGGCCCAGATCACCGGCTACGGCAGCAGTCACCCGGTGGCCGTTGCCGTGAGCGACCAGGGTTCCTGACCACGCCGGGCGGAGGCGCGGGCGGCTGGTGCGACAATGGTGCCGTGACTCCCGGTTCCAGCGGTCCGCTGAAGGACGAGGCTTGCCGTGAGTTCGTGCTGCCCGCGCTCACCGGGCCTGGCGGCTGGCGCGAGGACCAGATTCGCCAGGCATATCCCATCAACAGGGGCAGGATTCGCGCGAATACCCTGAAATACCGGCAGGATCGGCCGGAGATCGCCGATTACGTCCTCGAGTATTCGAGCGGGCTCCCGGTTGCCGTCATCGAGGCGAAGAGATCCCGTCCGGATCCGGCGGACGGGATCGAGCGGGCACGGCAGCACGCGGAACTGCTAGACGTCCCCTTCGCCTATTCGACCGACGGCGACCGCGTCATCGAGCTGGACTCCCACGCGGGCCGGACAACCGAGGTCACGAGATTTCCCGCGCCGCGGGAACTGTGGCAGCGGTACGCGAAGGCACGCGATCTCGCGGGCGAAGCACGCGAGATCGCGTCGGCGCCACTCAGCCAGGCCCCGCGGAACTGGGACGAGACGCCGATGCGGCCTCGCTATTACCAGGAAACCGCGATCAACAGGGCGGTCCAGGCCATCGCCCGCGGCGAGAACCGGATCCTGCTCGTCCTGGCGGCGGGGGCCGGCAAGACGCTCGTCGCCGCGCAGATCGCGGCGAAGCTGCGGAACTCGGGCTGGCCGCGGGGCCGTAAGCCTCGCGTCCTGTACCTGGCCGACCGCGCGCTCCTGCTCGAGCAGGCCAGGGACGGATATTTCCGGCCGGTGTTCGGCGAGGAGGTCGCCGAGATCGGCGAGGGGGACCGCCGGGCAGGACGGGACGTCTACCTCGGGCTCTGCGGGCCGGCGGACGCGGCGGGCGATGCCCTCGCCGCATACCGCCGGTTCCGCCCGGACTTCTTCGACCTGATCATCGTCGATGAGTGCCACGGCGGCATCGCCGCCACCGGCGCCGCCTGGCACGCGGTCCTGGAGCGCTTCGGCTCGGCCGTCCATGTCGGCCTCACCGCGACCCCCCTCTCCCCCAAGGACGCCAGCGTCTACCGGCACTTCGGCGAGCCGCTGCACACGTACTCGCTCGCGCGCGGGATCGCCGACGGGTTCCTGGCGCCCTTCCGCATCCGCAGGGTCAGGCTGGACCTGAACGGCGATCAGCATGAAACGCGGGAAAAGACCATCGTCAGCCCAGATGCCCTGGAAAACCACTACATGTCGTGGCAGTTGCCACGGCTGCTGGGCACCCTGGACCGTACCGAGGAGGCCGCCCGGTACCTCGCGGACTACATGTCCCGCACCGGCAGGCTGAACAAGACGCTGGTCTTCTGCCAGGACCCCGAGCACGCCTCGCGCATGACCGGGGCGCTGTCCGGCACCGATCTCGCTCGCAAGCACGGGCCCGGCTACGCCTGCCAGATCACCTCGGCCGACGCCGACGCCGAGCTCCTGGAGAAGTTCCGGAGACCCGGGCCCGATGCCCCGGTGATCGCGGTCACCTCGGACCTGCTGACAGCCGGGATCGACATCCCCGCGCTCCGCAACGTCGTGCTCTACCGGGTAATAGGGTCCATGCCCGAGTTCAAGCAGGTCATCGGCCGGGCGGCCCGGCTGTTTCCCGGGGACGGGAAGCTGTCCTTCGACATCATCGACTTTACCGCGGCCACCAGCCACTTCCAGGATCCGCGTTTCGACGGGTACCCCGCGCGCCTATGGCGGGACGAGACGGACCGCGACGGGCGCATCGTCGATACCATCAGCGACCCACCGCCGCAAGCGCCCTACGTCGCGGAGCCCCCGTTCCTCTACCGGGAGGTGCCCGGCGGGACGCTGCCGCCAGCCGCGAGCGCGGAGAGAGCCGGCCAGCGGGTGCCCGCCGACGAGGAGCACGCACGGGCCGTCCGAGCCCGGGTCCTCAGCCTGGAACTGGCACCCCATGAGCTGCTGGACCGGTGGGCCCACGCGGATACCCGCCGGGCGCTACGTGAGCGCCTGGCGGAATGGCGCGTTGACGCGGACGGCCTGGCCGACTGGGCCGGCTGCCGTGGAACCGACGTCATTGACCTGCTGTGCTTCGTCACCTGGCAGCTCCCGCCGCTCACCCGCGCCGAGCGAGCGCAGCGGGTCAGGCAGCGGGACGGTGACTTCTTCGCCTCATATCCCTCTCCCCTGGAGCAGGCCCTGAGGGGGATCTGCGACTCCTATGCCGCTCGCGGTCCGGACGCGCTCGACGACGCCGTATCCGCGGACACCGGCTACCCCGGCGGGCTGGTCGAGCTCGCCGTCAGCCACGACGAGTTCCGTGCCGCCGTGGACAAGCTCGGCACCCTGATCTACGCCGGGTCATGATCGACCCGTGCTTACGGCACGGAACCGGGTGCGTGGCTCAGTCGTCGGTGTCGGTGTCCTCGATTTCCGCTGCAGGCTCATCGGTGGCGATGCCCCGGCCGTCCCTGGCCGCCGGGCGCCGCGGATGCTCGCCGGCACACAGCTTGTCGGCCCACTCCAGGAGCGCCTCCGAGCGGATGCCAACGAACAGCTCGTAGTCGTCGCTCATCGCCGCGTCGAAGCCATCTTCGGAGATGCACGAAGCCTTCAGCCGCTCGCGCATCTCTGTCTTGGCGCAGGTCTTCATCTCAGCCGCCAGGTAGGCGGAGGGCGGACGGTCATCGATCGCCCGGTTGCTGTCCGCGGTCATCAGCACGATGTTGGCCAGCACGTTGGCGCGCTGGCCAGGCACGCCCTGGCTCATGAGCCAGTTCTTCGGGAAGAAGTGGTGAAACTGCATCTCGTTGGCCCTGGCGAGCGCCCCGTCGGCATCGATCCGGTTCCCGGTGCGCAGGTCCAGCGACCCGGACGCCGCGAGCATGAGGCCGAGCGCCCTGGTCCTGGCGCTGCCGCGCTGGTGGGTTACCGTGCTCCATAGTCGTGCGGCCAGCGCATCGGTGCTGACCTCGATGGCGTCGGCGCCACCAGCGAAGCGCCCGATGGCGTCGAGGTCGGCTGCCATCTTCGTCGCGTTCCAGCCCTCGAAGTAACCGGTGAGCGCGGTCCGCCAGAACCAGCTGCGGATCGCCGCGCACTGGGCCGAGGTCGGCCTGCGGACCTGCCGGAAGATCTCGATGGCCACGGCCAGCTGGTTCACGTACGGCAAGGCCTCCGCCGCGGGAACGCCGATCTCGGTGGCGAGGAAATCGACCGCCAGCCGCGCCGCCTCCTCCGTCTCGGCGATCGCCGTTCGCAGCCGCTGGTGATCGGCCTCGGCGAGGCGCTCGATGCCCTTGGTCGCGAAGCCATGCCCGGCCGCGGCCGAGATGGCCCTCAGCAGGATCATGGGAGGGACCCCGCCGTAGCGCTTGCGCGCGAGCGCGCCGCGGATGCGGTCGATCTCGGCCAGCAGGTCGAGGTCGGGTGTCCAGGTGGCGGCCCGGACGAGTTCCATCGTGGTCAGGGGCGTTCCCCGGCTGTTGACTCGCTGGAAGATCCGGCCGATTTCCGACAGTCCGGTGGCACGCAGGGTGACGACGGGAACCTCGTACTCTCCGAACCTCTCGTGCAGGTCCACCGCGCGCTCCAGCAACCGATCCGGCAGTCCGCGAGTCCACCTGAGGAATTCCGAGTACTTCGAATGTGAGACCAGGCGCAGCGGCACCTGGCGGGCCGGCGGCTCGTCGAGGTCCGCGCGGTGCAGGAACCGTTCCTCCTCAAGGTCGTAGACCAGATTCCAGTAGCTGTCCGGATCACCGTCCGGCTGCCAGTACAGCGCCCCGCAGATCGCCGACAGCCGCTGGCAGCCATCCAGCAGGTAAATGGTGTCCCCGTCGTCGTGTCGTGGCTCGACCCGCAGGCCCGCGATGTCGATCTCGCTCGCGAGGCTGGCTGAGCTCTCCCAGAGGATCAGGCTGCCGATCGGGTAGTTGCGGAAGATCGAATCCATCAAGTCGAGCACCTGCTGCTTGTTCCAGGCGAACTCCCGCTGGAACCTGGGCAGCCGGATCTTCCCCCGGATAACCTGCGACGCCAGCCTCGCGATCAGTTCGGCGGCTGGACGGTGCTCTCTGTCCCGCATGTTCCGCACCTGGCCCCCAGTCGGCAATATCCTGCGCTCTGGTGCGTTCAGCCAGATTTCTAACACCATCGGTAACCGTTTCGCAGCGGAACGCGCAAAACGAGCTGGATCACACGCACCCAGCAGGTAGGCGAGCAGGATCACGGCGAACACGTCCAGCAGGTATGTCGACGTACGTTGACAAAGCATCGATGTAAACGTACGATGACATCAATTATTGTCGGCGTACGTTGACACGCTGACGGATTTCTTTCCGGAGCAACGACTGTGAGGCTCATGCGGAGGCAACGGATCAGGACCATGCATGACTTGGCCAGTTCGGCTCGCGGTAGGCGGATTGAGCTTGGCCTGTCCCAGGCCGAGGTAGCCGAGCGGATCGGCACGTCCCGCGCCTGGGTGAACTCCTTTGAACGCGAAAAGCGGACGGTGGAACTCGCGCTCGTGTTCGCTCTCTTCGACGCCCTGGAAATCGGAGTCGAGGTTTCCGATGCCCGGACCCTTCATGCCGGAGACGGTGAAACTCCGAACCTGGATGACCTCCTCAAGGATTACTACGGCTGATGACTGATTCTCTTGCCGTCATCGTGGGCCGCCGCATAGCCGGATCGCTGACCCGACTGCCCGGCGGCAAGCTTCGGTTCGACTATGACGACCAGTACGCGCAAGAGCCGGATGCGACGCCGCTTTCACTGTCCATGCCCCTCAACCAGCCATCCCATCCCGACCAGGTAATCACCCCGTGGCTATGGGGACTGCTGCCGGACGACCCGTCGGTCCTAGCCCGCTGGACTCGTCACTTCGACCTGTCCAGGGCCGCTCCCTACACGCTGCTCGCCACGCAGGTCGGGCTTGACTGCCCAGGAGCGGTGCGGTTCGTTCCTCCTGAACGCGTGGACCAGGCTGTCAGCGACGAGGGGCAGATTACGTGGCTCACAACCGGCGACGTCGCCCAACTCCTCAGGGACCTGGGCCGGGACTCCACGAACTGGCTCGGTGCCGGGTTCACCGGACAGTTCAGCCTGGCCGGGGCTCAGGCCAAGACCGCGCTCTTGTGCCAGGGCGGGAGGTGGGGCATGCCGACCGGGGCCATGCCGACTACGCACATCCTCAAGCCCGCGATCCTGGGATTGGCCGGTCACGATCTCAACGAGCACCTGTGCCTGGACGCCGCCCGCCGCGCTGGCCTGCATACCGTCTCCAGCAGGATCGTCCGGTTCGAAGATCAGACCGCTGTCGTGGTGGAGCGTTACGACCGGTACCGGCTGACGATCGGGTACGGCCGTATTCACCAGGAAGACCTGTGCCAGGCGCTCGCGGTGCCGCCTACGAAGAAATACCAGAATGAGGGCGGGCCTGGACCAGGCCATGTCGCCGACTTGTTCCGGCGCGTGATGCCATCGAGGATCGCTGAGCAGGCCGTAGGCGCCTTCGCCGACGCCTTGATCTGGAACTGGCTCATCGGCGGGACCGACGCGCACGCGAAGAACTACTCACTACTCCTCCGAGGAGAGCAAGCCCGGCTGGCGCCCTTGTACGACATCGCCTCCGGCCTTCCCTACGGGGATCACGAGAAGAAGTTGCGCCTCGCGATGAAGGTAGGCGGCGACTATCAGCTCAACCCGTACAGGAACCGCTGGCCGGACGCTGCCCGTGACCTCGGCATCCCGGCGATCAAACTTGTTGACCGCGCCCGCGTCCTAGCCCAGACCGTCGGCGACGCGTTCGCGGACGCGGCGAAGGAACCGGACGTCACGGCCCTCGCCAGCCACCTGCCGGGAAAGCTCACCGACATCATCGCGAGCAGGGCCAGGCGCTGCGCACAACTCCTCGGGTAGGCAGTTCACTCGCTCGGGTCTCCCCCGCGGAGGCGGGTGCGCTGCGGCCCGGCCCGACCGAGCGGAGCTGGAGCCTGTCGGGCTTGACGGTGATTGGTCTTTCGCGGTACTGACGGTTCATGAGGTTCTCGCGAGCGCTGAGCGCGGCGGCGGGCGTGCTGGTGGTGGCCGGGCTCACGGCGGCTGGCTACCATGCCAGCGCAGCCGGAACCGCGAGCGGAACCCGTGCGGCCCCGGTGATCACCGGGGCGAGCGTGGGGGTCCCGCAGACGTGGAACAACGCCAGCCCGGGAACGCCGTCCGGCACCGGCGCCGGCCCCACCACCGGCGACACCTGGTACAACACCTGGGGGGCGGACGGGAACATCTACGCCACCAGCGACGACACCGCCGGGTTCGGCGGCCACTGCCACAGCAACTTCGCGGTGAACGAGCTGGCCGGCGACACCGCGGCCAGCCTCACCTCACCCTATGAGAACTGCATGACCAGCTACGGCGGCACCGCCACCACGGGGAACTACGGGGACGGCCGTACCTGGAAGACCGACGGGATCATCTCAGTGGACGGCACCTTGTACGTGGTCGTCACCCGCCAGGATGACGCCTTCGGCGGGTACCCGACCGGCTTCCAGCCCTCCGACGATGCCAGCATCGTCAAGTCCTCCGATAACGGGCGAACCTGGTCCAACTCGTTCGGTACCACCGACGACCCTAACGGGGCGGCGCCGCCACCGGCCGCCAGCGGGAACGGCGCGCAGGCCATGTTCCCCGGGACCAGCTTCCCCACCCCGGAGTTCATCCAGTACGGCCAGGACGACAACCCGGGATCCACCGCCGATGGCGGGGACAAGTACGTGTACGCCATCTCCAACGACGGGTTCGCCTACGACGGCAACTACGACATCCTGGGCCGGGTCCCGCGGGCCACGATCGGCGACCTGAACGCCGCCGACTGGCAGTTCTACTCGGGACCGCCGGGAGGCGACGGCCTGGACTCCGCGAACTGGTCATCCGACCCGGCCAAGGCCACCCATATCCTGTCCGCGCCGCACCAGCTCAGCCAGGCCAGCGTCGTCTACGACGCGCCGCTGCACACCTACATCCTGGCCAGCGCCTACTTCCCGTTCACCTCGAGCTGGCCGGGCGCGGGCACCGGGGCCGCCACCACCTGGGACTTCTTCCAGGCCCCGCACCCGTGGGGACCGTGGACCCGGTTCTTCAACAAGCCCGCCACCGAGTGCTACTTCGGCTGCTCGCCATCGTCAAGCAGCAGCCTGGGCTGGTACGACCCGGCCCTGGTGCCGAAGTTCATCAACATGAACGGGCTGGGCAACACGGTGCTGACCGCCGAGGACTTCGGTTCCAGTGGCCGCGGCAACGATTGGGAGTACAAGCTGCACGCCTTCCCGTTCACCCTGTCCGCCGACGGTGAGCACGTCGTCGATGACTCCAATGCCTTCCCGCCCGGCACCACCGGAACCGGCAACTGGATCGACAGCTATGCCGACGCCGGCTACTTCGGCCGCACCGCGCACTACAGCGACACCCCCGGCTCGGCGCTGAGCTACACCTTTACCGGCGACTCCATCGCCTGGGTCGGCTCCCGCGCCCCGAACCACGGCATCACGGACGTCTCCATTGACGGCGGACAGCCCACCCCGGTCGATACCTACGCGGCGGGGGACGAGCAACAGCAGGTCCTGTTCGACAAGACCGGCCTGTCGCCCGGCAGGCACACGATCACGATCACCGTCACCTCCCAGCGGGATCCCGCGTCCACCGGTTCCTACACCGACATCGACGCCTTCATCGTGGGCGGTCCGTGACGCGGCCTTGCCAGTCCTCCACGACGGATTGCCAGTCGGCCTTGCTAAGCCTGTGGCACCAGGGACGCGCCGGTCTCGTGTCCATTCCGACGCCTGCGCGTCGTTGGCCGCCGCGACCTGTGGCTGGCGCTCCGGGTCAGGCCGTCCCCGGTACACACGGATGGCTTCGGCAAAACTCGAACGCTTCCGCTTGCCTGCGATCAGATCGGCGATACGCACCGGGTCCGGAACACAGCGATACAGTTCGGAACCCCGCGCGAAACGACCGTGACCGACAAGGTGCACGTTCTGGAAGTCGAGGAAGACCGCGACCCGCTCGGGCGCGGTCATCAGAACTCATCCCGAAAAAGAAACGGCCCCGCCAATCCCGGAGGACGACGGGGAGTAATGAAGCCACCATAGCAAGTCTCCGGAGCGCTCGCAACATGACCCGGCCGCATCGACTCCCCCTTGATCACTTCCTGCAGCTCCAGATAGGCACGATAAGCTCCAGGTCCGACATTCCACCTGACCTGTTCACTCCGACGACCTATCCGAACACGACGTCAATCGTCAAACTTCGAGTGTAGTCGACCCTTGTCTATGCTTGCCGCGTTCTCAGGGTGACCGGCACCCGGATGTGGGGACGAGGAGGTCCCATGGAGTCAGCCCGCAGGACCCTGCTGCGACGGGCCGCGGCGGCCTCGCCCGCGCTGAAGTTCGTGGTCATGGTCGGCGTGATGAGCTTCTTCGCCGACTTCACCTACGAGGGCTCGCGCAGCATCACCGGCCCGTACCTCGGGCTGCTCGGCGCGAGCGCGTTCACGATCAGCGTGATCAGCGGGGCCGGGGAATTCCTCGGCTACAACATCCGGCTGTTCTCCGGCCGCGGCGCCGACCGGACCGGCCGGTACTGGCCGATCACGATCGGCGGCTACATCCTGCAGATGTCGGTGGTACCGCTGCTCGCGCTGGCCGGGAACTGGCAGTGGGCGGCGGTGCTGATCATCGCCGAGAGGATCGGCAAGGGCGTCCGCAACCCGCCACGGGACGCGATGCTCTCCCACGCGGCGAGGGACATCGGGTACGGGCGGGCGTTCGGCCTGCACGAGGCGCTGGACCAGTTCGGCGCGCTGTTCGGCCCGCTGCTGGTCGCCCTGGTGCTGGTGGTGACCCGGCACGACTACACGGTCGCGTTCGCGATCCTGGCCATCCCGGCCGCCATCATGCTGTCGCTGCTGGCGGTGGCCAGGCTGGTCTACCCGCGACCGCAGGACCTGTCGTCGTCCACCGCGCCGCAGCCGACCACGACGCGGCTGCCCCGGGCGTTCTGGATCTACCTGGGCGCGGCCGCGCTGGCCGCCGCCGGCTTCGCCGACTTCCCGCTGATCGCCTACCACTTCCAGCACGCGGGCACCGTGCCCGCCGATCTCACGCCGGTGTTCTACGCGGTCGCGATGGCCACCTCCGGCGTCGGCTCGCTGGTCCTCGGCCCGGTCTTCGACCGGGCCGGGATCCGCCGGGTGCTGATCCCGCTGACGGTGATCGGCGCGGTCTACGCCCCGCTGGTGTTCCTCGGCGGGTTCTGGCCCGTGCTGATCGGCTCGGCGGTGTGGGGCCTGGGCATGGGGGTGCAGGAATCGCTGATCCCGGCGGCGGTCGCACCGATGGTCTCCCCCGACCGCCGGGCGTACGCCTACGGGCTGTTCACCGGCGTCTACGGCAGCGCCTGGGTGCTCGGCAGCATCGTGATCGGGCTCCTGATCACCTCGCCCGGCGGGCTCGTCGCGTTCTGCGTGGCCGCCGAACTCGCCGCGGTCCCGCTCATCTGGATCGTCGGCGCGCGACGGTCATGATCGGATGTCGTAGGTGACGAGCGACCGGGGCGGGAGGGTACCGGTGAACGAACCGTTCCTCTCCGTAATCGGGGACTGTGCGGAGAGCTGGTGGGATGCGTCGGTCAGGTACGGCGTGACGCGCGCTCCGCTGAGCCCGCGCAGCGAGAAGGTCGCGACCTGGCGGCTGCGGTCGCCGTTCAGGACGGTCACGGCGATCGACCCGTCGCTGTTGCGGAACGCGGCCACGTCGAGGCCCGCGTCGCTCGTCGTCGCGGCGATGCGCACCGCGCCCGGGCGGATGAACCGGCTGTAGCTCGCGAACGCCCACAGCCGACCGGAAGCGGCGACGGTGTTGCCCCTGACATCGACCAGTCCCGTGTTAGGGCCGGTCACGGTGGTCGTGCTCGTGTTCGCGCCCCACAGGTAATCGAACGCGCCCAGGTTCGCCGCCGTCAGGCCGGTGTAGATGTTCCGTGCCCAGGTGAATCCCGACGACGGTGAGCCGTCGTCCCAGGCCGGATCCCATGGCGAGGAGCCGAACGGCGCCCACTCGGTCTCCCAGACCGGCTTGCTCCAGCCGCGCAGCGGCGAGTCGGGCGGGGTGAAGTAGCCGTGGCTCGTGAACAGCGCCGTCGCCGCGTTCGCTGCCTTATCGGTCTCGAGCCCGGCCGCGAACTGCTGCGCGTACTTCCAGCTGATGCTGGCGCAGCACTCCGCGCGCGTCGGAAGACCGGACCGGGCGAGCGTCGGGCCGAGGATCTCCATCAAGCTGGCCGTCTGCGCCGGGCTCATGATCATGCTGTCCTGGGGAGG
The DNA here is from genome assembly GCA_017354375.1 of Nocardiopsaceae bacterium. Lineage (GTDB taxonomy): Bacteria > Actinomycetota > Actinomycetes > Streptosporangiales > Streptosporangiaceae > Trebonia. Next base: position 2,725 of record JAFMRC010000125.1, on the reverse strand, counting down.
CGCGATCGTCGTCTCGTTCTCCGGGCCCACGTAGCTGAGCGGGACGCCCGCCGCGGCGTAATCCTTGGCGTACTGCGCGAGGTAGTTGGCGTAGGCCTGGCGCCAGTCGCCGCTCTTGCAGCTCGTGCCCGGAACCCCGCACAGGGTGCCGCCGTTGATCGCCGAGTCGTTGCTCTTCATGAACGCGGGAGCGCTCCAGGCATCGGCGAACACGTCGCTGACGCCGTAGTCGGCCTTGATCTGCCTGGCGAACCACAGCTGCCCTTGATCCTGGTCGATCTGGGCGAGCGTCAGGTACGACGGCTTTCCGGCCGGGCTGCCCGGCGCCTTCGGCTCGATCGTGAACCCCGCGTCGGCGCTGATCTCGTTGCGCAAGATCGTCAGGCCCGCCCCGCGCGCCGGGCTGTAGAGCAGGCTCAGCACCTGCCGCCGGACCGGGGCCGGCGCGCTCATCAGCGCCTTGGCCTGCCCGAACCCCTCGGACACGCCAAACCCGGCTATCCGCTGATACTGCCTGGCCGGGCTGATCGTGACCGTGGCCTGAGCGGTCCCGCTGGCCCCGGGGGCGCCACCGGAGCCACCGGAGCCGCCGCAGCCCGCGAGCAGCGCGGCGGTCAGCAGCGCGGCAGCGATCATCCCGCGGGCCGCTTCCGGGTGATGGAATCGCATAAGGCGGAACTCCTTGCCGGTTACCATGCTATGCCGCTGTACGTGGCGGTGAAAGGGATCGCCCCGTGAGCGCGGTGTCAGGCGAGGGCCGTGACCGTGGCGACGAGGGCGACCAGGGCGATCAGCATGTACAGCAGGTAGGCGTCCAGGCGGCCGGACTGGAAGCGCTTGACCACGGACACCACGCGGCGCAGCAGCCGGGCTGCCGGGCGGTACGCCCAGGCCTCCACGACCTCGACGACGTCGGAGGCGTACCGGAGGTGCGGCACGCCGTTGCCGTCGTTGGCCGCCGGCGTGACCCGCTCCAGGTCCGAGCGCGTGTGCAGCACGCTGGCCAGCACCCGCCGCGCCGGGTTGGCGTAGCCGAACGCCGTGTAGGCGTCCGTGCCCTCCACCCCGATCGTCGCCGAGCGCCAGGCCGGCACCCGCCGGACCCGCAGCATCCGCCGCCCGGACAGGCCGAGCGTCACCGCGAGCACCGCGAGCAGCATCAGCGGTATCTCCACCCACAGCCACGACGGCGACAGGATCGAGAACCCGGCGAAGACCGGCTGCAGCACCCACGGCGACTTGAGCGCGCCCATCGTGAGGCCCGAGGGCACGACCGGCGACAGCCCCGCCGCGATCACCCGGATCTCCAACGGCGTTACCGCGGCGAGGGCCAGCGGGCACACGGCGAGCACGAGCACGCCCGCGCGGCCGAGCCAGCCGTACTCCCGCGTTTCCGCGGAAACGCCTCGCGCAATTGCGCCCGGCCGACCGGGACCGAGCACCGTCATCCCGACGACGCGGACGAACGTCACGCCGGCGAAGCCGGCTGTCAGCGCCACCGCCGCCCCGGCCAGCGCGAAGGCGAGCCGCCCTCCCAGGGGCAGCGCCCGGAACTGCTGCATCAGCGACTCGAGGATGAACCACTCCGACACGAACCCCGCCGTCGGCGGCAGCCCGGCCAGGGTCACCGAGCCGACGGCCAGGCCGAGGCCGCTCCACGGCGCCCGGCGCCCGGCGCCGCGCAGCGCCTCCAGGTCATCGCCGGCGCCATTCGCGCCAGCGCCGGCATCACCCGGGGCATCTCCCGGCGGGGCCTCCAGCCCGGCCGCGACCTCCAGCCCGGCCGCCGAGGTGAACAGCAGCGACTTCGCCGCCGCGTGCATGATCATCTGCAGGGTCGCGGCCAGCATCCCGGCCGCGACGAGCTCCGAGTTCCCCGCTGCCGCCCCGGTGACCGCCACGCCGAAGCCCGTGACGATCAGCCCGCTGTTCTCCACGCTCGAGTACGCGATCACTCGCGACAGCCGGCTGGCCACCGCCGCGTGGGCGATGCCGCCCAGCGCGGTGAGCCCGCCGAGGAGGAGCAGGATTCCCCCGAGCCAGCCGGGCGGGTGGCCGAGCAGGGCGAGGGTGCGCCACATGCCGTAGAACGCGACGTTGACGCATACCCCGGCCATCACCGCCCGCGCCGGCCCGGGCGCGGCGGCGTACCCGCGCGGCATCCACACCTGGAACGGCACCAGGCCCGCCTTGACCGCGAACCCGCCGGTCAGCAGCACCACCGCCGCGGTCCGGGCACCGCCGTGCACCGACCCGAACGACGCCAGGTCGATCGAGTGGGCCTTCGCCGCGAGCAGCAGCAGCCCGAGCAGCAGCGCCGCCCCGCTCACCTTCCCGAAGGCGACCGTCACCCGCGCCGCGCCGCCGCGATCCGGGTCGCGCCAGGACGCTCCGGCCAGCAGGTAGAAGGCCGCGGTCAGCGCCTCCCAGCCGAACACGACCGTGAACGCGTCCCGCCCGGTCACGATCACCGCGACCGAGCCGAGCGCCAGCGCGTAGCCGGAGGAGAGCATCCGCGTGGCCCGCTCGTCGCGCCTCGCCCAGCTGGCGAAGGCGAGCGACACCGGCACTCCCGCGCCGAAGGCCACCAGCAGGAACAGCCCGGACAGCCGGTCCGCGGCGAGCCCGGGCACCTGCTGGCCCGGCAGTCCTTCTCCCAGCCAGCCCGCCCGGCCGAGCGTCACCGCCCGCCCCGCGACCGCGAGCCCGCCGGCCGACGCCAGGC
>JAFMRC010000557.1 GCA_017354375.1 Nocardiopsaceae bacterium | reverse complement strand
CAGCTGTTCGTGGCCGGCGCGGCCGCCGACGCCGGCCTGGACCTGGAGCGGAAGGCATTCTGCCTGCGCAAGCGGGCCGACCACCAGCCCGGCGTGTACTTCGCCAGCCTGTCGTCAAGGACGATCGTGTACAAGGGCATGCTGGCGGCGCCGCAGGTCGAGCGGTTCTTCCCCGACCTGGCCGACGACCGGTACCACTCAGCCCTCGCGCTGGTCCACTCGCGGTTCTCCACGAACACGTTCCCCTCCTGGGCACGGGCCCACCCCTACCGGTACGTCGCGCACAACGGCGAGATCAACACCGTGCAGGGCAACCGCAACTGGATGCGCGCCCGCGAGGCCATGCTGGAGAGTTCGCTGATCCCCGAGTCGGCGAGCGGCAAGGGCCTCGACCGGCTGTTCCCGATCGTGCACCCGAGGGGCTCGGACTCCGGCAGCTTCGACGAGTGCCTGGAACTGCTGCACCTCGGCGGCCGGTCGCTGCCGCACGCGCTGCTCATGATGATCCCCGAGCCGTGGGAGAACCATCAGGAGATGGACCCCTCCCGGCGCGCGTTCTACCAGTTCCACTCGGCGGTGATGGAGCCATGGGACGGCCCGGCGCTGATCGCGTTCACCGACGGCAGCGTGATCGGCGCGGTGCTCGACCGCAACGGGCTGCGGCCGGGACGGTACTGGGTGACCAGCGACGGCATGGTGATCGGCGCCAGCGAGGTCGGCGTGCTGGACATCGAGCCGGAGCGCGTGGTGCGCCGGGGCCGGCTGCGGCCGGGGCGGATCTTCCTCGCCGACACCGCCGCGGGCCGGATCGTCGAGGACGAGGAGGTCAAGGCCGAGCTCGCCGCCGAGCATCCGTACCAGGAGTGGCTGCACGCCGGCCTGATCCACCTGGACGAGCTGCCTTCCCGGAGCAGGATCGTGCCGACGGCGGAAGACCTGCTGGCCCAGCAGCGGACCTTCGGGTACACGGAGGAGGAACTGCGGGTCATCCTGTCGCCGATGGCCGCCACCGGTGCGGAGCCGATCGGGTCGATGGGCACCGACACCCCGGTCGCCACGCTGTCGGACCGGCCGCGCCTGGTGTATGACTACTTCACCCAGCTGTTCGCTCAGGTGACGAACCCGCCCCTGGACGCGATCAGGGAAGAGCTCGTCACGTCGCTGGCGCGGTCGTTCGGCCCGGAGCAGAACCTGCTCGAGCCCACCCCGGCGGCCGTCCGGCAGATCGTGATCCCGTTCCCGGTGATCGGGGAGGAGGACCTGGCCAAGCTGGTGCACGTCAACTTCGACGGCAACCTGCGCGGGTTCGCCGCGCACACGATCGACGGCCTGTTCGACCCGCGGGACGGCGGCGAGGGCCTGCAGAAGCGGCTCAAGGAGATATGCGCCGAGGCGCACAACGCGATCGAGGACGGCGCCCGCCTGCTCGTGCTGTCCGACCGCGGCGCCGCGGGCAACCTCATCCCGATCCCGTCGCTGCTGCTGACCGGGGCGGTCCACCACCATCTCGTCCGGGAGAAGACCCGGACCCGGGTCGGGCTCATCGTGGAGACCGGCGACGCCCGGGAGTGCCACCACATCGCGCTGCTGTCCGGCTACGGCGCCGCCGCGATCTGCCCCTACCTCGCGATCGAGACCGTCCGTGACCTCGCCGGCCGCGGCGAGCTAGGCGACGTCACCCCCCAGGAGGCGGAAGCCAACCTGGTCAAGGCGCTCGGCAAGGGCGTCCTGAAGATCATGTCCAAGATGGGCGTGTCCACCATCGCCTCCTACACCGGCGCGCAGATCTTCGAGGCGATCGGCCTCGGCGACGAGGTCATCGAGTCCTGCTTCACCGGAACCTCCTCGCGCCTCGGCGGCGTCGGGTTCGACGTGCTCGCCACCGAGGCCGCCAGGCGCGCCGCGGTCGCGGCCGG
>JAFMRC010000003.1 GCA_017354375.1 Nocardiopsaceae bacterium | reverse complement strand
ACCGCGGTAGCGGTGGGGCAGGGTGGCGCCGCGCTGGTGGGCGCCGATCGCGGCGACGGCGGTGGCGGGGTCGCACGGGCCGTAGTACAGGCCGTGCGGGAGCAGGACGAGGTTGGCGGCGAACTTGTGGCCGCCGACGTGGGTGGTCTCCCACAGCTCTTCCGGGTAGCGAGCGGCGAGCGCCCGGGACAGCGGGACTCCGAACCGGGCGCAGCACCGGTTCCGGCGGGCGTGCGTGCACACCAGGTACATCCGCTCGACCGGGTTCCCGGACGGGGGACGTTCCCCCGCCGCCATCGCGGCCAGGTCGAACTCGCCGTTTCCGGCCGTGCCGTTCGCGCCGCCGTCACCGCTAACGCCGCCGATGCCGCCGATGCCGCCGACCGTACTGGTTACGTCGGCGAGCCATGGCTCTGGATCAGCCGTCCACGCGGCGAAGACTCGGCCTGTCCCCCGTTCTCCGTTCGCCTCGTTCACCCCTGCCCCGCCCGGGTCGCGGGCGCTGCGGGCCGGGCGGCGGATCAGTTGGACGCGGATGCCCAGTTCGTCGGCGGCAACGGCGAGCTTGCCCAGGCCACCGGGCAATGGCGTCGAAACGGCTTGCTCCGCCCACGGGCCGTCGTGCTCGATCAGCAGCCAGGCGCGCGACGCCTCGGGCGCAGAGGCGTACGACGGCACGCTCCCGTCGTGGTGTCCCTGCCCGTGTTCACACCAGGCAGGCTCGTTCCTGCGCCAGGAGGGCGACGGCGATGATGTCATTGATCCTCACGAGAGGTAGTTAAAGCCGGGTTCCGTATGCATAAGGAACCGGCTGTGCGGAATGTTCCAGGCGTTGGCTCACTGGCGTTTCCATGGGCTGGAGAGGGGGAGGTAGGTGGCCTCCCGGTCGGCGGAACGGGCCCAGCAGGCGCGCAGGTTGGCCTTGGCGGGTAGCGAGGCACCGGCCAGCAGGGCACGCAGCGGCGGCGGCCCGCCCAGGTCGGCCGCGCACTTGGCCAGCGTTTCCCGCAGCGCGTCCCAGAGTCCGGTTTCCGCGCGGACGGGATCGGGGCACCGGTCCGCGATGGCGGCGGCGACCTGATCGAGGTGATCAACGAGCAGGCAGTACAGCACGCGGTCCCAGGCGCGGTCGGCGTCGTAGCTGAGACCGCGGGCGATGCCCGGCGCCATGGTGGCCAGCAGGCCTGCGTGCTGGCCGCGGACGAGCTTGGTGCCCTCCAGGCCGCGGACGAATACCTGGGCCGGCAGGCCGTCTTCGTCAATGCCGACTATGACGTTCTGCAGGTGCGGTTCGAGGGCGACCCCATGCGTGACGAGCAACTCCAGCACTGGCGGCACGACCAGCCGGAGATAGGCCTCCCACCAGCATGCCGTCGGCGCGGCTGGCCACTCAGCACCGGGCTCGGTTAGGGAGGCGGCGAGGAGGGGGGTTACGCCGGGGGCGAGGCGGGGGGTGAGGCCGTCGCGGGCGATCACGGCCAGTTCCTCGTGGCAGCGATTGCCGGCGGCGGCGACGATGCGGTAGCCGGGTTCGGTGAGGAGCACCACTTCCCTGGGCCGTGAACTCGGGATTCGCCGACCCCGAGGCGAGCGTGAGCTCGCGGGCGGTCAGGGTGGCCAGGCGCCGCCACGCCAGCGGGTGCCACCGGCCCTTCCGTCGCTCGTCGACCGGGCCGACCAGCCGCGGGGCGAGGCCGGCCGACGGCCGGGCGAGCCGGGCCCGCAACCAGATCCCGGACCTGGGCAGCCGGATGAGCATGTACCCGCCATCCTCCCGGACCTGGCCCGCCGGACCCGCGACCTCGCGGATCAGACAGTTCAGCAGGGCCTGCCCGGTCAGCGAATCGGGAGTCAACGATCCTCCTTCAGGCCGGGGTAGGCGCCCTCTGGTAATTAGGTAAGGCTAACCTAATTACGAGGAGCGTAGCGAGTCCGTCACTATTCCGCCAGCACTGCCGCCGGCGTTTCGCCGGCAGCCTCTCCCCAGGAGGCGGCGCCGGCGACCACCTCGGGCTTGCGGAGCCGGACCGCCAGGTACCAGGCGGCGCCGACCGCGGTCCAGGCGATGAACACGTACGGCAGCGCGGAGTAGGGCCAGGCCAGGGCCGGGAAGACCCCGTTCGGGATGGCCTGGGGGATCCAGTTGACGTAGAACACGAACGCCATCACCGCCAGGCCGCCGATGCCGAGCACCCACGCCAGCGGCTTCGGCGTCCCGATCTTCTTCAGGTAGACCGGCGCGGCCAGGCTGACCAGCGCGTAGGCCAGCATGAACCCGTAGGTCGCCATGGTTCCCTCCTCGCCGGTGAGCACCGTGTCGGTGCTGCCCGCCGCCACGAAGGAGACCGGGATAACGATCATCGGGACCGTCACCGTCCAGATCGCGACGCTCGGGGCGCGGGTCTTCCTCGACGTGCGGGTGAACACTCCCGGCAGCAGCCCGTCGCGGCCCAGGGACAGCAGCATCCGCGATCCCGCGGTCAGGCACGCCAGGCAGCACGCGAACATGCTGCACGTGATGCCGAACGCGATGAAGTGCCCGAGCCAGCCGAGGCCGGCGACCGACGCCAGCTGCGGCAGCGGGGCGGTCGCCTTGCCGAACCCGCCGTCGCCAAAGCCGGCCAGCTGGGTGTACGACACGATCAGGTAGAACAGGCCGACCACGCCGCAGCTCCACAGGATCGCCCTGGGCACGCTGCGGGCCGGGTTCCTCGCCTCCTGGCCGAGCGCTCCCGCGGACTCGAACCCGACGAACGCGAAGATCGCCAGCACGATGCCGACGACCATGCCACCGGGGGCGAACCCCTTGAGCGACAGCTCGTCGGTGTCGAGCACCGTCCCGTTGTGCACCCAGGTGGCGACGCACAGGATCAAGATGATCCCCACCGAGACGGTCTCCAGGATGAACGCGGTGCGCTGCGAGATCCTGATGTCCATCACCGACATCACCGCCGGGCCCAGGCCGCCGACGAGGTACAGGATCGTCCGCACCACGTGGTTGTCCGGCGACGAGATGCCGAACCCGGTCAGGAAGTTGTCCGCGTAGATCTCGAACCCGATCACCGTCGCGATCCCGGTGAACAGGTAGCCGAGGACCAGGCCCCAGCCCGCGGCGCTGCCCGCGCCGGGACCCAGGGCCCTGGTCACCCACACGTAGAACGACCCGGCCGAGTTGATCCTCGTGGCGAACTGCGCCGCGCAGTAGCCGACGATGAGGAGCACCGCCAGGCCGAGGACGAACGACAGCCACAGCGCGTTGCCCGCCGACATGAACACCAGCAGCGGCAGCAGCGCCATCGCCGCGCTCGGCGCCATGTTGGCGACGGACTGGGCCAGTACCTCGGGAGTGGACAGCACCTTTTCCTTGAGCGCGGTGCCGACGTGCGAGGAGGGTGGGGAGGGGGCAGTCGCCATGATCCGTTCCGGATGATCGGTTTTGTCAGTGGTTGTGGCAGTGGTCGCCCGCGGGCGGGGGGTTGTCCAGCGCCGGGTTGCCCGCGAAGAAGCCCACGGGCAGGAGCCTGAAGCCGATCGGGTGCACCGGCATGACCGGCCAGTCCTCGGGGCGGACGACGTGGTTGGTGCCGAAGGTGAACCACAGCACCACGTCGGTATCGACGAGGCCGCGGCCCTTCGCGACGTAGGCGGGGAGGCCGCCGCCCCCGGCGGACTGGTTGGGGTAGTCGCCGGTGGCGAACATCTCGTCCCGGTCGTAGGCGGTCACCCAGAGGGGATGGGAGATGAAGGCGGCGCGTTCGGCTACCACGGAGCCGGGACGGGCGAACGGGGCGATCGTGTGCTCGGGCACCAGCTTGTAGGCGACCGGCTGGCCGAGCGCGTTGCGGACGCCGTCGTTGGCGATCTTCCAGTACCGGCCCCGCAAGGGGTCGGCGTCGCGCCTGGCCTGGTCCTCGTTCTCGATGAGGGCCTCCTCGGTGACCCACGCGTTGCCGACCGGGTTGCCCGGGCCCTCCGGGAGGGCGGTCGGGGTGACCTCGTAGACCCGGTTCGACGCGCCGTCGACGGCCATGTCCAGGCGGACGTTGAAGAAGTGCTGGTGGTTCGGGCCGTACACGCCCGGGGCCACGACCGTGCCGTGCCGGGGATCCTCGCCGTCCGCGACGACCCCGTTGGAGATGACGCCGGTGAGCTTGACCTCGTACTGCAGGCTGCCGTCCTGGTACAGGTACCAGTAGTAGGCGTACTCGTAGTTGCCGACGGTGACGATCGAGGAGATCACCATCCGGCGCATCCGCCGGACCTCGGTGTAGCCGTTGCGGAAGTTCACGTGCTTCCAGGCGATGCCGTGGTCCTCCTCGTGCAGGCAGATCGCGTTCGGCATCGTGACCGCGTTGCCGTCGTTGTCGTTGACGACGCCGTCCAGGTAGCGGATCTCGCCCAGGCAGTCGCAGCCGAGTTCCAGGCTGTTGGTCATCAGGCCGATGCCGTACTCCCCCTCGTCCAGCACCAGCTTGCGGTACTGGGTCGGCGACGGGTCGCCGTACGGGACGAACATCTCGCTCAGGCTCGCGCGGTGGATGATCGACCTCGTGTCGTAGCTGATGCGATGGAGGACGAGTCCTTCGCGGGGGGTGAAGCCGATGCGCAGGTCCCACTTCTGCCACCTCAGGTGGTAGCCGTCGACGGTGAAGCTGGGGCCGTCGGGCTGGGTGATGTCCAGGGGCTTGACGTCGCGTCTTGGGCCTGCCGGGAAGTGCGGGACGTTCTCCGGGTCGGTGATGCCCCGCGCGGAGTAGTTGGCGGGGCGCTCCGGGATCGGGACGGCGCCGTGGTCTTCGACCTCGACCACGGTCATGGTGTCCAGGTCGATGAGGGTGATCAGGCCCTCGACGGGGTGGGCGTAACCGTTGTCGTCCTCGTCGCTCATGACCCAGGTCAGCGGGCGCAGGAAGCGGCCGTCTCCGGGGCCGAGCCCGGGCGCGGTGTTCGGCGAGGACCACGGGTCGATCATGGTGTTGCCGAAGTCGGTGACCCCGCGCCTGCGCATGGCGTCCTGCCAGCGCGGGTCGCCCCGGACGAGGTTCTCGGCAGCGAGGAACTCCTCGGGCATCACCGACGGCTGAACGCCGGGAACCCGGCGCCACGACGCCACGGTCGCGGGGTCTTCCGCGAGGACCACGATCCCCTCGTACGTGGCGCGCTCCGCGCGCTCGCGGACGACGACCTTGGCCTGGCGCTCCGGGGCGGACCCGCCCTGCTCGAACGCTATGACCTCGTGCTTCGTCGGCTCGTAGAGGGAGACGTAGACGAACCGGGCGTCGGGGCCGAGGCCCCGCTCCGCCTTGACGGCCGCGGCGGCGGCCCCGATCTCGGCGGGGGTCAGCGGGTCGAGCGGGTGGGCGCTGGCCGACGCGGGGCGGCGCCCCTCGGCCGCAGGTGACACAACAGAAGCCATGTCACCAGCAGAAACGCCAGACGCTACGCAGTCAAGGGGGGCGGGGCAGGCGCCGGGGGCGGGGCAGGCGCCACGATCCGTTCGGGAAAAGGGGGGTTGGGGTTGGGGCTCTAGCGGGCTTCCTCGGAGCGGTCGGCGGACCAGAGGGTGTGGAAGCTGCCCTCGGCGTCGGTGCGGCGGTAGGTGTGCGCGCCGAAGTAGTCGCGCAGGCCCTGGACCAGCGCGGCCGGCAGGCGTCGCGCGCGGAGGGCATCGTAGTAGGCCAGCGCGGCCGAGAAACCGGGGGCCGGGACGCCCGTTTGGATGGCCGTGGCGACGACGTCGCGCCAGGCGTTCTGGGCGTCGCCGATCTCCTTCGCGAACTCGGGGTCGGCGAGCAGCGTCGGCAGTTCCGGGTTGCCCGCGTAGGCGGCGCGGATGCGGTCGAGGAACTTCGCGCGGATGATGCAGCCACCGCGCCAGATGACCGCCGTCTTGCCGAGGTCGATGTCCCAGTCGTATTCGCGGCTGCCCGCGGCGATCATGTTCCAGCCCTGGGCGTAGGAGACGACCTTGGAGGCGTAGAGCGCCTGCTCGACCTTGTCGGCGAAGGCGCCCAGGCTGTCGTCGGGGCTATCAATTTTGTTGCTGTTATCAGTCCGGGGAAGGCCGGAGGGGCCGGGGAGGTGACGGGTGGCCGCGCGGAGGTCGGCGTGGCCGGACAGGGAGCGGGCGAACACCGCTTCGGCGATGCCGCTGACCGGGGTGCCGAGGTCGAGGGCCTCCTGGACGGTCCAGCGGCCGGTCCCCTTCTGCTCGGCCTGGTCGAGGATCATGTCGATGAACGGCTCGTTCGTCTTCGCGTCGGTGTGAGCGAGGACTTCGGCGGTGATCTGGATGAGGTAGGAGTCGAGGCGGCCGGTATTCCAGGTGCTGAAGATCTCGGCGATCTGCTTCGGGGCGTAGCCCGCGGCGTTCCTGAGGAGGTCGTACGCCTCGGCGATGAGCTGCATGTCGGCGTACTCGATGCCGTTATGGACCATTTTCACGAAATGTCCGGCGCCGTCGGGGCCGACGTGCGTGGTGCAGGGCGTGCCGTCCACCTTCGCGGCGATGGCCTCGAGCATCGGCATCAGGGCGCTGGCGGATTCCTCCGAGCCTCCCGGCATGATCGAGGGGCCGTTGAGCGCGCCCTCCTCGCCGCCGGAGACGCCCATGCCGACGAAGTGTATTTTCCTGGTCCTGAGGTCGGCCTCGCGACGGCGGGTGTCCCTGAAGTGCGCGTTGCCGCCGTCGATGATCATGTCGCCCTCTTCGAGGAGCGGAGCGAACTCCTCGATCACCGCGTCGGTGGCCGGGCCGGCGTTCACCATGATGACGAGGCGCCTCGGCCTTTCGAGGCTGTTTACGAATTCCCGCGGGGAACGGGCCGGGACGAACGTGCCCTCGTGGCCGAAGGCCTTCATGACCTCGTCGGTCCGGGCGGTCGTTCGGTTGTGCAGGGCGGTGGCGTAGCCGTGGCGGGCGAAGTTGCGGGCGAGGTTCCTGCCCATCACGCCGAGTCCGGTGACGCCGATCTGCGCTCGCGCCTCGGGCGCCTCCGATGTCCCGGGTGCCCCGGATGTCGCGGATGTCGCGGGTGTCGCGGCCATGCCCTGTTCGTCTCCCTCATCGCTCGCTGTTCGCTCGCTGTCGCGGTTCACTCGCGGTTCGCTCGCCGTTCGCCGTGCTCGCGGACGTGCTCGTCTGGACAATCGTCGCACGCGCCTATTCGCTGCCTATTCGATCACAGCGGGCCGTTCCGATCACAGCGGACCGTAGGAAGGATGCCCGTACTGGGATCCAGTGCGTAGCCTTCGCGGCCGGATGGAAGTGCCGTAGTAACTACCTGTTGCTACGGCCCGAGCCGTAGCAACAGGTAGTTGACGCGGGGTCAACATGTACGCGGAACCCGTTTCGCCCATTTTGTCGATGAGGGGCGATCTTGGTGGCCGCTTACTCAGCTCTTCACGCTGCGGCTGCCAAGGACTGCGGTGTGCTTTCAGTACCCCGATACCGAAAGTACACCGCACTCCCGCCTCCCGGCCCCGTCGGCTCCCGGGGCTCACCCCCCGTGCCGGATATATCCGGCTCGGGCAGCCGCCGCCCGGCTGCGCCCGGCCAATAAGCCACCAGAATCGAGGGCGAGCGAGCGCCGGGGGGTGATCGCGGGCCGCTGCGGCAACCGCAGCGGTGGAGCATCCGCGGGTTTCAGAATGACCGCGATGGTACGTACGTCGCCGTGGAACCGGTACCCTACCGATGACGACGTGCTGTCGTCGGGCGGCCCGCCGGACATGCTGGTGGCGGACCGGCTACGCTGGCACGGTCAGCGCGGGCGTAGCTCAATGGCAGAGCCCCAGCCTTCCAAGCTGGTCATGCGGGTTCGATTCCCGTCGCCCGCTCTGCGGGATGATCGAGGACCTCACGGGCCGGGCAGGGCCGTTCGACCTGATCGTTCGGATTACGGTTGCACCTGTCGACGGGTGTTGTGGAAGGCCGCGACCCGCCAGCCGCTGGCGTCCTTAGCCAGAACGAAGGTCTGCACCGATTCGTGGTCGGGACCTGTTGCGCGCTGCCCGGCGGGCGTCACCATGCCCGGGATGACCATGAGCGCCACGTCCGGGCGGACGAACCGCAACGACCCGGGCGGCTCGGATTCCGCGTCGTCACCGACCAGGACCATCCGGGAGTCGGCCATGGACCCGGCGAAGAGCCGCCGGTGGCCGTTTTCGATGGCCTGCCGACCGCGTCCGTACGTTCCGTTCCAGGCGACGAAGTCGGCGTCGTCTGTGAACAGCGACGCGTAGCCCGCGGCGTCGCCGCGGTTCCAGGCGTCTTGCAGGGCTTGGCCAAGCGCGAGGATCGCCCGTCGTTCAGCGGATTCGTCGAACATGGGTACCTCCAGGTGGTCATGACAACATATTAGGTCGGGCATAAATTTATGTCAAACATAAATTTATGCCCGACCTAGCCTGATGCTAGCGTGACACCATGACCACGGGATTGCGCGAGCGCCGCAAGCAGGAGGCCCGTCAGGCCATCTCCGGCTCCGCGATGGCGCTGTTCACGGCCCGGGGCTTCGACGAGGTGACGATCTCCCAGGTCGCTGACGCGGCCGGGGTGTCGAAGATGACCGTGACGAACTACTTCCCCCGCAAGGATGACCTGGTCTTCGACCGGGCCGAGGCGACGGTCCGCAGCCTGGCATCTGCCGCCGCCGCGCGGGCGCCCGGCGAGAGCCTACTCGCGGCGCTCCGCCGCGACTATGCCGAGCGGATCGCCGCGGGCGATGTCGCCCTCGGCCCGCCCACCGCGGCGTTCGCCCGGCTGGTCCGGGACAGCCATGTGCTCACCAGCCGGGGTAGGGAGATCGAGGACCTGCGCGAGCGGGCACTCGGCGACGCTATCGCCGCTGAGACGGGCACGGACGACTCGCAGCAGCGAATCGTGGCGGCCCAGCTCGCCTCGGTTCACCGGGTGCTGTTCGCCGAAGGCGCCAGGCGCATCCTGGCCGACGAGCCGCTTGCCGAGATCCGCCAGGTACTCGCGGCGGCTGCCCGGCGGGCCTTCGATCTGCTCGAACCCTCACTGGGCGGCTACCTCATCAGGGACTGAGACGCTACGGACAGGATGAGCGGGACATCGATGCCGATGACCTCGTTCCCTTCCAACGTCGGGCCGCGTTGAGGCTGGCCGAGAGTCACCGTCTTGTTCCCTTGATCAGAGCTGCCCGTTCTTCTGGCGGCAGAGTCCGTCTGAGTCCACCGTGATCGGCCAACTGGGTGTTCGAGGAGCCACCCAAACGCAGTTCTTTCTGTATGAATCAGACAAGTCGCACCAGCCCCGGTGTTAGTGTTCAGCATGCCGCGATCCAGGGACAGGAAGGGGGCGCGACTGCGCCAAAACCGCTGGCCAGCGCATCCTCCTGTCTCGCGCATCACCACGAGCGCGGACTCAGCCGGACCTCCAGTGACATGGCACCGGATTACATTCATCACCCTTTGGAATTCATTAACAGCAAAAGGCTAAAATTGTGTAAAATGACACCAGGAACCAGGAACCAGGAACCAGGAACCAGGAACCAGGAACCAGGAACCAGGAACCAGGAACCAGGAACCAGGAACCGCCTTAGGCCCTCCGACTCGGGGCATCATGTCGCTTAGCAGGGATTCCGGCACCGTGCTCGGCGGGAACGCTACCCGATGGGAGTCTCTGCGGCCCGAGCGAACCGTGGCGGCGGTGACCCGTACGTTCACCTCGGCGGTACGCCTCTTCGAGGCGGTCAACCTGTTCGAGTCCGATTTCCGGGTGCGGGTGGTCTTCGCCCATGATGATTCGTCGGCGTTCAGTGCTGGCGTTCCCGAACTGCTGCGGGCGGAAAGTATCACCCCGGTACCGTTGCCGGAGCTCTCAGGAGCCAGCTTCGATCTCGCGCTGACCGCGAGCGAAAACGTGGATCTGACGCAGATCAGCGCGCCAGTCGTGGTCGTGCCCCACGGGATCGGCTTCCACCGCTACGTTCCCGACTCCACGTCCCCAGGCACCCGGCTTTCCGGCGTAGTACCAGTACAGCGGCTGCACGGGACGGACACCTGGATGACCATCTCGCACCCCGCCCAGCGGGACCAATTGCGGGCCGAGAACCCGGAGGCGGCCAACCGCTGCGTAGTGGTGGGCGACCTCGCGTATGACCGTATGGTCGCGAGCCTGCCGCTACGTGAACGTTACCGCCGTGCGCTGGGTATAGCTCCCAGTCAGCGGCTCGTGGTTGTCACGTCCACCTGGGGTACCGGCTCACTGATCGAATCATGGCGTGAACTGCCCGCGCGCCTGGCCGGGGAGCTGCCACGCGACGAGTACAAGGTGGCGCTCGTCCTGCATCCCAACGTGTGGACCTGGCACGGGGACTACTCCCTGCGCCTGTGGCTTTCCCGGGCACGGGCCGCGGGCCTCATGGTCATGCCGCCCGAAGGCAGCTGGCAGTCGCTGCTGATCGCCGCGGACCTGGTGATCGGCGATCACGGCTCGGTCACCTTGTACGGGGCCGCGCTGGACCGGCCGGTCCTGCTCGCCGGCGACTACGCGAAGGCGACGGTGGTGCCGGGCACGCCCCCGGGCAAACTGGCGGGGACCGCGGACAGGCTCATCGACGGTCCGCCGCTCTCCGGACAGGTCACCGCGGCGATCTCCGCCCACGACCGGGGCCGGTTCGATTTCCTCGTCGCTCGGATGTTCGCGCGCCGGGGCGAAGCCGCCGAAACCCTGCGCGATTTCCTGTACTCCCGGCTGAGACTGCCCGTGCCGGACCTGCTCCCCGTCATCAGCGCCCCCGCGATGCCGGAACCGGACCGAACGGAGCCCCACTCGTTCGTTGTCTTCTCCCGCAGCGAGAAGGACCGGGTCCGGCTGTGGCGATACCCGGCGGCGGTCCGTAACGCCGGGCCGCCCGACTCGTCCGCGGTACGGCACTTGCTCGCGGATGAAGAGGAACCGGACATGCGGCTGCCCGCCAACGCCGCTGTCATCGTCCGCCGGGACATGACGGATCACATATCGGCCAGCGCGTGGCTCGATGAACTCTTCACCTCCTATCCCGGATGCCAGATGGGGGCCGCCGCGGTGGCCGACGGCTGCCTTGCCAGGCTGTGGGATGGGCGCCGCTTGCACCTCTCGCTGCCGCCAGACGCCTGCTCCCTAGGCGCTTCCGCCCTGTACGCGCGGATTCGCGAAGGCCAGCCGACCAGCGGGCGGATCACCGTTCAGGCGGGAGCGGCCTCGATCGCCATCGAGCTGTCACCGTGGCCTGAGCTGTGACGGGACATCACGTCGGGCCGGTACCACCGAGCCGTTCGGCAATCGCGGCGGCCCGGGGATGCTTGGTAGCCCCGTAGATCCGGGCCGCTTCCCGGAGATGCTCCCGGGCGGCGGCGTGCTCGCCCGACTCCTCGGCGATGCCGGCGAGGGCCTCCCGCGCCTGTCCCTCGTAGTGGAGTCCCCTGACCAGGTCGAGCGCTTCGGTGAGGCTGGCGGCCGCCTCGGCTACCTGATGCAGGGACGCCTGAGCGATGCCGATGGCGATCAGGGCACGGCCCGCCATTCTGTCGTCGCCACGACCGCGCAGCTCACCGAACGCGTGCCGCAGCGTCTCCAGTGCCTGTTCGTGCTGGCCCATAGCATCCAGCGTGCACCCCGCGAAGTACTGCACCAGGGCCGCGCCCCGCCGCTCACCACCCGCCACGTTCAGCTCGTAGGCCCGGCGGTACGCCTCAAGCGCCGCCGGGGGATCGGTCACATCAAGGTAGCGACCGCGAAACTCCCAGGCCGAGGCCCGCAGAACGAGGTCTCCGCTACTCTCCGCGAGAACGGCGGCTGCATCGAGCTCCTCACGGGCCCGTCCGAGCTCCCCGAGGTCGGTATAGGCTCGCGACAGACTCAGGCGCAAGCGGGCCTCCGCCTCCACGTTGCCGCAGGCCTTCGCGGCCTCGACACCGAGGTTGCTGACCGTCACCCAGTCGCTCAGGTGCCGACGGTTGTACCAGTAGCCCGTCAGCGCCTCGGCGAGCTGCCACGTCTCGTCATTCCATCCGGCGTTGGCCGCCGCCTCGGCGACCGGTACGAAGTTGGACCGTTCGGAGTCAAGCCAGACCAGCGCCCGCGCGCGGCGATCTGGCCCCCTGAACGGGTTCTCGTGCCCGGCTAGCAGCACGTTGTGACGGGCGGCTCGGGCCCGGTCATCAATGAGCATCGCACGGTCGGCGTACGCGGCCTGGATAAGGTAGTACCTTACGTACGCGCGCAGCGTCGCCTCGCGGGTATCGGCGGTGTCCTCGTTCCGGGATCGTTCCCGGGCGTACAGCCGCGCTAGGTCGTGCAGCCCGTACCTGCCCTCACCCTGGAACTCGGCGAGATGCGCCGACACCAGCGAGTCCAGGCCCGACCGTACCTGTCTCTCCTCCAGGCCGAGCGCCGCGGCGACGACCTCCCGGGATACGTCGACACCGGGCAACACGCCCAGCAGGCGGTACAGCCGCCGGGCTGGCTCGGGCAGTCCCTCGTAGGCGACCGCGAAAACGGCAGACACCGAAACCTCGTCTCCCAGCGCCAGGCCGGACAGCCTGCGCGCCTCATCCGACAACTCGGCGGCCAGTTCCGCCACCGTCAGGCTGCTCGTACCCGCGAGCTTCTCCGCGAGGATCGCCACCGCAAGCGGCAGGCCCGCGCACCATCGCACCAGGTCCCGGGCGTCCCCCGGACCGGAGGTAATCCGCTCCGTCCCGCAGATCTTCGCCAGCAGCTCCAGTGCGCTCTTATCATCCAGCCCTCTCAGCCTACGGACCCGAGCGCCCTGCATCCGCAGCCCCTTCAGATCAGCCGACGTGGTGACCAGCACCACGCTGCCCGGACACGTCGGCACGAGCGGGCGAATCTGGGCGGGCTCGGTGGCGTTCTCCGCGACCACGAGCGTCGGGAGCGCCGACGTCCGTTTCCGGAGTTCCAGTACCCGTTCCTCCAGCGTTGGCATGAATTTGGGATCGATGCCGAGATCCCTCAGGGGGCCTCCGACTATGCCGGCCACGTCGGCCGCCCCCTCGCCCAGACCGGCCCCGTACTTAGCGCAGTCCACGTACAACTGCCCGCCCGGGAACCGGTCACGAGGCAGCAAGAACGCCCAGCGGCGGCCCGCCGATCGTTTCCCGACTCCGCCGAGCCCTTCCAGGATCACAATCAGCGGCGGCTCCCGGGGATCCGCAGCCATACCCGACACCCATGCCAGGTCATCGCTGCGGTCAACGAAACTCGCCAACGGTGCGGGCACCTGCCTCGGCGCCTCCGCGGTCTCGCCCATCCAGGTCTTCTCCTCGACCAACGGCAACAGGCATTACGGCTTCCAATGCGAACCACGCCACAGCTGCGGGAAAGAACTCACCTCAAGAATCCCATTCGCCAGCGGCCAGGCTACATCCCACAATAGGACACATCACGTATAAACGTCTTTACATCTCGGGCGCCCGTGGCAACAGGTGAATCTCGCGAAGTCCATCAGCCCTAAGTACCGGCCTGGACTTCGGCCGAGGCCAGCGTCGTGAACCGATCCACGGCCGCCGCCGACCGTTTGTTCCGCGCGCTCAGGTCACCTTGATCGTTCGCGGCGTGCAGGCAGCGAGTCTCTTCCCAAGCGTCTTCAGCGGCAGCCGTCAGCTCGGCGCTTTCCGCGACGAGCCTGACCTGAGAGAGCGCGGCCTGCGCAATGCTCTTGAGACGGAATGACTCGGCGCGTGCCGTGATAGCGGCCTCGCTGTCCCGGGCGTCCGTACGCCGGTGGTACCGGTCCAGCTCGCTACGCTCGAGCTCGGACAAGGAGGTGAGAAACGCGCTATAGACGTTTCTCCGCTCCGCCCGCAGCTCCTGGCGGAGCTTCGAGGCCTCCGCCCGTCGGGCCGACCGTTCCTGAAAGATGTAGGTCAGCGCCGCGCCGATGATTGTCCCGGCCAGGCCGATGACCCCCGAAATCGCAATGTCCACCAGTCCAGCAGACCACGATTCGCAGCATTCCTGCGCATTTCCCGAAAGAACCTCCAGACGGACTTATGGAAGTTCGAGCGCCGCAGCCGCCCGCCCTTCGGCCCGGCGAAGACGAGCCCTTGCTTACCCGGTTGGGCGAAACGGGCGTGCGACCCCCGGGGGCCGACCCGGCACGGCGCGGCGGACCGCAGTCGTACCGTGATCAGCCCTTGATCAGGACCAGACCAGGGCGCCCGTTCGGCGTATCAGGTCCTTGCCCCACCGGAACCCACCCCTCGGCGGTGTAGAGCGCCATCGCGGGAGTCTGCTCATCTCGTGTGATCAGCCAAGCCCGCTCAGCGCCCGCCGCCTCCAGCGCGCTGCGCAGGAGCAGTCGGCCCAGCCCCTTCCCCCGGTAGCCCGGGTCAACCGCCAGCAGGTACACAGCAAACCTGCCCTCCAGGCTGGCGGCCGACTCACCCAGCCGCTCCCGGAGCTGGGCCGCCCATTCGTCGGACTGCTCCGCCCAGCGCCACGGATGCCCGTAGGCGATCCCCGCGAGTTCAGCTCCCTGACGCGTCCGCGAAAAGACGGTCACCAGATCGGGCCGGGGCAGCAGCCAGCCGTAAAGTTGCGCGAAACTCCGTGCCGCCTCACGAGACTCATACAGCGGCGGCCCGTGGAAGGCCGCAAAGTACAGGGACTCGATCTCATCCACGCCGGGAGCCCCGTCGCTACCACGGCAAACCGTAACCCTGGGAACCGTCACCAACCGGAGAATAGTCAGTTACAGGAACGGGCGGCGAGTACCACGCCGTAGAAACTCTTGCCTCCGGCGGGGACCTCAGGCTCCAGGATGGACGCAGGCACCGCGGTCGAGCATCGAGACGCACCGGGCGAGCGCGATCGTCCTAATCGGAAATCCTGCGGCCCAGCCGGAAGTGCCCGAGGAGGCGATCTATGAGACGATCCGTCCGCTCCCGCGGTTGAGCGTTACCTGGTAGACTATGGTCGATAACAGTCGGCGTACTGACGACACGGGCTCACAGCCATCACCCTCAACAAGACCTCGGACGCATAGATGACGGTTACAGACAACGCATTGGGTATAACCCGCTTCGGTATGCTGGGAGTACCGGATTCCGGTGAGTCCGTCGGCAAGGGAGGCCTCATGAGCACACCATTCCAGGATGACTCGGCCTTCATCCGCCCTGCGCCGATGCTGTCGGTCGAGGAACTGCTCGCGGCCAGGGGCACCCAGCCGATCGAGTCGATTGAGGATCTGAAGGCGGATACCTTCTCCTCTGACGAGGAACTGGACGAGTTCCTCGCGTTCACCGCCGCCGAGCGTCACCGGGATCTCTCCTGAGTGGCACTCCCCTGCAGCCGGTCGTCCTCGACACCGACGTAGCGTCCCTCACCCACAAAGGGAAACTTCCCGCTCCGCTGGCGACCCGTCTGATCGGACGTAAGCCTCTCATCACGTTCATCACGCTGGGCGAACTCACCAAGTGGACGGAAATCCGACACTGGGGCATGCACAGCCGCCAGGCTCTCGCCGACTGGATTTCGGGGATGGTCGTCCTGCAGGGGAACGATCCCGTGGCCGTCACCTGGGTCGCCTGTCCGCCGTAGCGCATCTTCGCGGCCGACCGCGGCCAGTCAACGACATGTGGGTCGCCGCGTGCTGCCTCACCTACGACCTGCCCCTGGCCACCTTGAACCTCAAGGACTACGAGGACTTCAAGGTGCACCACGGCCTGCGCATCCTCGGCGTTGATTAGAGGAAGACCAGGAAGACCAGGCGGTACACGAGGCCAAAAATCACTTGGCCGTGCCCAGGCATACCCGGATCCCACCGGGGCCGTTCTCCCGGCGGCCGTGAATATGAGCGACCCGACTGTTCAGGTGGCGCTCTCCGGTATCCGCGCTGACGCGGATCAACGGCTGCGCACAGCCGGGGCAGCCACACCGGATCGCCGTCCCGTACAACGCCTTAACGGTAGCCTCGGTCGGCGCCGCATGCTCGACTGGTCGATCGCGGGCCTCGCCGTTCCCGCGTGACTGGCTCCCAACGCGCCTGCCCTCCCCGACCCAGCACGACCACGAACAACAACCATGATTATCCCGAACGGATCACGCCGACTGCTGCCCCGCCCCGCTCCTGTCCCCCGGGGCTGCAGAGCGTCGCGCCAGCGAAAGGACGGAAGGAAGGGACTCGGTTCGCGTGCCAGGTGATGGACAGGGAGTCCCTTGCCTGGACCTCGACCAGCTCGGCACCTGGCTCACCCGCGCGGGTACGGCCACATCAGCCGATGACGTCTTCAAGGACTGAGAGACTGACGCTGCGTAACGTACAGTTATTACATTAAATCCATATTCACTATATTTGTCTATATTTTATTCTTTGCGATTGACGCTGGCAGGCAGCTCGCCCCAATGACGGACGTTCACGGTAGGCTGCAAGCACCTCCCCGCCGGATTAGGTCATCCGGTCTTCAAGCTGTTTCGAGTATCACCCCGAGGTGCCCTGTTGGACTGGTATGGCCCAAACGACGAATGGCCTGAGCACAGCAAGCAGTACTTCCGTGATGCCCTCAAGTACGCACAGAACGCGGGTTGGTGGTTCCGCAAGTTCGAAGGGCACTCCTTCGGCATAGTGATATGCGACCAGGAAATGCCCAAGGGCGATCGTTGCGAGTACCTCGTCTTCTCGACAGGCAGGGGATCGGAGGCCAACGCCAGGACGCTCAGGTCGCGTGTAGACCGCTGCCCCCACAGGAAAGGCGGGTCTCCCGCATCCGCCGTGGCGATCGCCACGGAACTGCTCGACGAGGCCGAGCTGCTCATCGAGGCCGCGCAGGCGTGCATGACCGCGGCAGACAAGCAGGCGAGAACCGACGAACTGCTTGCCCTCGCCGCGCAGCAGACCGCACAGGCAGAAGAGACGCTGAACTCGGCGCTGCATCTGGATGAGGCGTCCCGGCATGACATGTCGCGAGCTAACGATCTTGCCGAGAGCGTGGGCTATCACCACCCAGCCGATGGCTCCCTGGCGCCAGAACCGCTGCTGGAGACCGCCGACGACCGCGCCGCCCTAGCTCAGCAGACGTTGAAGAAGCCCGGAAGCAGCCGGAGCCGCGTTCGCGTGCGACAGCGTGCGCGGGAGATACGTGCACGCATCCGCGCGCTGCGCGCCCAACTGGGCTAGCGGCGGACGCAGATGCCCGGCACGCGTATCTGGAACGACGCGCAGCATACTGGTATAGTATGTGTAGGCAGTTGCCTACACCCATTACCATCACGTCCGCCAAGCCCAGGAGATCCCATTTCAGTGGATACGATAGTTACGTTCCGGGTGCTCGGTATCGATTTCGATGATGATCATGTTGTTGAAAAGATCGCGGGGAACTTGAGTGATCTTGCATGGTCCATGGTCGATGGTGTGACATGGGCGACACTGTCCATCGAATATGGCGATATCGTCAGTAAGGCCATCGAAACGGCCCACCGCATTGAGCACGCGCTGCCCGGTTCGCGCGTCGATCAACTCGACGAGGAACTTGTCGCGGTACCGGATATCTCCGCTCGCACGAAGATCCACCGGGAAACCATCCGTTCCTGGGTAACGGGAACGCGGGGGCCGGGCGGTTTCCCGTTGCCGAAGGCGTCCCTGGGAGGCGGCGACAGGGGCTCCATGAAAGTCTGGCGCTGGGCGGACGTCAATCGATGGCTCGACCAGACCTACTCGCTGGGAGACGGTTTCCACCACCCGACAGAAGCACAGCTCGCCGAGATCAACGCATACCTCGCCCGCGCCGAACCCTTGGTCACGGTACTCACGCAGTCCGGCCCCTCCGCCGTTAGCTATAGCGCGGCCAGGAACTTGGAGAGCGGCGCGGCGGCGCTCTTCATGGTGGATGCGCACACGTCCGGAGTTCCTCGTCCGGCCGGTTACAACATGCAGGCTGAGGCGGGCCAATGAAGTGCGACCTCTTCGTCCTCGCCGAGGGAGTGACCGCCGATGCCCGCGGTGCGCTCACCTTGGTAGGAGTCAACCAGCGAGCCATTGCGACGGCATCCCTGCCGTTCTCCGTCCGCCAGAAGATAGTCATCAGCCTCACGGACGAGGTGGAAGGGCCAGCAGGACACGAGTTCGCGAAGCTCCCCGACGGAGACCTCACCATCCGGGTAACCGACCCCTCTGGAACCCCGCAGTTCGCGATCAGTCAGAACTTCAAGATGCCGAAGGAAGACATGCCAGCGATGATGCCAAAGATCGCGAACATCATCGCAGACATCGTCATATCGGGCACCTCGTACGGTGAGTACACCGCACAGACCACCTTCCGCACCACGGACGGCGAGGAATTCTCGAGAGAGTTCCCTATTTACGTCGTTCCGGCCCCCTCGCCTTCCAAGTAGCGCATCCTCGACCAGGAGCGGGCGGACCAGCTCGCGAACCCGCCCACCTGCCCGACGTGCGGCAGCCCGGTCAACCGCGTCCGCAACCTCCGCGGTCGCGACGGCTCTCGGACGGAAGCCGGAACGGGTCCGGATGCACGCAATCACTCTGACGATACGTACGGTAATGCGCTCGATACCCAACCATACTCACAGCCGCCTGCGATCCGCCAGCATTCGCCCTGGTCCGCGACAAACGAGCCAGATGCCTGGGAAATCACGTCCCAGCCCAGTCCGGCCGGGCGCGCCGCGAGCCTAACCTGGCCCACGATCGCGAGCCGCGCATATGACTCGACCGCTCAGCGCCTCGTCTCGTACCTGGTCAGCACGATGCCGCCGGGGAACGTCCGCGTCTCTACCAGGTTCAAGCTGACCCAGCTATCCAGCGCCGTGAAGAACGGCGTGCCGCCACCCACCAAGACCGGATAGGCGGCCAGTGCGTACTCGTCGATCAGCCCGGCCCTCATGGCAGCCCCGGCGAGCGTCGCGCCGCCGATGCTCATCGAGCCGCCGTCCCCGGCCTTGAGCCGGGTGATCTCGTCAACCGCGTCGCCGGTGACCAGACGGGTGTTCCAGTCGACCTTGTCGATCGTGGAGGAGAACACCACCTTCGGCGTGTCCCGCCAGTTTTGCGCAAACGCGATCTCCGCCGGGGTGGCGTTGGGCTGCTGGTCGCCAGCCGGCCAGTAGGAGCTCATCGCCTCCCACAGCTTGCGCCCGTACAGCGACAGGCTGCTCGCCCGCTCCTGGTCGAGCCACCACTGGAACAGTTCGCCGCTCGGCGGACCGCTCCAGCCGATGTCGTCGCCGGGCGCGGCGATGTAGCCGTCCAGGGTCAGGTTCATGCCGTAGATCAGCTTCCGCACGACGCCAGCCTCCCGTGAGTCGATCTCAGGTGTGCAGACTGGCGCGGATCGAGAAAGTCATCGGCATGACGACCCTGGGCGCCTGGTCCCGGGTCTCCTTGTTGGCCTTGGCGCTGATGAACGCGAGGTTGGCGATGTCATCGATAACACGGGTGCCAGACAGTCAGCCCGCCTGGTAGCTCGCCACAATCAACGACTGCGCCCGCTCGAAATCCGCAGAAGTCCCGATTGTCACTTCAAGATCACCAGTCCCGAAGTGGCCGATCTTGCTCATGTCACGGGTGAAGCCAGGTTCTAGGGTAATGCTCTTGGGATCGATCTTGAGATAGACCAGCAGTTTCTTGGTCTGCGGATGGATCTCAACGCATGCGAAGTTCTTGATCCGCCGGTAGGCGTAGTAATTCTTACGTTCCGTCTTGGTCACGTCGTCGCCGAGCGAAAGCAGATAGTCGTCCAGAGCCCCGTATAGAGTTTTGAGATCTTCGGGTGCTCGATCATGCAGCTGAGCGACGGTTCTCTCGCTGGCGGACATCCGGCCCGGATTGTCCTGGCCTTCGGCGGAGGTTGCTGAGGCACTGGTAGAGGCCATCAGGTCAAGCGTCAGGAAAGCACCGTCGTAGTTCCTGTATCGGACAAGCTCAATGCTGCGGTTGATCTGCGCAATGGCGTGCTCGTCGTATCGCGTGAAGTCGCTGGCCACACAGACCAACCTTGGGCTAGACCAGTCGATCGGCTCGGCCTCATCGTGTCCAAACTTCTTCATGACCAGGAGCTCGAACTCAGCGCGATGATCGAGCAGCCAATCAAGATAGAAAAGTCCTTGGTTGATCACGTTCTCGTTGACGGAGCGCTTGTACTCGAAAATGACTGGGCTGCGGTTCTCATCCAGCCCAAGAGAGTCGATCCGCCCGCCATGCTTCTTGCCGGTCGAGTGCTCGCTGGCGACAAAACGGACGCCGAAGAGAACCTCCATATTGCTCTCGATCAGAACCTGAAGCGGCTTCTCCATAGCCAGCGCGGCGCCGCGCAGCTCGACGGCCTTACCGTTGTCGATCTGAAAGAGCTTAAGGTCACTCATCGGCATCCTCCAAGGTCATTCGCTCCATCTCCCACAGCGCTATGCGCGGTTACTGTTCTTTCCTCGGTTCAGGCGACCGGTGAAGGCCGCGTGGGCCTGACGGTATTCGGATTCGCGGTTGGCCTTGTGGGAGAGAGGGGTGTAGCCGTCGAGGGGCGGGACGGTCTTCACCACTACCTGCTCGCCGTCCGGCGTGACGCCGAAGTAGACGGTGCCCATGGCGCCCTGGCCAAGACGGCCGACGATGGCGATACCGCCCAGTTTCCTGGGGTCGGCCGAGCTGAGTTGCTCCAACGCGCTCCCGCCTCGCTGCCTCTTTGCCCCGCTGGCTCGGTTTTGCCCCGCTGCCCTCGCTGCCCTCGCTGCCGGACGAGGTCGTTTGATAACCGTGCGGTACAGCTTAGTGACCCTGACAACGCTCTTAAATACCTCAAGTCCGATCAGGGTGACGCGCGAGGTTGTCGCCCGGTTTACGCGTAACAACCTGTCAGCTCTTTGCACGGCTGCCGCTGCCGTCGCTGCCGCCGTTGCCGACCCCGGGGCCGGGACGTTGCTCGCGATCCGCTGAGGCCCACACGATCGTGGTCCACGTGCCGTCTGGGTCGGGTTGATCCTCGGCGCTGGAGATGAACTCCTCCACCAGCGCCCTAAGCTCGGCGAGGCGGGCCTGGCTGACCTTGACGGCACCGCGGACAAGGCCGAAGGTACGGTCTTCGCCGGCTTCCTTGGCCCGGGCGGCGGCGGTGATCTCGGCCCGGGTGGTCTCGAGAACCGCGGACAGGAACTCGGCGGTCTCGGTGGGGGTGGCGACGTCCCCGGGGGGCTCGGCCGCGACGGGGGCGTAGACCCGCTCGACCTTGCCGCCCGGCACCTGCCGGTACTCGACGACCTCGATCAGGCCGCCACCCTCTATGAGGTCGAGGTGATGGTAGAGGCGGTTGGGCTGCTTGCCGGTCAACTCGGCGAGTTCCCGGGCCGACCGGGGCCGCTCCGTGAGCAGCCCGAACAACTGCAGGCGCAGCGGGTCAGCCAGGGCACGATGAACAGCGCGTAGTCGCGCGGGCGGCCGGCCGGTCATGTGCTGAACACTAGCAGGATCATTCTTCAGTCTATGAAAACAGACTCTTGCCAGCTCCCCGTGTACCCAGACTCCGGGTGGCCGGACTCCAGGTACCCAGACTCCGGGTGGCCGGACTCCGGGTGGCCGGACTCCGGGTGGCCGGACTCCGGGTGGCCGCGGGCTTATCGCACTCGCCCGGCTCGCGGCAGCAGCACGAGTCGCTGGACGAGGTAGGTGATCCCCAGGTAGAGGAGCAGGCTGCTGGAGCCGAGGCCCGCGACCTGGTCGACGGCCACGTGGATGCCAAGGCCCACCAGCCACAGGGCGACGGTGAGCCATGTTCCCTGCCGCAGGACCTGGCCGTCCTCGCGCCAGAGGCGCACGGTCCAGGCCCGCAGCGCGCCCAGGGCGCCCGCGTCCAGCACCAGGAGTCCGGCCAGCGCCGCCAGCGCCGCTCCCGAGAGGGGGTGCCGTTGACTGTAGCTGAGCTCGTTGCCCAGGCCGACCACGATCAAGACAACCGGGATCAGCATCCGGCTGGTAACCGGCCGGGCCCGCAACTGACGGAACAAGATGAACGCCAGCACCACGACCGTAACCACCAGGCTCGCGGAGGACGAAACAGAATCCACTGCCACTCCCTTGCGTCTTTTGCCGTCTCTAACGGCCCCGGCCCCCGGCCTCCGGCCGCCGCTCCTCACGGCCCACCGCGCCATGTATCGAGCACTCTTAGACTGAGTCTACGTTCTATGAACGTAGACTCAGTCTAAGCCAGAGCGCGGCTGTTCGCTTCCAGGTTCGGCTGATGCGCAACGCGGCATCGACCGCTCGCAGGCCTCGTCCGGAGTCAGCAGGCAGGCTCGACCACCCCCCGTTCCACCAGCTCAGGTTGCGCGTCGGCGCTGCCTCGTGCGCAGGTAATCCTCGACCGCCTTGCGGCTGCTGCGCCATATACCGTCCGCCCCCTGGATCGCATCCAGGCGACCACGCTGGGCCGCCTGCCGCAGGGCAGGCAGCGATAGCTCTTTATCGACCAGGGCCGCCAGCGGAACCAGGCGTGCCGGGCCAGCCAGGGACGGGACGATGAAACGGTTGAGGTTGTCGTACATGGCGCGGGCAAGGATCTCTCCCAGCGGCCCGTAGTCGCCGTCGTCGGCGCGATGCATTGCGGCAAGGTAGGCCGGCCGCTGCTGCTTGAGCACGATGACCTATCAAGTTCTCCTTCGGCGGCGGTCGCGCCCGGCCCGATCCGGGGCCGCCATGCCCGAGGCGGTCAGCAGCGCGATCGCGAACACGGGCGCCTCACCCGGGCCATCGCCGGCCTGACCGCCTCCCGCGACGCCCTCCACGCCGTCTGACCGCGCTAAGGCGATTCTCCCGTCGCAGGGCATTCAGCGTCTGGGCCACTCCGGTCCTCCCGCGGCGCCCGCGAGGTACAGAAAACCGGGCTAGCGCGACACGCCCCGCGTAATGCTGTACATGAAGATGAGTTGCCCGATACCAAAAATGATGCACCAGATGCCAAAAGCCCGGAACGTCCACGATGGCATCCGCCTGTACAGACCGCCGAAGAGAGGCCACTCTTCGAGATCAGCGCGCATCCTAGAAGCCACGCCCCCGATGTCCCAGATGGCCGTAATCCCCATCGCGATACCCATGAACAGCAGTAGCACGGACCCGACCAACGAAGCCTCCATCACATCGACGGGCGGCAAACCCAACACCCCGACAACCATGATGCCGAACGGATAGTCGCGACTGACCAGTTCCATCCGTCTCCCCCGCCCCGGCCGCCGGGATCGCTACTGCCAGGCCCGCAGCAGATCCTCGGGATCCCATGTGGCGGCAAGCGGAAGGTCCGGGGCGAAGCCGGAGCGGGAGACCGCCACGAGCGGCGTGCCCGCGGCCGCCCCTGGGATGACGGGCACGGCGTCGGCTAGGACGCCATAGTCGCGGGCGCTGAAGGGCTTGTTCTCATACCACTTGATGGAACCAGCGAAGTGGACCTGGCTGGGACGAGGGTAGCGGTCTGTGCCGACAAGGTCTATCTCCGGATTGCCCTGGCGGTTCCACCAGCCGCCAATCGCCCCAGTCTGCGGCCATCCCGCATCCGGCAGCAGGCGCAGGAGGGACTCACGGATGATGGGCTCCACGGCCCGCTCGCGCCAAGCGGGCCAGGCTCGCTCTATGCGGGCAAGCGCGAGGTCCGGGCGACCGCGCTCGATGAGCGGGATCGTCCCGGAGATCAGGGCGAGCCAGCAGCGGAGATAGGTGTCCGCGATCCGGTAGCGCTTGTTCCTCGTGTCGTTTTTCAAGGAGAGGGGCATATCAACGGCGACAACGCCCTTGGCCATGAGGGTCCGGAGGATCGGGACGAGAGATCCTGACGCGAGTGGCTCGCCACCTCCCGCATGGGTCGCGATCGCGGTGAAGGTGCGCTCGCCCGCGCCGATCGCTTCCAGCACCGCGCGTGTCAGCGACGAGCCGGGGAACTCGCCGAGGACGGTAAGCTCCCCCGCCGCCAGTAGCGGCGACAGCGGGTTCTCCACCGACTGGCGGAGGAACTCCGCGCGGCTCGCTCCTGCCGGCCAAGACTGGACGATCTCGGGAAACCCCCCGGTCAGGAGCATCGCATCCATCGCGTCGGCACCGCCGAGCCCGGTCATGGCCGCCACATCGCCCAGGTGAAGGGGGCGCACGGTCATCTTGACGCTACGGCCGAAGAAAGGCCGTCCATAAGTGGTCAGCGCTTCCATGACGGACAGGTCGCTGCCAACCAGGATGAGCATGACGGGCTTCGCGGACAGTTCGCGGTCCCACACGGTCTGCAGAGCGCCCTCGAACTCGCCGTCCTCCGCGACGATCCACGGCACTTCGTCGATGACGACGATCGACGGGGCCTCCGCGGGAACGGCCGCGGCGAGCGTGCGCAGCGCGTGGTTCCAGTCCACGGGCCTGGTGGCGGCGACAAGCCGACCGCCAGGCAGGGCCGACTGCGCTATGGCGGTCACGAAGTCCGCACGCTCGCTGGACGGATTCCGGCCGCGTGTCGCCTGGAAGATCACGTACGGCAACGTGGAGCGGTCACAGAATTCCTGCACCAGCCGGGACTTGCCGACGCGTCGCCGTCCGGTGACTATGATCGCGTTGCCCCTGCTCGGAGAGCGCTCCCCTGCGACCAGTCGCAGTCGGCTGTCGAGCAAGGCAAGATCCGCGGCTCGCCCCGAGAACTCCACACTCACCCCAAGGTAGATCCCTACTTACGTAGATTCTATCTTACGTAGATAGGATCTACGATCTAGCCCTCGGCGGCGGGAGTCGCCTCCTTGGCCGCGCGTGCCGCGGCGCCGGCGCTTTCCCTCGTGCAGCCCAGCATCAGGACCGCGGCGAGGACCGCCAGCACGACCATCACCACGAAGCCGCTGGTGAAGGTGCCCGTCCCCTGCACGATGAAGCCCATGACGCTCGGCGCCACGATCCCGGACAGCGCGAACGCCGCGTCGGCGAACCCGGCGGCGCTGGCCGGCTGACTGGGCTCGGCGTCGATCGACACGACCCACCAGATTCCTCCGGTGATAAAGCCGAAGCCCACGCCGAGCGATATCGAGGTCAGCGCCGTCGCGAGCGAGGGCGCCACTATGACCGGTATCAGCGAGGCCCCGGACAGCAGCAGGGCGATGCCGATGATGGCGAACCGGCTGCGTATCCGCCGGTACCTCGCATACATCCGGTCGACGAGGATGCCGCCGATCACGGCGCCCACGATTCCGGCCGCCCACGGGGCCACGGAGAACGCGCCGACCTGGGTCAGGCTCAGGCCGAACGATTCCGCCAGGTAGGAGGGCAGCCAGTAGAGGAATCCCCAGAACATGAAGCCCCAGGCGAAGTAGCCGGCGCCGACGATCCACAGGTTCCGGTTGGCGAGCAGGCTCCGCCAGTCCACCCGGGGCCTGGCGCCTTCGGCTTCCTCGGGTCGCTGGTCCGCGGCGATGCGGGCGCGCTCGGCCGCGGAGACCCGGCGGCTGTCGGCGGGGGTGTTGAAGAGAAGGCCCGCCGCCGCCACGGCCCACACCAGGCCCGCCGCGCCGAGAATCCAGAACATGCCGCGCCATCCGGTGCCGGCTATGAGCTGCGTGACGACCGGGCCGCCGATGAGCAGGCTGCCCGACACCGCCACGCCGCCGATGAGCGCGAGCGCGAAGCCCCGCTCGCCCTGGGGCAGCCACCGGCTCGTGATCCTGGTGGCCGCGGGGAAGCCGGGTGCCTCACCGGCGCCGAGCACGATGCGGATGAGCAACAGCCCGATGAAGCCGCCCGAGACCGGGGTGATCACGCTCGCGAGCGACCATATGACCACGCCGGCGAGCAGGATCCGCCGTGGGCCGAAGCGATCGACCAGCGGGCCGGATACGAGCGCGAACACCAGGTAGCCCACCGAGAACGCGCTGCTGATCAGCCCGTATTCGGTGGTGGTTATCCCGAACTGGGACGACAACGGCTGCACCGCGTATGAGATGGCGCTCCGGTCGATGTAGTTGATGATGACCAGCACCACGATCATCGCGATAGTCAGCCAGCGAAAGCGGTTCCGCATGGCGCTCACCTCTACTTCTGGATCACTTGGGGGGTATGTACGCCGCGGTCCGCAGGACCGCGGCGACGTCCGCGGCCGTGGCGCCCGCGCGCAGGTCCCAGGCGACCTCCGAGATCCTGGAGGCGATCTCCGGTGAGGTCGAACGCTGGGCGTTGAGCAGGAATTTGGTGGTCAGCTCGGCCTCGCTGAGGGGGTTGCCGGGGCCACCGCGGTTGGCCACGACGCGTTCGGTGACGCTGCGCCCGTCGGCTAGCCCGGCGGTCAGGACGGCGGGGAACTGCCGCGGGAAGATGGCCGTGCACTCCTCGTCCGCCACGCAGTTCACCCTGGCGGCCAGCGCGAGCCGGGCCGGATCGGAGGCCGCCGCGTCCGTGAAGTCGTCGTGGAAGACGCCGAGCCCGCCACCGCTGGAGCCACCAACGGAGCTGCCGCCGGACCCGCCGCCGAGCAGTGCGGCGGCCACCGTGTAGGGCCCGCTGAAGGCGGCGTGGTACCCGGAGCGCGGGTGCCTTTTCTCCTCGGGCGGCTCGGCGATCGTGTGCAGCACCGGGGCCGGCAGGCCGAGGGTGAGCGAGGCGATCGACTCCGGGGCCACGCCGGAGGCCCGCAGCCGGAGCGCCGCGTCGATCCCGGCGTGGGTGAAGTGGTTGCAGGGATAGGGCTTGAAGAAGATGCCGGGCGTCTCCCAGTGCCGGCCGAGGTCGTTCGTGACCTGGCCGATGTCCACGTGATCGCCGCAGAACGCCTGGAGGAACCCGAACCTGCCCTCTAGCACCGTCGGCGGCCCGGTGAGGCCGTGGGCGGCGAGGTCGGCCGCCACGACGCCCGAATGCGCGGCCCAGCCGCAGTGCACCCGCTTGATGGTGCCGCCCGTCCGGTTGGCCTCGATCACGCCCGAGCCCATGCTGCAGGCGATCCCGATCGCCGACGTCAGCTCGTCGGCGCCGAGCCCGCGCAGCATGCCCGCGGCAACCGCCGCGCCCACGGTGCCGCAGATGGCGGTAGCGTGCTGGCCGCGGTCGAAGAACACCGAGTTGTTCGCTTCCGCGTCATACCCCGCCATGCCCAGCCGGCAGGTGATCTCCACGCCGACGGTCGCGGCGTCCAGGAAGGCGGGGCCGGTGGCGCCGGTCTCCTCGGCCACGGCGAGCGCCGCGGGGATCACCGCGGAGGAGGGATGCAGTACCGACGGCAGATGGGTGTCATCGAAGTCGAGGCTGTGCGCGAGCGTCCCGTTGACCAGCGCCGCCGAGGGCGCGGGCCGGCGCTGGGCGGAGCCGATCGGGGTGGCCGCCGGCTGGCCGCCCCAGGAACTGGCCACCGCGGTCACCACCGCGGCTGGCTTCTCGCGGAGGGCGGCCAGGCTGTTGCCGAGGAAGTCCACCACGCGCCTGGCCATGTCGTCACGCAGCTCCGGGGCCAGTCCCCCGGCCGAGACGGCCGCGGCCAGCTCGGCGAGCCGCTGCGCGGGGGTGGGGGTGCCCGTGCTCTTCGCGGGGACGGTGCTCTTCGCGGGGACGGTCATTCACCCACCACCGCGAATGGCCGGATCGGCGACCCGGTGCCGCCGACGATGCGGAGCGGCGCCGCGATGAACGCGAACTCCGTCAGCCCCCGGGCGGCCGCGTCCTCCAGGTTCATGTGCTCCATGATGTAGATCCCGTGTTCGACGAGCAGTATCCGGTGGACCGGGAGCAGCCGGTGCCCCGCGCCGGGAGGAATCCGCTCGAAGGCCGTGGTGTCCGCGCCGACGGCCACGACCTGCCGTTCGGCCAGCCACCGCGCCGCCTCCTCGGTGACCCCGGGGACTCCGGAATCCTGGCCGAGATAGCGAGCCGGATCCGCGAAGTGCCGGGCCCACCCGGTGCGGACCAGCGCGACGTTCCCCGGGCCCGGTTCCGCGCCGGACCCGCGGGCCGCCTCGGCCAGGTCGGCCGCGGTGATGCCGTACCCGGGATCCAGGCAGTCCGCGTCGCGGGCCGCGGCGACGTCGAGCAGGACGCCCCGCCTGACCAGCGGGGGTATCCGCTCGGCGCCATGCTCGGCGAACTGGCCGCCGGCCTGGGCCTGAGCGGCATCGACGCCGCCGTGCAGCTTCCCCTGGAAGCTGACGTGGGCGAGCGCGTCGATATGGGTGCCGACATGCCCGCCGGTGATCAGCACCTCGCTGGCGGCCGAGCTGCCATCGGGTCGCGTCATGTCGCCGTGGCGGCGGGCCAGCGTCATCCGGAATCCCGGGTGGTTCGGCGAGCTGGGCATGCCGGTGAACAACGGCTGGCCGAGCTCGATGATCTCGGTGCCGGAGCCGATCGCGGTCAGGAGCGCGCTGGTCGTCATGAGCGGGAGGACATCCTTCCGGTAGCGAGGGAGTCGGCGAGATCGACGACCCACCGTGCGCCGGCCACCACGGCGGGGTCGATGAGACGGCCCTGGTCGTCGAGCCATGCGGTGGTTCCGGATTCCGATCGGGCGGCGCGGGCGGCCAGCAGGTCGCGGGCCCGCTCCACCTCGGCGGGACTGGGGGTAAAGATCCGGTTGACGGTCTCGACCTGGCGGGGATGGACGAGGGACCGGCCGAAGAAGCCACGGTCGCGGGCGGCGGCGGTGTCCTCGGCCAGGCCAGCCAGGTCGGCCACATCGGTCCATACGGCATGCGGCGGGCTGGGCAGCCCGGCGGCCCGGTTGGCGACGATCACCCGCTGCCGGGCCCAGTCCAGCGCGCCGGGATCGCGGACACGCAGGTCGGCCATGAGGTCCGCCTCCCCCAGCGAGACCACGGCGACCGCGGGATGGCACCGGGCGAGCACGAAGGCGTTCTCCACACCGAGGGCAGTCTCGATGAGCAGGTGAACAGGAGCGCCCACCCGTTCGGAAAAATTGGCCACGGCCGCCGGATCCTCGGCCTTCGCCACCCGCACCCCGGCCAGGCTGCCGCCCGCGGGATCGCCGCCCGCGGGGGTGCCGGCCAGGGCGGCGAGGTCGGCGGCCCCCTCGGGCGTTCCCGGCGGGTTCACCCGCATCCACAGCGGCTTCGGCTGCGACCGCGCGGCGGCCAGCCGGGCGTTGCGCCGCGCATCCTCCTTGGCGGCGGCTGGCACGGCATCTTCCAGGTCGAGGACGACCGCGTCAGCCTCGCCGGCCATCGCCTTGGCGAGCAGGCCGGGCTGGTGCGCCGGCACGTACAGCCAGCTCCGCGCGCGGCCGATCACAGCACGCCCGCCGCGCGCAGTCCGGCCACCTCACCGGGGTCGAGCCCGTACCGGCCGAGAACCTCCTCGGTGTGCTCGCCGAGCCGCGGGCCGGTGGTGCGGATCCGGCCCGGCGTCTCGCTCAGCCGGAACGGGATGTTCTGCATCTTGACCGGCCCTAGTTCATCGTCGTCGATCTGCACGATGCTGCCCAGCGCCTGGTACTGCGGGTCGGCGAGGATGTCCGCCGCCGTGTAGACCGGCGCCACCGCCGCCTGCGCGTCGGTGAAGGCCCGGACGACCTCCTCGCGCGATCGCTCGCCTATCCAGGCTCCGACCGCGGCGTCCAGCTCGTCGGCATGCTCGGCCCGGGTCCGCCCCGAGGCGAACCACGGCTGATCGACGAAGTCGGGACGGCCGACCAGTCGCATGACCCGCTCGGCGACCGACTGCGCGCTCGTGGAGACCGCGACCCACGTGCCGTCGGCGCAGCGGTAGGTGTTGCGGGGCGCGTTGTTGCCCGAGCGGTTGCCGGTCCTGCGCTGGATGGTCCCGAGCTGGTCATAGGCGGTGACCTGCGGCCCCAGCAGGGAGAGCAGCGGCTCGATGATGGCCAGGTCCAGCACCTGGCCGCGACCGGTGGACTCCCGGGCCCGCAAGGCGGTCATGATGCCGAAGGCCGCGGTGAGGGCGGCGACGCCATCGGCGAGGCCGAATGGCGGCAGCGTCGGCGGGCCATCGGGCTCGCCGGTCACCGCGGCGAAACCGCTCATGGCCTCGGCCAGCGTCCCGAACCCGGGTCGCGTCGCGTACGGGCCGACCTGCCCGAACCCGGTGACGCGGGCCAGGACGAGGCGCGGGTTGATCTCCGACAGTGCCTCGTAGCCCAGCCCCCACCGTTCCAGCGTGCCGGGGCGGAAGTTCTCGATCACCACGTCCGCGTCGGCGGCCATCGCCCGGAACAGCTCCTGGCCCCGGGGCGATCCGAGGTAGAGCGTGATGGCCTTCTTATTGCGGGCGAGCATCTTCCACCACAGGCCGACGCCGTTCTTGCTGGCCCCGTGGGTACGGGCCGGGTCGCCCCGGGGGTGCTCCACCTTGATCACTTCCGCGCCGTGATCGGCGAGCAGCGTCGCGGCCAGCGGCCCCGCGAACAGCGTGGCCACGTCCAGCACCCGCACTCCCGCAAGCGCCTCCGGCGCGGGGTCATTCCCCACCGTGCCAGCCCATCCGCCGGGATATCTGGGACGCGGCGGCTCTTACCTGGGGCGCGATGCGCTCGGCGAAGTCCGCCGTGAGCCGGTACCGCGGCCCGCACACCGAGATGGCCCCCACGACATCGCCCGACAGGCCGAACACCGGTGCGGCTACCGACCCCGCGTCCGCCTGCCGCTCGCCGGCCGACACCGCGTGCCCGCGCGCGTGGACCCGCGCCAGCTCGGCGCGGAGCGCGACCGGGTCGGTGATGGTGTCCGGCGTGAGCGCGTCGAGCCGGCCCGCCAGCACGCGCTCCTGCTCGGCCGCGGGGAGGAACGCGAGCATGCACTTGCCCGAACTTCCCGCGTGCAGCGGGAAGCGCCTGCCCAGCTCCACCGTCATCTTGATCTCGTGCCTCCCCTCGAACTGGTCCAGGTACACGCGGCCGTCCAGGACGTGCGAGGTCAGCGTCGCCGTTTCCCCGGTCTCGTCCCGCAGGCGGCGCAGCACCCCTAGCGCCGCGGACCGCAGGTCCGACTCGCGCAGCGCGCGTGCCCCCAGCGCCGCGATGGCCGGCCCCAGCCGGTACTCGCGGCTGGACGGCACGTAGGCGATCATGCCCCGCGTCATCAGGGACCGCAGGATGCGGTGGACGACGGCCTTGCTCAGCCCCAGTTCCCTGGAGATCCGGGTGACGCCGAGCGTAGACGGGCCGTCGGTGAATAGCAGCAGCACGTCCGCCACCCGGACGGCGGTCTCGGTGCCCGCACCGGACTCGGTCATGACAGGCATATTGTTCCGCTCATAGAAACAGTTCCCTGCCCGGGTATTTCCCGGTCAGTGCGACGATAGATCAGTAACTTCTCCATGGCAATGCTCGGTAACGATGCCTAGCAGGTCAGATATTGACGATCGCCGGGATCCGGTGCCAGAGTTGATGGGGCCGCGATGTTCCTCTTCACGGAACAGATAGGAGCCATCTCGATGACCATCGACGTCGACCTGGTCGTGGCCGGGGCCGGGGGCGGCCTGTGCGGCGCCCTCCGGGCGGCCCAGCTCGGCCTGGACGTCCTGGTCGTGGAGGCGAGCGAGCACTTCCGGCGCGGCAACAACACGTCGATGTCCACCGCGATGATCCCGGGGGCCGGCTCCGCGTTCCAGCGCGCCGCCGGCATCGAGGACTCTCCGGCCCGTTTCCTGGCCGACATCTCGGCCAAGACGCACGGCTCCGCCGAACCGGTCGCGGCCCGCGCCCTGGCCACGGTCAGCGCGGAGCTGGTGGAATGGCTGGCCGACCATGTCGGCGTGCCGATCGAGTTGCCCACCGACTTCGGCTACCCAGGCCACAGCGTGCCGCGGATGCACAGCGTTCCCAGCCGCCACGGATCGGAACTGCTGCGCCACCTGATGTCCGCGGTCTCCGCCAGCGACCGCATCGACGTCCTGGTCCCGGCCCGGCTGGTCGCCGCCGTTCCGGAGGACACCGCCGTTCCGGAGGACACCGCCGTTCCGGAGGACACCGCCGTTCCGGAAGACGGCGGCGTTCCGGAAGACGGCGGCGTGACCGCGGTGATCGAGCGCCCGGATGGTTCACGGGAATCGGTGCGCGGCTCCGCGCTGCTGCTGGCCACCAGCGGTTACGCGGCCGACCGCGCAGCCGTCCGCGAGCACCTGCCCGAGATCGCCAGCGCGGAGTACCACGGCAGCGAGTACGCGCAGGCGGACGCGCTCCGCATCGGCGCGGCCTGCGGCGCCGATGTCGGCTACCTCGACGCGTACCAGGGGCATGCGGGGCTGTCCGAGCAGGCCCGCACGCTGGTCACCTGGGCCACCATCATGCACGGCGGCATCCTGGTCAACGCCCGCGGCCGGCGATTCGGCGACGAGACCGTGGGCTACTCTCAGTACGCCGCCGCGCTCGCGACCCAGCCAGGCGCCGCCGGCTGGATCGTGCTGGACCAGCGGATCCACGCCCTGAGCCTCGCGTTCACCGACTACCGGCAGGTCGCGGAGTGCGGCGCCGTCCGCACGGCGGACTCGGCCGATGAGCTGGCCGAGGTCATCTCGGCCGATCCGGCTGCCTTGCGCGACGAACTGGACGAGGCGGCGGAAGTCGCCTCCGGCGCGCGGGCGGCCGACCGGTTCGGCCGGACCATCTTCCCCGAAGCGCTCCGGGCGCCATACCGGGCGGTCCAGGTAATGCCGGCCCTGTTCCACAGCCAGGGCGGCCTCCTCGTCAACGAGCACGCCCAGGTACGGAACCGCGACGGCGGGACGGTCCCTGGCCTGTACGCGGCGGGCGGGGCCGCCGCCGGGATCTCCGGGCACGGCGCCGCCGGCTACCTCGCCGGGAACGGGCTCCTCCCGGCTCTCGGCCTGGCCTACCTGGCCGCGAGCCACCTAGCCGCGAGCCACCCGGCCGCGAGCCACCCGGCACGACAGCCAGCCCAGCGAGCGGCACGACAAGTCAACCCATAGACACGACAGACACGGCGGAAGAAGCAAGCGATGGACTCCTACGACCTGATCATCTCCAACGTCCGGGTGGTGCGCCCGGGAACCGACGCGGTCACCGAGGCCGACATCGCCGTATCGGGCGGCGTGATCGCGCGGGTCGCGCCCGGACTCACCTCCGGAGCCAGCACCTCTGCCGCGCGCGTCTTCGACGGCCGCGGGCTTCTCGCCTTCCCCGGCGCCGTTGACGCGCACCAGCACTGGGGCATCTACAACCCGCTGGCGGAAGACACCAGGACCGAGAGCATGGCCTGTGCCCAGGGCGGGGTCACCACCTCGCTCACCTACATGCGCACCGGCCAGTACTACATGAACAGGGGCGGCAGCTACGCCGAGGTGTTCCCCCAGGTCCTGGCCGCCGCGGACGGGCGGTCGTACGTGGACTACGCGTTCCACCTGGCCCCCATGCAGGCCTCGCACATCGACGAGATCCCCAGCCTCATCGGTGAGCACGGCGTCACGTCGTTCAAGATCTTCATGTTCTACGGCAGCCACGGGCTGCACGGCCGCTCGGCCGACCAGAGCTCGTTCCTGATGATCCCGCCGGGCGAGCGCTACGACCTGGCTCATTTCGAGTTCGTCATGCGCGGCATCCAGCGGGCGCGCGAGCGGTACCCGAGGTATGCCGACTCCATCTCGCTGTCCCTGCACTGCGAGACCGCGGAGATCATGACCGCCTACACCAGGCTGGTCGAGCAGGATCCATCGCTGACGGGCCTGGCGGCCTACAGCGCCTCACGGCCGGCCCACTCCGAGGGGCTCGCCGTGGCGATAGCCTCCTATCTCGCCCACGAGACCGGCCTGCCGAACATCAACCTGCTGCACCTGTCCTCGGCCAAGGCGCTCGAGGCCGCGATGCTGATGGCGAAGGCCTTCCCGAACATCAACTTCCGCCGCGAGGTCACGATCGGCCACCTGCTCGCCGACTACGACACGGCAGACGGCATCGGCGGCAAGGTGAATCCGCCACTGCGCGGCCGCGACGACGTGGAGAGGCTCTGGGAGCACCTCCAGGCCGGAGACATCGACTGGGTGGTCTCGGACCACGCGTGCTGCAAGGAAGCCACCAAGTTCGGCGAGGATCGCGACGACGTATTCGCCGCGAAATCAGGTTTCGGCGGCACCGAGTACCTGCTGCCCGGCCTCGTGGGCGAGGGCCGTTCCCGGGGCCTGTCCCTGCGCCGGATCGCCGAGCTGACCGCGCGGAACCCCGCCCAGCGGTACGGCCTGGCCGCTAAGGGCGACATCGCCGAGGGATTCGACGCGGACATCGCGCTCGTCGATCCGGACCGGTCGTGGGTCGTGGATCCGGCCGACTCCTTCTCCGCCCAGGAGTACACGCCCCTGCGCGGGCACGAGATCGGCGCCAGCGTCATGGCCACCTTCGTGCGCGGCCAGCAGGTCTACGGCGATGGCAAGATCCTCGGCGACCCCGCGGGCCGCTACCTCCGCCGCCCAACCCCGGGTCACGAGTGACAGCGTGCCAAGTGCGCGCTCGGGTCGGCTCGCCCATCCCCCTCATCGTGCCGAATGCGCGTTTGGGCCGGCTAGAGCGTGACCAAGTGCGCACCCGGCACGTTGACGCGTAGATCCTACGCCGGCTTCTCAGTGGATCAGGGGCGCGGCTGGGGTCAGCGGCGCAGCCGTGCTTCCAGGGTGCCGAGGCCGGAGCCCTCAAGGTCGGCCAGTGCCTGAGGCCGGCCCGCGAGCGCGACTAGCAGGGCCTCGGCCGGGCCGCGTACCTCGGGGCCGGTGCCGTGGCTCCAGTCGAGGTCGGTCGCGATCACCCGGATACCGCGCAGGTTCGCGGGCGCGGGAAGCGCCCGGGCGCGCGGCGCGAACTCCAGGGCCGCGGCCAGCCTTTCGGGGGGCACCTGCCGGGGGTGGCCGAGGGCCCGGCGGATGTCCTGGTGGTGGACCAGTCCGTCGGTGAGGGCGACGGCGCAGCCGAACAGCGTGGTGACGCCGCGCGGCACGGCGCACTCGCGCAGCCTCGCGGTGAGCTCGTCGGCGCGGAGCCGGCGGCTCTCGGCAAGGCGGGCCTGGTTGGCCCGGTCCAGCGAGAAGCCCGAGCGGGCGAACAGCGCCATTAGCGCGGGCCAGCTCAGCACGTCATAGCTCGATACGTGGCCAGCGACATCGCGCACCGACCACCCGCGGCACAGGGACGGCCGCTCCCACTCTTCCGCGGTGAGCGTATCCAGGTAATCGGCCAGGTCCCGCCGTTCACCGGCGGCCAGGTCGCTGAGGTCAGCCACGGGGTCCACCCTACGGCCCGCGAGCGCCGGCCACAGGGATGATCCCTCAGCTCCTGATGACCTCGTAGGTGAGGTGCGCCGCCCTCGGCGACTCGGTGACCTCCCGTTGGATCAGCGTCACCGGGCCGGCGAGGTCGAACAGCCGCGTGCCGCCGCCGAGCAACAGCGGTGACAGGTGGATGCGGAGCTCGTCGACCAGCTTCGCTGCCAGGCTCTGGTCGATAACGTTCGCGCCGCCCATGACGACGACGTCCTTGTCGCCCGCGGTCGCCTGGGCCTGGCCGATGGCGGCCGCTACTCCCTCGGTCACGAACCGGAACCTGGACGCGAGCCGTACCTTGTCGGGCGGTTCGTGGGTGACGACGTAACAGGGCGGCGCCGCCGACTGGTCCTGGTCGTGCCCGTACCCGACGTCGTCGTTCCAGCCGCCTGGCCCGTCCACGATGTCATACAGCCGCCGCCCCATCACCACGGCGCCGGTCATCTCGAAGGCGCGCGCCAGCACCGCCTCATCGACCGGGAACCGGGGCTCCTCGAGTACCCACGCGTGGATCGCCTCGCCGCCGATGCCAAGGCCGTGCTCCTGGCCAGGATCTCGTGCGGTAACGTATCCGTCTAGCGACATCGAGATGTCGGCGATCACCTTGCTCATGCTCGCACCTCCGGGCTCTGCTCTGCTGTCCGGGTAGACCCGGCAAGCACCCGGAACTCATCGGCTCCGCCGACCCATCCCTAGCAAGCGCACTTCGCCGGCCGCTACGGCCACGATCATCAGCTTTGTACGCCGAACGGTTGGATTGGAACGTTTCACCAGGCGATTTAGCAACCATCCACCGTACAAAGCCATTCTCACCGGGGTGGTGGTGGTCGCGTTCGTGAGAGAATCTGCCTCTGCTGTCACGCAGGCCTCTGGCGTAACGATTCATTTCGTCGGGCGTGCGGGAAAGCCACCGGTCATGAGATCCAGTTCTTGGAGATCGCCGAGGGCCAGTGTCCGTTGGGGAAATTCGAGTTGTCTGAGGCCGCGCCGGCGAGCTGGGCCATCTGGCTCTCCTGAGCGCCGAGTACGGTCGCGACAGCCGAGAGCGCCTCCACAAGCTCGGCCACCGAGATTTCCGCGTTCAGCAGCCCGAGAAATGCCACCACGTCAGCGATGCAATTAAGTCCGCCTTCGGCGGCCGCGGCTATCACGGCCGCCACGTCCCACCAGTTGGTAATCACTAGATGGGCCACCGCCGCGTAGAACACCAGCCCGGCCACGGCGCATACGTTCAGCGAGCTCGCCGTCTTATCCGCGATACTCGCGACTTGCGCGGCCGCCGGCGACTGCTGGTAGATGGCGTACCTATATTTCGTAGCCGCAGTCGAATTCCATGCGAGCTGCGCTATCATGCGATAGGACATGGTGTCCCCGGCGACCGTCGATGCGATTTCCCGGACGTTAGCTCCCTCCCATACCTGGGCAATCCTGAAGAGCTCAAGCGGAGCCAGGGCACCTTCCAGAACGTGCTTGACCATATCCACGAATCCTTCGAGGAGATGGGCGGCTCCTTCCGCCAGCGAGACAACCGCGTGCTGAACGCTCTCGGGAATGAACCACTGCTCGACCGCCGACGCAACGGCCTTGACGAGGGATGCAAGATCGTTCGCTAGCGCATCCAGGTCGTGCAGTATCTTCTCTATCAGGGCCTCGAACTGAGCACCGTTGAAAGTCATGCGCCCTCCCCAGGCTAGTGCTGCTGCTGTTTCATGTGATTCAGATGGTTTAGGTGGTTCAGGTGCTGAATCATGGCGGTGTTCTTGCGCTCGGCCTCCGTGTACGCGGCCGCGTCGCTCCGCAGGCCGTTCGCGATGGCCTCCATCTCGGTCGCGGCGCCATACTGACCGGTTCCGCACAAACCAGTTACCTTCTCGACGATGCGGTCATACGCATCGACGATCACGAAGAAAACTCCGGCCTGGACGTGGTCGAGGCTAAGGCCCGCGACGGTCGACGACAGCTGGCGCATTCGCTCCGACTCCGTATCCCATATCTTGGCCTGTGCGACCAGCGTGCCCGTGTTGACCTGGATCCCGTCAACATCGGTCATGTCCGCTTTATCGCCGGGTGCTGGCGTTCCCATGTGGTGCCCTCCCTGGATTCAGGTGTCTGACAAGAGCTTGCGCAGGTGCGCGAGCGCATCGGTGAGCAGATCGGCTCCGCCCGCATGCTCGGTGGACGGATCGGCCGCCGTTGCCGCAAGCTGGGCACGCGCGGACCGCAGGGCGCCGTTCAGCGCGTCGCCGATCTCCATCCCGGAGCGCCACTGCGCCCATTTCGGATCGATCTCGCAGCGCATGCCGGAGCCGGACAGTTCGATGACCACGCGGCCGACCGTGCCCCGGCCGGACCGCGCCCGGCCTCCGCCTCCGCTGGCATCCCGCGTCGCCCCTCGAGCCGGCCCGCGGCTCGAGAGCACCGCCTCGACCAGCTCGCTGATCGTCCGGCTCGGCTCGGCCCCACTGACTGCACCGCCCGGCTCGGCCCCACTGACCGTCCGGCTTGGCTCGGCGGCAACCGGCGCCTCGCGGGGCCGGGGGTTCGCCCTATCCGGTCGCTCGGCACCTGGCCGGGCCTGGTTCACGGCGCCGGCTGGCGCGTCGGCCGCCGTCGGCCCGGCATCCCGGTTCGCCAGGGCTTCGGCCCATTCGGCACCCCGGTTCGCCATCGCCGCGGTCCGCGCCTCGTCCACGGCGGCGGCCAGCTCGGCGGGCGGAACACGCTGACGCCACCTCGAATCGACATCGAACCGCTCCGGCAGCCCGTCCCTTCCGAGGGTCACCCTGACCGCCGAACGCCGGTCCGAGCCCGTGGCGCCCGCCAAGGTCAGCTCGCCAAGCGCCGAAGCGCGCTTCCTCAGCTCCCTGGCCCGGCACCGCAACTCCTCCACTGACTCCCGCAAGCCCGGAGGCAGTACGAAGTCATCGGGCACCTGTCATTCCTCCCGCCCCATCGGCGTGACGGTTTCCCTGGGCTCACGTGAACCCTACTAACTCACCCTGGATTAACGGAAATTATACTCGCTCATCCCGGACACCGCAGGTGGAAACCTTCCAAACGCTCATGTTTTCGGCATGTCGTCATTTCCCGGTCTGCAGGCCTTAACCTCCCCGTCGCTTCCGGCGCCCGCCAAGGCGCCAGTAGGCACGGTCGCAGCTCACGACGCCGCAAGAGCGGCGCCCAGGATCATCAGCCCCCGCGCGGTGCGGGGGCTGACCCCGGTGAGCACGGCGATCCGGGAAAGCCGGTTGTCAACGGTGTTGGGGTGGACATGGAGCTGGCGGGCGGTTTCGCGGCGGTTGAAGTCATTCGCGAAGTAGGTGGTGAGGGTGGCCATCAGATCCGGTTCACCGCGCAACCGGCCGGCGATGGACGTCAGCTGCGGTAGCGCGTCGCTGTCATGTGCTAGCTGGTATTCGAACAGGTAGTCGTCTAGCACCGCGACCTGGCCGGGGCCGGTGACCAGCTGAAGCAGCTTCCGGGCCTGCGCGGTGGCGGCCGGGACGGTGGCCAGGCCGGGGGAGTGCGCGTAACCGCAGGTGATCGCGACACCGGACAACCGCTGCAAGCGCGGTATCAGCGCGCGAACCGTCACCAGATCACGATCCGCGCCAT
This sequence comes from Nocardiopsaceae bacterium, assembly GCA_017354375.1. GTDB lineage: Bacteria > Actinomycetota > Actinomycetes > Streptosporangiales > Streptosporangiaceae > Trebonia. The sequence goes on along the minus strand of JAFMRC010000003.1, from coordinate 19,036 downwards.
CGGGAGCCGACGGCATGAGGACCAGGCCGCCGTCGGGATCCAGCGCGGCGAGCACGTCGTCGCGCAGTTCGCGGCGCAGGTGCTGGATGAGCTGGTGTACCTTCCGGTGGCCTGCGAGGCGGCGGCCGACGGTATCCGTGACGGACTCGGTGGGGTGCGGAGCGAGCCCGAGCGCGAGCACCCCGTAGGCCCCGGCGAGGCGGATCTCGAATCGCGCGGCGAACTCGGCCGCCGGCTCTCCCGCTGCCAGCGCGCGTACCACCTCGCGCATCGCCTCTCGTCCTTCGCTATGCGCGGCCTGGGATTCATCCTGGTGCGCGCAGACGCCCGCATAGGCCAGGCGGTGAGCGCAGCGCAGCAGCGCCGCAGCCGCGTCCGGAGGCGGCGCGCCGTCCGTGATCTGCGTGAACTCGTCCCAGATGGCCTCGAAGATAAAGAAGTACGCCCGCACGAGTTCCGCCACCGGCAGTCCCTCCGCGCCCCGGTCCCCGGCGCGGTCGCGAAACGGCCGCAGTTCCTCCTCCAGCGGTTCGCGCTGCTGGCGAGCTATCCGCACGTAGAGCTGAACGGCCTGGCGGCAGGTGTGCGCCATGGTGCGGTGGAGGTGGTCGGGCACCACGCGCTGGTAGTGCGGGGACGCCTCGACATAAGCGCGTAGTGCGCGATCCGCGACGGCTTGCATGCGCCGTTCCAGGCGATCCCCCGGTTCTTGTGACATGTCACAGCAACGTACCGGAAAACGTGGTCAATGACCGCTTCCAGGGCCAGCGGTCACGAACAACAGTTGGAACTGTGCCCAGGACACCGATTCGACGAGGAGCCTGCGTTGGTTCCGGACGCCCCGCGTTGCGAGCCCTTGTTCCCGCGTTGCGAGCCCTTGTTCCGGCCGAAGTCCATCGCCGTGGTGGGCGTGTCGGCCACGCTGGCCCAGTCGTGGGGGCGCATGACAGTGCGACGGCTGGTTGATGACGGCTACAGCGGCGAGATCGTCGCCGTTGCCCGCGGCGAGCTGACGCTGCCAGGGGTGCGGGTAGTGCGCTCGCTAAGCGAGATCGGCTACGGGCCGGACCTGGTCGTGCTGGCCACGCCCGCGCCCACGGTCCCGGGATTGCTGGGCGAGGCCCGGCGGGTCGGTGCGGGCGCGGCGATCGTGTACGCCGCGGGATTCGCCGAGGACGGCAACGCGGGCCTCCAGGACGAGATGCGGACCGCCGCGGGGAGCATGCCGGTGCTCGGCCCGAACTGCCTGGGCCTGGTGAGCCGGCCGGCCGCGGTGCAGGTGTCCACCACCCGGTTCCTTGACCGGGAACGATCCGCGCCCGGCCCGCTCGCGATCGTGACCCAGAGCGGTGCGATGGGCTTCGTGCTCGCCGACCTTCTGGAGCGGGCGGGGCTCGGCTATTCCTACTACGCCAGTGTCGGCAACGAGGCGTGCCTCTCCGCCGGCGAACTCGGCGTCTACCTGCTGGACCAGCCGGACGTCGAGGTGCTGGTGCTCTACCTGGAAAGCGTGCGCGACGCCGGCGGGCTGCGGGAACTGGGAAGGCGAGCACGGCACGCCGGCAAGGCCGTCGTAGCGCTGACCGTGGGTCGTAGCACCGCCGGCCGACGGGCCGCGCTGTCCCACACCGCCGCCGTCGCCGGGGACCACCTGCTGCTGGCCTCGCTGTGCAGGCAGGAGGGCATCCGGCTGGTCGCCGACGACGAGCAGCTCGTGGACGCGGTTCTGAGCGCCCGCAAGCGGGTGGCACTACCGCCGGCGCCCCGGCTGGCGGTGCTGACGATGTCGGGTGGCGCGGCCGGCGTGCTCGCCGACGCCCTCGCCACGGTCGGCGCCCAGATCCCGCCGCTGGCGGGGGAAACCCGCGTTCGCCTCGGTGAGGTCGGCGGCATCGCCGCCACCGACGCCAATCCGGTGGACCTCGGCGGCAACTTCGACCGCCGGCTTGACCAGATCGCTGACCTGCTGGGCGTGCTCGACGCGGATCCCGGCATCGACGGCATCGTGCTGTACCTGACGTTCGGTGACCGCTTCCTGGACGCCTACCGCGGTCTCGCCGGGGTCACCGCGGCGTTGTCCACTCCGGCGTGGTTCGTGTGGGCTTGTGCACCACCCGGCGAACTCGACCGGCTGGGCCGCCCGGAGACGGTAGTGCCGAGCATCGGGGCACTGCGACGGCGGCTGCAGGTGCTCCTGCCGGACGCGACCCCGGCCCCGGATTCCGGCCCGGCCGACGGCGACCCTACCTGGCCGACCACGCCGACCACGCCGACCGCCCCCACCACGCCGACCGAGCGACGCCAGGTTGCGTCGGAACTCACCGCGGCACCGGTGCTCACCGAGGCTGGGATCGCGCACGTGGCCACCGTGGCGGCCCCCAGCGCCGGGGCACTCGCCGAGGCGGTGCGAGACTCCGGCTGGGCCGGACCGTACGTGCTCAAGGGCGACGCGGCCGACGTGCCGCACCGTGCCCAGCACGGCCTGGTGCGGGTCGGCGTGACCGCGACCGAACTCCCCGCGGCGGCGGCGGTGCTAGCCGAGCGGCTGACCCGCCTGTCCGCCGATCCGGGCCGCGCGCTGGTCGCGCAGCCACTGCTCGCCCATACAGCGGAACTCGCGCTGGGCGCGACCCGCGACGTGGTATACGGCACCGCGCTGCTGCTCGGCGCGGGTGGCGCCCGCGCCGAAGACCCGGGCGCGCCGCGGCGGGCGCTCCTGCTGCCCGCGACCGGCGAGCAGCTCGCCGAACTCGCCGACTGGGCCGAGTACGTACTCGGTGCCCCCGCTCCCGCCACCCGGTCAGCGCTAACCGCGCTGACCGGGCTGCTCACCAGCGATCCGGCCATTGCCGAGATCGACATCAACCCGCTCTGCGTCACCAACGGCGAACTGGTCGCGGTCGACGCGCTGCTCACCTACGCACCGGGAGGACACCCGTGACCGACCTGCTCGAGTACGCCGACCGTGCCTGGCGGGGCGAGGCCGACGCCGGCTTCTTCCGCACCGGACGGCTGCGCAAGGAAGGGCTGCATGAGATCGCCGAGGGGGTGTGGATGTGGCCGGCGTTCGGCAACGTCTACCTGTTCCCCACCTCCGCCGGGCTGTTCTGCTACGACACCGGGGAGAAGCGCACCGCACGCGACCTCCTCGCCGCCACTCGCGTCCGCACCGACGCTCCGCTGCACACCGCGGTGTACTCCCACGGCCACCTCGACCATGTCTCCGGCGTCGATCCGTTCGACGCCGAGGCCGCGGAACGCGGCTGGCGCCGGCCGACCGTGATCGCGCACGAGAACACTCCGCGGCGGTTCCGCCGCTACGCCGCCACCGCCGGATACAACGTGGCAATCAACGAGCGCCAGTTCCAGGTCCCGGTGCGGTGGCCCGGACAATACCGTTATCCGGACCTGACCTACCGGGACTCCACCACGGTGCGGGTCGGCGAGCTGGACGTGCTGCTGCGGCACGACCGCGGTGAGACCGACGACGCGACCATCGCCTGGCTGCCCGGCCGGCGCATCCTGTGCTGCGGTGACTTCTTCATCTGGGCATCGCCCAACGCGGGCAACCCGCAGAAGGTCCAGCGCTACGCCGCCGAATGGGCACGGGCGCTGCGGTGGATGGCGGGCCTCGGCGCCGGGCTCCTGCTCCCCGGCCACGGGATGCCGATCGCCGGAGCCGACCGCGTGCGCACCGCCCTCACCGACACCGCCGAGTTCCTCCAGACCCTGCACGACCAGACGGTTGAGGCGATGAACGCGGGCGCCACCCTCGACGAGGTCATCCACAGCGTCACCGCCCCGGCGGAACTGCTGGCGAAGCCGTACCTGCGACCGTCCTACGACGAGCCGGAATTCGTCGCGCGTAATGTCTGGCGGCTCTACGGCGGCTGGTACGACGGCAATCCCGCCAACCTCAAGCCTGCTCGCCGCGAGAACCTCTCCCGGGAGATCGCCGCGCTGTCCGGGGGCGCCGACCGCCTCGCTGCCCGTGCTCGTGAGCTGCTGGCGGCCGGCGAACATCGCCTTGCCGCGCATTTCGCCCAGTTCGCCACCGACGCTGACCCCAGCAGCAGCGACGCGCACGGCGCTCGTGCCGACGTATTCAGTGCCCTGGAGAAGGCTGCCACGTCCACCATGGCTAAGGGCGTCTATGCCTCGGCCGCCGCCGAATCCCGCATGGTCCGCAACGGCGACATGCCGCAGAAGCGCGACACGCCGTAGAAGAAGGTGGAGGCAATGGAGTTTCCCTCAGTTCGGTCCGCTGTCACCGCGGACGCACGGACGCCCGAGTCGCCCAGCCCCGTCCGCGCCTGGGTTATCACCATCCTGCTGCTGGTCTTCATGCTGATCAACTTCGCGGACAAGGCCGTGCTCGGGCTGGCCGCCAAGCCGATCACGCACGACTTCGGCCTGTCGGCCAGCGAGTATGGCCTGCTCTCCAGCGCGTTCTACTTCCTGTTCAGCATTTCCGCGATCGTCGTCGGGTTCGTGTCGAACCGGGTACGCGCGAAATGGGTGCTGCTGGTCATGGCGGTAATCTGGGCGCTGGCCCAGCTGCCGGTGCTGGGCGTGGCCAGCTTCGGCGTGCTGATGGCCTGCCGCGTCGTGCTGGGCGCCGCCGAGGGCCCGGCCAACCCGGTCGCCATGCACGCCGCCAGTAAGTGGTTCCCCAACGAGAAGCGCAGCCTGCCAAGCGCCGTGCTCAACATGGGCTCCGCCATCGGCGTGACGCTGGGAGCCCCCCTGCTCACCGCGATAATCGTCGCCTACGGCTGGCGGTGGGCGTTCTTCTCCCTATTCGCCGTCGGCATGGCGTGGGTGCTGGTGTGGGCGGTAGCCGGGAAAGAGGGCACCGTCGCCGGCACGGCCTCGGTGCACGCTCCGCAGGCCCCTCCCACCGAGACCCCCGAGGCCGCCGGGACCCTCGAGGCTGCCGGGGCCGCCGGGGCCGCCAAGCCACGGGTGGCCTACCGCCGGATCCTGCTCAGCGGCACCTGGCTCGGCGGGTTCTTCGCCGGATTCGCCGCCTACTGGGCACTGGCGCTGCTCACCGCGTGGATCCCGGATTACCTGGAAACCGGGCTCGGCTACAGTGTCAGCGCCACCGGCACGCTGGTCATCCTGCCGTGGGCGGCGCTGGCGGTCTTCAACCTCAGCCAGGGCGCGGTCACCGAATGGCTGATGCGCCGCGGCGTGTCCAGCCGGCGCGCCCGGGGCGTGCTCGGCGGGGTCGCGGTCCTGGTCTCCGGCGTCGCCATGGTGCTCTTCCCGATCGTCGGTGACCGGCCGCTGCAACTGGCGCTGCTCACTATCGCGTTCAGCCTCGGCGGGATCTTCTTCGCCATCGCGCTGACCGTCAACGCCGAGATCAGCCCCACTCGCCAGCGCGGCGCGGTGCTCTCGATCAGCATCGGCCTGATCACCACCGCCGGCCTGCTGGCGCCCTACCTGACCGGCCAGGTCATCGACGCCGTCGGATCGGCCACGCGCGGGTACACCGTGGCCTTCGCCATCGCCGGCGCGCTGTCCATTGCGGGCGGGCTCCTCGCCGTGATCCTCGTCCGCCCCGAACGCGATGCCCGCCGGCTTGGCCTGCCCGGCCGAGGCGGCGGGGCAGGCGCCGCGGCAGGCGGCCATCGCGGCATGCGAGACGACACGAGGCCACCTGGCTCATGAATACGTGAAAGGGGAGGCCGGGGCAGGCGCCACGATCCGTTCGGGATAACGGGTTTCATGGTTTTTAGTGGTCCCCCGCCGGATCCCATTGACGATATATAATATATTGTACAAACTATGGCAGCCAAGCTCGCTCGCCCGGATCGGCAGAGCCTCGCCGACCTCGCGTACCAGACGATCGCGGAAGCAATCTACGACCGCCGGCTCGCCCCCGGAGAGCGGCTGTCCATCGACGACCTGCGCCAGCAGCTCGGGATGAGCGCGACGCCCGTCCGCGAGGCGCTGTCGCGGGCGGCGGCGCTAGAGCTGGTGCACCGGGACAACCACCACGGGTTCACGGTGGCACCGGGGCTGACCCCGGTCGAGATGGCCCAGTTGTTCGCGGTGCGGCGCAGCCTGGAGCTGGAGGCGCTGGCCGAGCTGACCGCGCCACCCGGGCCGCCCGTGCACGAGCGGCTAGCCGAGCTGGCGGCGTCGATGGCGGCGTGCGAGCACGGGCCGCACTTCAGCGACATCACCAAGTTCAGCCGCCTCGACCATTCCTTCCACGCTGAGCTAGTGGCGGCGACGGGCAACCGGTTCCTGCTGCGGGCCTGGGACGGGCTGCACTTCCACCTCCGGGTGCACCGGGTGTACGCGGGCGAGGGCGTCATCGACTTCACCGAGGCCATCGGCGAGCACGCCGCGATAGTGGCGGCAGCGGGCGACCGGGACCTGGAGGCGCTCCGGGCGGCGGTCGAGCGACACATCGACACGGCGGCCCGGCGGATCACGCGGCTGAGCGCGGAGGAGGCCGACGGGGGGGAAGCCGGGGCCACCGGGAAGAGCCAGACCACCGGGGGCTCGGCGGGAGGCGATGGCCGGTGAGCGACTGGCCGAAGATCGAGCGGGTCGAGACGTACACGCTCCGGGTTCCGCTCCGCCGCCCGATCTCCGACGCGCTCTACCACCGCACGCACTGGCACATCCCGGTGGTCGAGATCTCCACCGACGACGGGCTGACCGGCACCGGCTACTCCGGCGTCTGGGCCGGCGACGACCTGCTGTGCGCGACCATCGACCGCTACCTCGCGCCGATGCTCGCCGGCCGCGACGCGACCGCGATCGGCGAGTTGTGGGACCAGATGTACTGGTCGCCGCTGCACTGGGTGGCCCGGGCCGGCGTCGCGCACATGGCGCTCGGCATGGTGGACACCGCGCTGTGGGACCTCGCCGCCCGGCGGGCCGGCCTGCCGCTATGGCGGATGCTCGGCGGCAGGCACCGGCGGCTGGAGACCTACAACACGGACGGCGGCTGGCTCAACTTCTCGCTGGACGAGCTGATTTCCGACACGTGCGCGATGGCCGAGGCCGGCTGGAAACGGGTCAAGCTCAAGGTCGGTGGCGACAACCTGGCCTCCGACCTGGAGCGGGTCCGCCGGGTCCAGGAGGCCCTGCCGGCCGGCGTGGGCATCATGGTCGACGCTAACCAGGCATGGGACCGGGTCACCGCCCGCACCGCGGCCCGCGGTCTCGCCGACCTCGGCGTGGGCTGGCTGGAGGAGCCGCTGCACCCCGACGACGTCGCCGGGCACGCCGAGTTGCGCTCCGCCTGCCCGCTGCCCGTGGCGCTCGGGGAGAACGTCTACAGCCTGGAGGCGTTCACCGCGTTCGTCCGGGCCGACGCGGTCGATGTCGTGCAGGTCGACGTGACCCGGGTGGCCGGGGTCACGGAGTGGCTGCGGATCGCCCACCTCGCCCAGGCCAACGGGCTGTGGGTCGTCCCGCACGCGGGAGACATGATGCAGGTCCACCAGCACCTCGTCGCCGGCGTCGGGGCGGCCAAGCCCGCGATGGTGGAGTACCTGCCATGGGGGCTGGAGGCGTTCGCCGAGCCGGTGCACGTGGCCGACGGCGTGCTCACCCTCCCCGACGCGCCGGGCGCCTCGTCGGCGATCGCGCCGGAGGCACGCCGCCGGTGGGAGGCCCGGGAATCCGAACCCCGATAACAACCCCGAGAGCCAATGGAGGCGCTCCCATGCTCCGGAAGGCCAGTTCCCTCGTCCTAGCCGCGGTGGCGGCGGTCCTGCTCACCTCTTGCATGGGCGAGCCGAACGCCGCCGGCGGCGCGCCGAACGCCGCGACCGGCAAGCTCGGCGGCACCGCGCACGGCAAGAAGGTCACCTTCATCGTCTACGCGGACCAGTCCACCCCGTTCTTCAACCCGGTCGTGAACGGGGCACGCGCCGCCGCCAAGGTCTACGGCATCAACCTCAACGTGGAGTACAGCAACTCCAACACCTCCACGCAGGTCAATCAGATCGAGACGGCGACGGCCAGCGGGGTGAGCGGGCTCGCCGTGTCCATCCCGAGCAACACCGCCTACACCAAGTCGATCTGCGCCGCGCACGCCAAGGGCATCCCGGTCGTGGCGTTCAACGTCACCGCGACGGCCGGGCAGGTCCGTAACTGCGTGCTGTCCTACGTCGGCCAGAACTTCGAGCAGGCCGGCTACCAGGCCGCGAAGCAACTGGTGGACGCGGGCAAGGTGCCCCATGGAGCCCAGGTGTTCTGCCCGGTCGAGGATCCGACGGCGGTCTACGCGAGCGGCCGGGCGGCTGGCGCCAACCGCGCGCTGAAGGCCGTCGGCGCGAAGTGCGACGTGGTGAGCACCAGCTTCGACCTGGCGCAAGCGCAGACGACCGAGACCCAGTACCTGCTCGGCCACCAGGGAACCAAGGTGATACTGGCGCTGGGGCAGGTGCCGCTGCAGGTCGCGCCGAGCGCGACCAAGGCCGCGCACACGCACGCCGCCATCGCCGGATTCGACCTCAGCCAGCAGATCGCCACCTCGATCGAGAACGGCAGCATCCTCGCCACCATCGAGCAGCAGCCTTACCTCCAGGGCTACTACTCGGTGACGCAGCTCGCGCTGAACCTCGCCTACGGATCGACGCCGTCGGACGTGAACACCGGGAACAAGATCGTCAATTCCTCGAACGTGCGCCAGATCGCCAAGCTGGCCGGCACGGTGTACTAGAGGTGTGCTGACAATGAAGGTGCGCACGGGTGTGCTGACATGACCACGCAGACCGCCGAAGCGAGCCGGCCCGAGGTCGTCCGGCTCGGCCGGATGGAGCGCGCCCGGCGCGCCGACCTCGACATCCTCGCGGTCTTCGTCGTGGCGCAGGTCGGCTGCGTCATCGCGGGCCTGGTCGCGCCCGGCAAGTTCGCCTACGTGACGACGGGCAACTTCCAGGTGATGCTGCAGGCGATCCCCGAGCTGGGGATCGTCGCGATCGGCGTCGGGCTGCTGATGATCGCCGGAGAGTTCGACCTCTCCGTGGGCGCGAACTACACCTTCGCCGCGATCGTGATGGCCAACCTGGTAACGGGATACGGCATGTCCCCGTGGGGGGCCGCCGCGATCGCGCTGCTGGTTGGGCTGCTCATCGGCCTGCTGAACGCGGCGGTCACCTTCTGGCTGCGGATTCCCTCGTTCATCACGACGCTGGGCAGCGGGCTGTTCTGGGAGGGGTTCACGCTGCTGTACCACGGCGCGGGGTTCGTCAGCTTCACCCCCACGGGCGCCTTCGTGACCGCTACCAGCGGGAGCTTCGGCGTCCTGGAGGTGGAGTTCTGCTGGTTCATCGTCCTCGCCGTGGTCTGCGGCCTGCTGCTGCACCGGCACCGCCTTGGCAACTGGTTCTACGCGGCGGGCGGCAACGCCACGGCGGCGCGGGCGGTCGGGGTGCGGACTCGCAGGGTCAAGACGATCGCGTTCGCCATCGCGGGCGTGACCGCCGCGCTGGCCGGGATCCTGGCCACCAGCCGGGTCCAGTCCATCGTCCCGGGGCAGGGCACCGACCTGCCCCTGAACGCGATAGCGGCCTGCGTGATCGGCGGCGTCGCGCTGATGGGCGGCCGGGGCACGATGCTCGGCATCGTGCTCGGCTCCGCGCTGATCTACCTGATCCAGGACGTGCTGCTGCTGCTCCGGGCGCCGGGCTTCTACCTGCAGCTGTTCGTCGGCCTGCTGATCATCGCCGCCGCCGGGCTCAACCAGTTCGCCCGCGGTCGCGCGGCACGGCAAGGGAACGGGTGATGCGCCGATGACGGATTCCCCGGCTCCCCTGCTGGAGCTGCGTGACATCAGCAAGTCCTACGGGCAGGTCCAGGCCCTGCGCGACGTGTCGTTCACGGTCGGCAAGGGCGAGACCGTCGGCCTGTTCGGCGACAACGGCGCCGGGAAGTCCACCCTCGTCAAGATCATGGCCGGGGTGGAGAGGGCCGACGCCGGATCCATCTTCTGGGAGGGCAAGCCCGCCCCCCTCGGCTCCAGGCGCGCGTCGGCCGAACTCGGCATCGAGCCGATCTACCAGGACGGGGCCTTGTGCGAGTCGATGCCGATCTGGCGCAACGTCTTCCTCGGCCGGGAAGATACGGTGCGCGGCGGGTTCCTGCGGACCAGGCGGATGCGCGACGCCGCGAGCGACATCCTGCGCAGTGATATCGAGATCGGCGCGCACATCGACACCGACCGCCTGGTCAGCGAGCTATCCGGGGGGCAGCGGCAGGCCGTGGCCATCGCCAGGGCCGTGCACTTCAAGCGCTCCCTGCTGCTGCTCGACGAGCCGACGAGCGCGCTCGCCGTGCGGGAGACCGAGGCGCTGCTCGGATACGTCCGCAGGCTCCGCGACGAGGGCGTCTCCAGCGTCCTGATCACGCATAATCTGCACCAGGCGTACCAAGTCTGCGAGCGGTTCGTCGTGATGTCCCGGGGCCGGGTCTCGCTCGACGCCGCGCGCGACGAGGTCACCCTCGCCGACCTGACCAACCGGGTGCTCGACCAATGAATGGGAGGCCAATGAACGGGCAGCAGCCCCTGGGGGTGTGCTTCGCCGGCGCGGGAATGGTCGCCGAGCTGCACCACCGCGCCGCCGTCGAGGGCGGGCACATCACCGTGGCCGGCATCGTGGAGCCCCGGGCCGACCTCGCCCGCCAGCGCGCGGAACAGTGGGGCGTCACCTGCTACCCGGACCTGGACGCTGCGCTCTCCGACGACGCGGTCCAGGCGGTATTCGCGCTGACCCCGTCGCACGCGCACGAAGAGGTCGCGATGAAGGCCCTGGCGGCCGGCCGGCCGGTGTTCATCGAGAAACCGGTCGCCGAGCCGGACGCCGTCACGCGGATCGAGGAAGCCGCCGCCGCCCGGGACCTGGTCTGCATGCCGGGGCACAACTACGCCTACCAGCCCGAGTTCACCGCGCTGCGGCGGCTCGTGACGGCCGGCGACCTCGGGACCATCCGCGCCGCCTGGATCACCTACGTGATCCGCCACCCCGAAGAGGTCGCCCGGCACTACGGCGGCATCCTCGACGAGGTGATGGTCCACCACGCCTACCTGGCGCTGGCGCTGTTCGGCGTCCCCGACCTGGTGTACGCGGGCTGCATGGAGCCGGCCTGGGAGGCCCATCCCGAGACCGACCAGGCGTGGATGACCTGGCACTACCCCCGCGGGCTCAGCGTCCACCACTTCGCCTCGTTCGCCGTCGACGACGAGAGCAGCGACCCGTGGATGTTCACGGTCAAGGTGCTCGGCGACCGGGGCAGCGCCACCTACAACTGGCGCGACAGCCTGTTCCGCCGCCCGCTGGGCTCGCTCGGGTTCGCGATCCCCGCCTACGAGGACTCCTACATCCACGAGCAGGAGGCCTTCACCGCGGCGATCGCCGGCCGCCCGGGGTCGATCGTCTCCGGCCTGGCCGATGCCCGGGACGCGGCCCTGCTGCTGCGCACCGCCCGCGCGGCCGACGCCAGGAAGGCCGGCCTCCCGCCGCTGGGCCTCCCGCCGCTAGGCCTCCCGCCGCTAGGCGAAAAATCATTATGCCGAACGGATTTCAGGCGCCTGGGCCCCGCCCCACCCGACCCGCCAGCTAGCGAAGGACGATTCCGGTGAGCTACACGATCAAGCCACTGCACTACGCCACCCAGCAGGTACGCGGACCGCAGGTGTTCTTCCAGTCCGGCTGGGACGAGCGCGTCGAGTTCTACTACTACGTGTTCCTGGTGCGCGGCGAGGGCCTCACCGCCGTCGTGGACTGCGGCACGTCCACGTTCGCGCCGGTGAACGAGCTCCTCCTCGCCGACCTCGGAACCGAAGGCCTCGCCCGGCCGACCCGCGGCGAGCAGGCGGTGACCGCCCTGCTGGCGGAGGAGGGCGTGCGGCCCCAGGACGTGGACGTGGTCGCGATCACCCACTTCCACTGGGACCACGCCAGCAACGTGGAACTCTTCCCGAACGCCCGGTTCGTGGTGTCCGAGCGGGGATGGAAGGTCCACCAGGAGCTGCGCCGGTCCGTCCCGGGCATGGTGGCCGACCCGATCTTCCCGGCGCGGGTCACGGACTTCCTCGCCGAGCAGGCCGAACGGGTCGACCTCACCGCCGACGGCGCCACCCCGCTGCCCGGCGTGGAGATCCGCCACGTGGGCGGCCACACCGCCGACAGCGCGGCGTTCACGATCCCGACGGAGGAAGGCCGCGTGGTGATTCCCGGCGACACGATCTGGACCTACGCCAACCTGGAGCGCAACGTGCCGGTCGGCGCCGCCGTCGACATCCGCCAGTGCTTCGAGGCGATGGAGTGGGCACGGTCGGCCGGCGACCTCGTCCTGCCCACCCACGACCCGGAGATCCTCCGCAAGCACCCGGCAGGCATCGGCCTCCGTTAGCCGGAAATTGAGTGGGGCCACGGGAGGCTCTCCGTTAGCCTGTCCCGGTGACGAGCGACGGGACTGGGGCACGCACGGCGTTGCGCCTGCGGCCGTTGCGGGCCGACGACGAGGGGGCGTTCCGGCACGGGCACGAGGTCATGGCCGCGGAGGACTTCATCTTCGGCCTCGGCTACGAGCCCGGGATGGATTGGAGCCGGTACCTGGGGTTCCTGGACGACGCCCGCCGCGGCGTGAATCTCCCCGACCGCTTGGTTCCCAGTACCTTCCTGGTCGCCGATGTCGCGGGCACCCTCGTCGGGCGGGCCTCCATCCGGCACGAGCTGAACGACTTCCTGTGGCGGGAGGGCGGCCACATCGGCTACGCCGTCCTTCCGCCGTACCGGCGGCGCGGCTACGCCACCGAGATTCTCCGGCAGAGCCTGGTCCTCGCCCGCGCCGTCGGCGTGGGCCGGACGCTCGTCACCTGCGACGACGACAACGCGGGCTCGGCGACCGTCATCGAGCGCTGCGGCGGCGAACTCGACTCCGTGATCGAGACCGGCCCGGGAAAGCCACCCAAGCGCCGGTACTGGATCAGCTGAAGCCCCCTCCCGCTGCGGCCGCCCTCCCCTCCCGATTGCGGCCCGCCCTCCCGCTTGCGGCTGGCCCTTCCCCCGCTGCGAGCCGAATGCGCACTCGGTCACGCTCTAGCCGGCCCGAATGCGCACCTGGCACGTTGGCGGGGTAGCCGGGCAGGTGGGGCGGAGGGCTAGGAGACGGGGGGCATGAGGGGGAAGTGGTTCGGTGTCGAGTTGGAGGGCTTGGCGCCCTTCCAGGTGACCGTCAGCTCGCTGAAGTAGGCGCCCTGGGACGAGGTCTTCACCTTCGAGAGCGTCACCTGCACCGGATAGGTCGCGGTCTTTCCCTTCGCGCAGCTGGGCTGGCACTGATTCTCGTAGAAGATGCCCTGGCCGGTCGCCGACGAGGTGCCCCAGCTGGTCCAGGTCATCTTCTCGACGCCGAGGCCATGGTCGGCACAAGCGATCACGATGCCCGACGGCCGGGTGGACGCCTTGGCGCAGTCGGCGACCACGCGGGGCGCGGACGCCCCAGGCCCGGTCGCCGTGCTGCTGGGCGACGGAGCCGACGAGGAAGACGTGGAATCAGCCGCCGGAGTCGCCGAAGCGGCGGCAACCGGCCTCGCCGAATGGGAACTCGCCGGCTTCGCGATAGCGGTGGCACTCGCGCTGCTTCCCGAATTCCGGACCGCGGCGGCACCGGAGCCGTCCGAATGGCACGCGCTAGTAGCCAGCGCGGATCCGAGAATCGCGCAGATGGTCAGCGGCAGGCATGTAATGCGCTTCATGCCTCCTAGGACGGACCGCGCCGCCAAAGGGTTGCGGGCGGATAAGAATTGAACGCCGCGAGTCGCAGGCCCGCGGCCACACCGCACAGGTCGCGGCGCATGCCACCAGGCGCGACCGTGGCCGTGGAAGCCTCCAGGCGCGACCAGTGCCAGCGTGCCGAGTGCGTACTTGGGCAGCCTCTAGCCGACCCGAATGCGCACCTGGCACGTTAGGCGACCGCCAGCTTTTCGCGAGCCACGCCGCGCAGGTGGCGGTGCATGCCGTCGTAGGCGTCGCGGCGCGGCAGCAGGGCCTTGGGCACCTTCGAGGTGGCGCTGTAGTTGGCATCCACCACGTTCGCCAGCGGCGACTCGCTGACCTGCGACAGCAGCTGGTATGCGTCCATCTTGTCCAGCCCGTAGAGAGCCCGCAGCCACGCCACCATCCCGGCCTGGCTGATCCGCCAGGCGTCCTCGAGCGGCCGGGCGGACCCGACGACCGTGAGGTAATCGTCGGACTCGATCCGAGGCCAGCCGGGCGCGCCGCCCTTGATCAGGTCCACGATGAGCGTGACGTCCATCGCCCCCTCGACGGCGGTGCCGCACGCCTCGCCCTCGCCCTGGCGGTAGTGCCCGTCGCCGACGGAGAACAGCGCGCCGGTGACGTTGACCGGCAGGTAGCAGGTCACACCCGCGCGCATTTCCGGGGTGTCCATGTTGCCGCCGAACGCGTCCGGCACCAGCGAGGACCGCGCCTCCCCCGCCCCGGGGGCCACGCCCACGGTGCCGAGCATCGGGTCCATCGGCAGTTCCAGTCGCAGGTCGCTGGAATGGGCCTCGAAGCCCACCGTCCCCCTCGCCGTGTCCACCTCGTAGATCCAGGTTCGCTCCGGCAGCGGATCCTGCAGCGTGGCGGTGTGGTCGGTGCTGGTCAGCCCGCCGAAAAACGGGATCGTGCTGGACGCCCCGAACGACCGGGCCGGGGCCAGGCTGGCCAGGTGCAGCGCGAGGGCGTCCCCGGGCTCGGCGCCCTCCACGTAGAACGGCCCGGTCTGCGGGTTCACGAACGGCATGGTCAGCTTCTCGCTGGGCAGGTCCGTGACCGACCGCAGCGCACCCCCGAACGCGTCGTCCGTCCACAGCCGTAGCACCGTTCCGGGCCGCACCTTCATGACCGGCGCTACTCCCCCGAATGTGTAGGCGTATTGCTCCCGCTCCGGGCGGAACTCGACGATCTCCATTGCGTCACCATAGACCGGGCGCGCGGCCCCGGTGAACTTCCCGTGTCAGGCGCCGCGGCGGGCGACGAAGACGAACTCCATGCCAGGACGGTCGGGAGCATCGCGGACTTCGGACACGGTGAAGCCCGCCGTCGCAAGCGACGTCGCGACCGCCTCCCGGGACCGGAACCGCAGCGTAGATTCCGACGTCAGCACGGCGCCGTCAGACCTGAACACGAAGGTGCCCCGGAAGGTGACCCACTCGCCGTCCACGGCCGTCACCTCGTCCCAGGTCTCGACGATCCCGGTGCCGGGGATGTCCGCGCGGATGAAGGACTGCTCGGGGTTCCACCGCTCCCAGCCCCGCTTCGCCGGATCCCGGGTCTCGAAGATCAGGTGCCCGCCGGGCCGCAGCACGGTGTAAGCCGCCGATAGCACCGACGCCCACTCGTCGTCGGACGTGAACACCTGCGCCACGTTCCCGGTCATCGTGGCCAGGTCCGCCGTCAAGGACAGCGGCAGGTCCGCCCCGGTCCCGTGTACCCAGGTCACCCGGTCCGCGTATGGCTTGGCCCGCGCGATGTCCAGCGACGCCAGCGCCGGATCCACGCCCGTGACCGTGTACCCGAGGCATGCCAGCATGCAGCAAAATGTCCCGGTCCCGCACCCGATGTCCAGCACCGACCGCGCCCCGAACTCCACCGCCATCCCGACGTAGAAGGCGAGATCGGACCGGTCCGGGTCCAGCGAATCGTAGATCGCCGCCAGTCGCGGCTCGGTGAATATCGCGTCGGCCATGGTCAGGCGAACCCTCCGTTGCTCACCCGATGTTAGCGTCGGCACCCCGGATCCTGATCCGCTTGCCTGGTGTCAGGAATCGCCTTACAGTGTCAGGAAGCGCCTGACATCAGGAGGATGCGCACGATGACCGAGACCACGGAACCGGCCGAGAGCACGGAGATGACCAAGAGCACGGAGATGACCGAGAGCAGGAGGCGGCGGGCGGTCGCGGCCTGCTCGTTCTGCACAAAGCCGAACACTAAGGTGCGCAAACTGATCGCCGGGCCGGGCGTATACATCTGCGACGAGTGCGTGGATCTGTGCGTGCAGATCATCGAGGACAGGGTGGACATGCTGGCCGAGCCGGGCGGCGGAACCGGAGCCGAGCCGAGCGCGAGAACCGGGGCCGGGCCGGGCGGCCAGGCCGACCTGCCGCGGCCACCCATGTGGGAGCAGATCGACAGCGTCGAGGCGGCGCTGGACCTGCTGCCGAAGATGGCGGCGGCGGGCGCCCAGGTGGAGGAGAACCTCACCACCCTGGTGCGGCGGGCGCGCGCGCTCGGCGCGACCTGGGCGAAGATCGGCGAGGCCCTCGGCATGACCCGCCAGTCCGCCTGGGGACGGTTCTCCGGCGAGGAGTGAGGGCGAGGAGTGAGGAGGATGGCATCGGGAGCGTGGTCACGGCCCCTATGATCTGGGCATGACAGGTTTCCCGCTGGCCGAGCGCATGTCGAAGCTCGGCACCGAATCCGCCTTCGAGTTGCTGGCCCGCGCAAAGGCACTGGAGGCCACAGGGCAGCCGATCATCCACCTGGAGATCGGGGAGCCGGACTTCCCGACCGCGCCGCATATCCGCGAGGCGGCGGTCGCGGCGCTGGAGGACGGCCACACGCATTACGTTCCGGCCCCGGGCATCCCCGCGTTGCGCGAGGGGATCGCCGCCTTCCTCGAACGGACCGGGCGGATGCGGGTCTCCCCCGACCGGGTGGTGGTCACCCCGGGGGCGAAGCCAGTGATGTTCTTCACGATCCTCGCGCTGGCCGGGCCGGGCGATGAGGTGCTGTACCCCGACCCGGGATTCCCCATGTACGAGTCGATCACCTCGTTCGCCGACGCGACGCCGGTACCGGTGCCGCTGCGAGAGGGCAACCAGTTCCGGATCGACGTCGACGAGCTGGCGCGGCTGATCACCCCGCGGTCCAAGCTGCTCATCCTCAACTCACCGCACAACCCCTGCGGCGGCGCGCTCACCCGCGAGGACTGCGCGGCGATCGCGGAACTCGCGCAGCGGCACGACCTGGTCGTGCTGTCGGATGAGGTGTACTGGGCGATCAGGTATGGCGGGGAGCACACGAGCGTCCTCGAATTCGACGGGATGGCGGACCGCACGATCCTGCTGGACGGGTGGTCGAAGACGTTCGCGATGACCGGCTGGCGGCTGGGCTTCGGCGTGTTCCCCGCCTGGCTGGCCGAGCCGGTCACCCGGCTCGCGATCAACTCGGTGTCATGCACCTCCGCGTTCAGCCAGTACGCCGCGCTGGCGGCGCTGGAGGGACCGTGGGATCCGGTGACGGAGATGGTCGCGGAATTCCGCCGCCGCCGGGACATCATCGTGGCGGGGCTGAACGACATCCCCGGCATCAGCTGCCTGGCCCCGGCCGGCGCGTTCTACGCGTTCTGCAACATCACGGGAACCGGGATGACATCGGCCGACCTCGAATCACGGCTGCTGGCCGAGGCCGGGGTCGCGGCGCTTGCGGGAAGCGCGTTCGGCCCGAACGGAGAGGGCTTCCTCCGCCTGTCCTACGCCAACTCGGTGAGCAACATCCAGGCAGCCCTGGATGCCATGAAGTCGGTGCTCACATGACGCCGACGCTCACGCATGGGGCGGTTCCCACACAAGAGAGGCAGGTGATGACATGAGAGAAACCGGTGATGATTATCACACATCCGGCCGGGTAGGTAGCCATCACTCAGTACCGCCGATTGCGGTTTACTGTGCCGACACACTCACACATGTAAACTCCGGAAAGCAACAAGAGCCGCACCCCATTCACCAGGGGCGGCACAAGGGTCCGCTGCTATCTGCGATGGGAGTCTGAATGCGCGTCCTCGTACTTGGGGGTGATGGTTTCTGCGGCTGGCCGACTTCGCTGTACCTGTCGGACCGCGGCCACGACGTCACCATCCTGGACAACCTCAGCCGCAGGAAGATAGACGTCGATCTTGAGGTCGATTCGCTCACGCCTATCGTGCCGATCGGAGAGCGCCTCCGGGCCTGGCAAGAGGTTTCCGGACGGGAGATCGGGTTCGTCAACATCGACCTCGCGACCGAATACGACCGGCTGGCCAGCCTGCTCCTCGAGCTGCGTCCGGACGCCGTGGTGCACTTCGCCGAGCAGCGCGCCGCGCCGTACTCGATGCGCTCGGAGAAGACCAAGCGCTACACCGTGGACAACAACGTCCGCGCCACCCACAACCTGCTGACCGCCATCGTCGACACCGGCGTCGACGCCTCTATCGTGCACCTCGGCACCATGGGGGTCTACGGGTATGGCTGGTCCGGAAGCGCCCCGATTCCCGAGGGGTACCTGACCGTCAAGGTTGACACGCCCGACGGCGAACTGGAGCGGGAGATACTGCACCCGGCCAACCCGGGGTCGGTCTACCACATGACCAAGACCCTGGACCAGTTGCTGTTCGCGTTCTACTCGAAGAACGACAGCCTGCGCATCACCGACCTGCACCAGGGCATCGTGTGGGGCACGCAGACCGAGCAGACGGCCAGGGACGAGCGCCTGATCAACCGGTTCGATTACGACGGCGACTACGGCACCGTGCTGAACCGCTTCCTCATGCAGGCCGCCATCAAGCACCCGCTGACCGTGCACGGCAGTGGCGGCCAGACCCGCGCGTTCATCCACATCAAGGACACCGTGCGGTGCATCGAGCTCGCGATCGAGAACCCGCCGACCGCGGGCGACAAGCCGCTGGTCCGCAACCAGATCACCGAAGTGCACCGTGTCATGGACCTGGCCAAGCTGATCTCCGACGTCACCGGCGCCGATGTCGCGCACCTGCCGAACCCGCGGCAAGAAGCCGACGAGAACGAACTGGTCGTCCGCAACGACCAGTTCCTCGCGCTCGGCCTGGAGCCGACCACGCTGTCTGAGGGCCTGCTGGCCGAGGTCCGCGAGGTCGCCGAGAAGTACAAGGACCGGGCCGACCTGCGCAAGATCGTCGCGCGCTCGGTATGGCGCAAGGGCATGGAGACAGCCGCCGACCTGATGACCGAGCTGCCCTGAACCTAGCCCGCGGG